>CAJXRS010000011.1 GCA_913060555.1 uncultured Gammaproteobacteria bacterium | reverse complement strand
GGCGGCACCGGCTGAAGTCGTGGAACGACATTCCGCATGAATCATCGGACAACTATCTTGACAGACTCCGTAACAAGGTCCGTAGATCGATTTTCGGACAAATCGAAACGCTTGGATCACTAGCCTTTTTCTCCCTGTTTCACGATCACCATATGCTCAATCCTTCCCGTCTTATATCTTATGATCGGGTGATAGTAGATCACTGCAACAGCGTATTTCGCCTGCCTGGCTTCCGCGAGATAGGTGTTTTCGATTACCTGGGACAGCTTGTCGCTCAATGCTCGGTTCCCCGAGACTTCCGCGGCGACAAGGTTGTCCAACATCTTTCCGAGGCGGATATCTTGCCGTTTCGCAGCAGAAAAGTAGTCGCCAAGATCGAAGAACAGCGCGGGATCGGGAAACTGCTCGCCGTCGATTTCGTGGACGACGACAACCGCATCGCCCACTTTATCGGTCGATCTGGAAAAAAGATTCCAGGAGAAGAATGGGTAGAACTCGGCTCTTCCCTGGCGTGGTCCGGTAAGGGCCACAATCGGATAGAAAATCAGCGCGGCGATCAACAACGCCCGCCGTGCCCGGTACCCGTTCTTTCTGGTCAAGCGATCGTCTCCTGTCTTTTGATATCGCGCCGGATGCGCTGCGCTTATCGAGCCTGAGAGGCATCCGCGCCCTACGACTGATCCCGGTCCAGCGTGGTTTGCCGGGCCCGGAAGCGGATCTCCTCCAGCAGCTTGCGGTTGGCGGCCTGCAGGTCGGCAACGAAGGCAATCAGAATGCTCTGGAAGCCGATGGTGAGCAGGGCGCCGGCGAGGATGACCGATTGCAGGTGGCCGTCGCCGTCGCCGGACAGGTAGTAATACAGAAACCGCAAACCGAGCAGGCAGCCGGTGCCGAACAGCAGCAGGCCGATGGTGCCGAAGAAGCGGAACGGCCGGTAGATGACGAAGATGCGGATGATGGTGACGATGCTGCGGCGGATGTAAGAGGGAATGCTCTTCACCAGCCGCGAGGGGCGCAGTTCGCCGTTGACACGAATGGGCACCGAGGCGACGGCCATGTTGCGCTGCCCGGCCTGGATGATGGTTTCCAGGGTGTAGGTGTAGTCGTTGAACACCATCATCCATTGCGCGGCCTGCCGCGACCAGGCGCGGAAGCCGCTGGGCGCATCTGGGACGTTGGACTTGCTGGCCATGCGCACCACCCGGCTGCCCAGGCGCTGGAGGAATTTCTTGGCCGGCGAGAAGTGCTCGATGGCCGCGATCGGCCGCGCGCCGATCACGATTTCCGCGGTACCGGCCAGGATGGGCGCGGTGAGCAGGGGAATGTCGTCGGCGTTGTACTGGTTGTCGGCGTCGGTGTTGACGATGACATCGGCGCCGCGCGCCAGACAGGCGTCGAGGCCGGTCATGAAGCCGCGCGCCAGGCCCTGGTTGTGGGGATGGCGGACGACGTGGTCGACGCCGTGGGCGCGGGCTACCTCCGCCGTGCCGTCGGTGCTGCCGTCGTCTATCACCAGCCATTCCACGGTGTCGAAACCCTCGACCGCGCGCGGCAATGCGGCGAGCGTGACGGGCAGGGCCTCGGCCTCGTTGTAGCAGGGGATCTGGATGATCAGTTTCATGGCGGTCCTTCGTCGAGTGCGTTCGGCGGATATTTTGCCGGATGCGCCCGTCGCTTCCGGCCTGCAACAACCTACAACGGCCCGCCACCTCGTAGGGTGGATAAGCCGCAGGCGCATCCACCGAAGGCGGCAGCAGCCACCGGCGCCGTGGCAGCGGATGCGCTGCGCTTACCCTCCCGGCACCCTTATCCTACGGGTTGTTGGCAACCGGCGCCGCGGCCAACAACCGCCCGCACAGGCCGTAATGATCGAACCCCGGGTCGCCGTCGTAATGGCGGCACATGTCGCCGAGCATCGCCTTCCAGGGCGCGTCTTCCGGCGCCTCGGTGGCCGGCCACCACACCATTTCCGCGGTATCGAGCAGAATCAACTCGTCCTTGAGCACCGGCGACATGCTCAGCAACCAGTGCCCGCGCACCACGGCGCGCAACTTGGTGGCGATGGTGGCGTCGATCAGATCCGGGCGCATCACTACCTTGCCGGCGGCGTTCACCATGTAGTAGCGCGCGGTTTCCGAGAGCAGCTGCCGCTCGTCGATGTCACTCTGCATCAGCGCCATGGAGGTGAGCGCGGATTCCAGGTAGATACCCCGCTCCGGCGGTATGGGGCCGAGCAGCGAATGGCCGTCCATGCCCGGCCAGGGCGCGGTCAGGGCGCCGGCCCCGGTCAGCAGGTCGGCGACCGTGGGGGCGATGTCGATCAGCGATACCGTCTGCGGATTACGCGCCGGCAGCACCGCGACCCGGCCGGCGCCCTCCCCGCGCAGGCCGTAGCCGCGCAGCGCCAGCATCACCCGATATTGCCCCTGGCTGAGCACATTGGTGCCGTGGCCGATCGTATTGGTCTCCACCACGATTTCGGAATCGGTACCGGGCTGGGCAATATCCCTTTCCAGCAGGAAGCTGTCGCCGTGGTCGGAGAGCAGCACCACCAGGGTGTTGTCGAGCAGGCCCTGTTCCGCCAGCCCGGCCATCAGGTCGCCGAACTGGCGGTCGGCCTGCTTGAGCAGCATGCGGTAGAAGTAGTGATAGCGGCGGTCACCCTGGGGATGGAACTCCATGTCATCCAGCTCATCGACCGCATTGGAGACATAGGGGTAGTGGGGCAGCAGGAAGTGCAGCGCCAGGAACAGCGGCTGCTCGCCGCCCTCGGCCAGTTCCGCCAGCACCGCGTCTGTGTAGGCCTGCGGGTCGTAGTTGTAGGGCCGGCCGCGGTTCAGGTACAGGTAGGGAAACAGGTGCTCGGCGATGGGGCGGTGGGAGACCAGGTTGACCAGCGGATGGTCGAAGTAGCTGATCAGCAGGTCGAGCACGCCATGCTTTGGCCCTACCACGGCGTCGAACCCGAAGCTCTCGTCGACGGCGCTGAAATGGCGCTCGTCCATGGCCAGTACCGAGCGGTAGCCCAGCGCTTGCAGCCAGTGGCCCAGGGTGGCGTCGCGGCTGACCCGGTCGTTGCCGATCAGGTTCTCGCGGGCGCCGCTGTTGATGGGCTCACGGCCGGTGAGGGCCGCCATCCAACCGCCGAAGGTGCGGCCCAGCGGCGTGTAGGCGGTGTCGAACAGCCGCGCCTCGCGCAGGAAGGCATCGATATTGGGGGTGAGGCGGCTGTGGCCGTTGACCAAGCCGGTCTCGTCCGGGCGCAGGGAATCCACGCCAATCAGCAGGATATTGGGTTTGGTCGGGTCCCGGGAGCCGACCGCCCCGCCGCCCGTGGCCGGCGGCGTCCACAGCCCCAGGGCGGCGATGGCCGCCAGGCCCAGGCCCACCGCCGCGGGCGCCAGCCATGCCCCCCGCCGCCGCGCCCAGCAGGCCAGGCTGACCAGCAGGGATACGGCAAACAACCCGCCGATGGCCATCAGCACCGGCCCCTCCACCAGGCCGGGGGCGCGGCGCAGAAAGGCACTGGGCACCAGCGGAAACCAGCGGGTATTGAGGATGAATACCGCCAGCAGCGCCAGCGCCACCAGCAACAGCTGGATCAGCCGCAGGGTGCGCCTGGGTGCATCCAGGGCCGCCAGCCAGCCGGCGCTGGCCAGCCACAGGCCGGCCGCGAAAGCGATATGCACGGTCAGCAGGCCCAGGGCAAACAGCGCGGCGTCGGCCCAGAAGCCGGGGCTCGCCAGCACGCCGCCCACCAGCCGCTCGACATGGGGCTCCATACTGAGGCCGCCCTGGAAGGGCGCCACCAGCCGCGCCAGCAGCAACACCAGCAGCAGCAGCGAGAGGCTCAGATAGAAAGGGAAGAAACGGGGGGCATGGCCGGCCATGGGATCCTCGCGTCTGGCTGGCAGATCAGTGGTTCAACGGCGCTATGCCGCTAGGCGAGCATAACCCGTCGTAAAACCCTTGGCATTGCATCAGGTCCTGCAAAAACGGCAACGGGGGCACAGCCCCCGTTGCGCGCTTGCCGGATGGCTCCGGCAGATTACCGGCGCTGCCCTTACGGACGGCAGCCGGAGGGCAGGTATTTGATCTCCATACTGGGAGTGATGCCGGTGACGCCTTCGTTCAAACCGTAGCACGCCCAGTTGGCAATGGAACCGATCGAGTTGCCGGCAGCGATATTGCTCAAAACCGTGCCTGCAGAGTTGGCCGGGGCAAAAGCGAAGATGGCGTTCCGAACCTTACCGGAAACCGGCGAGGAGTTGCGCATGGTGAGTTCGATGGCGCAACCTTTGTGAGTCGCATTCGCCGTATAGCGGCCGCCCGCGCTGTTGCGATAGATGCTGTCGGTCGGACACTCGCCCTGGGTCATGGCGAATTCGCTGATCGAGACCTTCACGGCACCGGCCTGAGCCACTGCTTCAGAGACCTGCGAACGGGCCACATAGTCCTGGTACAGGGGCAGGGCCACCGCGGCCAGGATGCCGATGATCGCGACCACGATCATCAGTTCGATCAGGGTAAAACCCTTTTGCTTGTCGTGTTGTTGCATGTTCATGCTCCTTCAATGGATTCAAAAGCAACGCGTTTTGATGGGCCGCCAAGCGCTCTGGCGCAACGCGGGCTCGAGGCTCCATACAAATAGGATGCCAACATTTTTTATTCTTGTGATTCAATGGGTTGTGGAAAAATGTGATGCAGATCACATGACCTTAAGCCGCGCCAGGTGACGATGTTTGTCAACCGTCGCGGTAATTCACAGCAATGCGCCATTCATACCAGAAAAACAACCGTTGGCCGCCCCGGAAAACCGTCCTTCAACTCTTGGTGGATGCGCCCGGGGATTAGCCACCCTACGAGGTTCGCGCCATTCCGTGGCGATGGCGCATCCGGCGTTTCCCGGGGGCGAACCACCGCGCAACCTTTTTGGTGGATGCGCCTGCGGCTTATCCACCCTACAGGGTTCGCGCCATTCCGTGGCGATGGCGCCGAATCCCGCTGCTCCGCGATATTTTGGTGGATGCGCCTTCGGCTTATCCACCCTACAGGGTTCGTGCCATTCCGTGGCGATGGCGCCGAATCCGGCCGCCCCGCGATATTTTGGTGGATGCGCCTGCGGCTGATCCGCCCCACGGCCGGTTGACGCGCTCGCCATGTGTATACATACTTCATTTCATACACATCGGCAACCTGCGGAGGGGCTGAATACCATGCGCACCAATATCGAGATTGATGACAAGCTGATGAGCGATGCACTCAAGGCGACCGGTTTGAAAACCAAGAAAGAAGCCGTGGAACTCGGTCTGAGGACGCTGATCAGGCTGAAAAAACAAGAAGACATCAAGCGATTCCGGGGCAAGCTGGAGTGGTCTGGTGATCTCGACGAGATGAGAAGCGCTTGATGATGCTGGTTGATTCCAGTGTCTGGATCGACTACTTCAGCGGTAACGATTCCCCGGAAACCGATTTCCTGGACGGCGTGCTGGGAGTGCGCGCCGTGGCAATAGGCGATTTGATCCTCGCTGAAGTTCTCCAGGGTTTCAGGCACGACAAAGGCTATAGAACCGCCAGGCGCTTGCTTGAGGAAGTGACCCTGTTCGAATTGCTTGGCAAGAAAATGGCCATCAAAAGCGCGGATAATTTTCGTGAATTACGAAAAAAGGGGCTTACCATCAGGAAGACGGCCGATGTGATCATTGCCTCTTTTTGCATTGAGCATGGCCTTCCCTTGCTGTTTGCAGACAGGGATTTCAAGCCGTTCGTAGAGCACCTCGGACTGCGGGATGCGCTTTACACATGACGCCTCGCTGGCGTTTCCCGGGGGCGAACCACCGCGCAGCCTTTTCGGTGGATGCGCCTGCGGCTTATCCACCCTACAGGGTTCGTGCCATCCGGTGGCGATGGCGCCGAGCCCGGCCGCCCCGCGACGTTTTGGTGGATGCGCCTTCGGCTTATCCACCCTACGGGGTTCGTGCCATCCGGTGGCGAGGGCGCCGAATCCGGCCGCCCCGCGGCATTTTGGTGGATGCGCCTGCGGCTTATCCACCCTACGGGGTTCGCGCCATCCGGTGGCGATGGCGCCGAGCCCGGCCACCCGGGACATTTTGATGGATGCGCCCGGGGATTAGCCACCCTACAGGGTTCGTGCCATTCCGTGGCGATGGCGCCGAATCCGGCCGTCCCGCGACATTTTGGTGGATGCACCTGGGGATTAGCCACCCTACAGGGTTCGTGCCATTCCGTGGCGATGGCACCGAATCCGGCCGCCCCGCGACATTTCGGTGGATGCGCCTGCGGCTTATCCACCCTACAGGGTTCGCACCATGCCGCGGCGATGGCGCCGAATCCGACCGTCCCGCAACCTTTCGGTGGATGCGCCTGCGGCTTATCCACCCTACGACGGCACGGCGAGCCGCTCCGGCCACTGGCCCGCATCGGACCCGAAGCGAACGCGGGCAAATTCGTTGACGGCGTTGTAGGTGGCCACCAGCAGAGGCACCAGTTCGGCGGCTCGCTGGAGGGCGCCGGCAAACTCGGCCGGGTCGCGCAGGTACTCGTGCACCAGACGATTGCGCAGGTTGCGCGCTTCCAGCCAGTCGCTGACCGAGGCGAGCAAACCCAGCTTCTCGGCGCGATTGAGGTTATCCAGGGCCGCGCCCGGCGTTTCCAACAGGCACCGCAGTAACTCGGGCACCAGTTTGTCGCCGAGCGTGTCCTGCATGCGCCCGAAACGGGCGGCGAAGGCATCCACGCGCTCGGCCAGTTCCGGCCGCTCCGCCAACCGCTCGACCCAGGCGGCATCGATCGTCCCGGAGAACAGGCGCCCCGTGGTACCGAGCAGATGGCGGCCCTCCTGCTCCACGATCTCCAGCAGGAATCGCAAGCGTGCGTACTCACCGGCAGCCAGGGTCACAGTGCGACTCCGGTGCGGCGCGCCACCGCGTGGATGGGCAGCGGGCGCGTCTCGGGATCGACCAGGACCACGTCGATGCGTTGGTCACCGAGGGCGCGCTGCAATTGCGCCGTCAGCCGGCTGGCGGCGGCGGCGCGGTTGGCCAGCGGCTGATCGACCTCCACCAGCAGATCGATGTCGCCGCCGCGTTGACCGTCGTCCACACGCGACCCGAACAGACACACGCGCGCGCGCTCACCGAATGTCTCGCCGACGACCCGGCGGATGGCGTCGATCTGTGCTGGATTCAATCTCATGCTCGGGCCTGGGGTCGTGGGGCGAGTCGCCCGGCAAGCATAGACAGGCGGTTTCGCGGTGGCAACGCGGGCGCCGGACCGCACCCCCGGGCCATTGGCCGCAAAGCGCCCACCGCCTACACTGGCGACCCTGCACAGGGGAGCGATGAATGATGTACATCGTGGGACTCACGGGCGGCATCGGCAGTGGCAAGAGCGCGGTGGCCGAGCGCTTCCGCGCCCGGGGTGTCCGGGTGGTGGATGCCGACCAGGCGGCGCGCGCGGTGGTGGAGCCGGGCACGCCGGCGCTGGCCGCAATCGCCGAGCACTTCGGCCCGGCGGTGCTCCAGGCCGATGGCGGGCTGGATCGCGCGGCACTGCGCAAGCTGGTGTTCGAGGATTCCGCCGAGCGGCAGTGGCTGGAGCAACTCCTGCACCCGCGCATCGGCGAGTGGCTGCGGCAGCGGCTGGCGGAGGCGCCCGGGCCCTACGCGATTCTGGAGTCGCCGCTGCTGTTCGAGGGCAGCCAGCACCGGATGGTGCAACGCACCCTGGTGGTGGACGTGCCGGAGGCGGTGCAGGTGGCGCGCGCCACCAGCCGCGACGGCAATTCCCCGGAACAGATCCGCGCCATCATGGCCGCCCAGATGAGCCGTGCAGAACGCCGCGCCCGGGCCGACGACTGCATCGATAACTCCGGGCCACCGGAGGCCCTCGACGACCAGGTGACAGCCCTGCACCAAAAGTATTCGGCACTCGCCGCCCGCAACACGGAGGCGCCCTTGTGAGCAAAGCCAAGCTGGTGGTGCGCTGCCCGACCTGCGCCAAGCCGGTGCCCTGGGGCCCCGACAGCCCGGAGCGGCCGTTCTGTTCGGCCAGGTGCCGGCAGATCGATTTCGGCGATTGGGCGACCGAGCGCCACCGCGTCCCCGGCGAGCCGGCCATGGACGAAACCGATCCCGAAGCGGATCCGGAAGGCTATTGAACGCCGGTGACGCCATCGCCGTAGCCCTGGCGGAAAACGCCGGATGCGCTGTCGCTTATCCGGCCTACGGGCGTACCGGCCGCGGGTGTCGCTTTTGTAGGGTGGATAAGCCGCAGGCGCATCCACCGCAGGGTTTCCCGGAGAGTTGGGCTTGGCGGAAAACGCCGGATGCGCTTCGCTTATCCGGCCTACGAAAACATTGGCGGTGCTCGGCGTAGGGTGGATAAGCCGCAGGCGCATCCACCAATCATCGAGATCCAGCCCTCATTCCAGGCTCATGCCGGCGATGGCATCGGGTTCACTGGCGCCCCAATCGGGCTCGTACCAGCCACGGGCGACGCAATGGCGGAACGACGACCAGGGCCAGGCCCAGGGGCTCGCCGCCAAACCGTGTTTCACGGGGTTGTAGTGGATGTAATCCAGATGCCGGCGCCAATCGTCTTCGTCGCGCAGCAGATGTTCCCAGAAGCGCCGTTGCCAGAGGGTCGCCGGTGTTTGGCCGGGGCGCAGGAGTTGCTGGGAGACGGATTTCTTGATGGCCCGCCAGCGGCCGGAAAAATCGGCATCGCCCGGCGGCAATTGCCAGATGCAGTGCAGATGGTCGGGCAGCACCACCATGGCGTGGATGCGGAACGGCCGGGCGTGCATTGTCTGCCGCAGCGCGACGCGCAATGCCCCGACCTCGGCGGCCCCCTGGAAAACCGGTGCCCGATTGCTGGTGACCAGGGTGAAGAAGTAGCAGCCGCCCGGCACCCGAAGGCGGCGGTATTGGCTCATGTATCCCTCCGTGGATAGTGTCCTTTGGCGAAGGGTACCAAGACGGACGACATTGCACCCACGGTGACACGAGCGTCGCTGTTGTAGGGTGGATAAGCCGCAGGCGCATCCACCAAAAGAGGTTGCACGGTGGTTCGCCGGGGGGACTTGAGCCGGTCATGTTTGATTCCGGTTTGCGTCGCCAATTCCGGGCCAGGTGCCAGCAGCACCTGGACTCGCTGGACTACGCAACGCCCGCCGTGCGGCCGCTTCCGGCGGGTCCCGTCGACCGATTGCGCCGGCCGACCCGGTAGGACAACGCGATTGCGTATACAGCGGGTGAGGCCCTGCGGGACCTGCCCTCCCCTACCCATGGCCTGCGCAAATGGGGCACTATATGGCGCTCATACGGGCATCCCGCGTCGCGGTCTGTTCGACCGACAGCACACTCGGGTTGCCGGACCATTTCAGCCACAGGGCGTGACGACCATGGCCAATCCCCTGCAAGACCAGTTGCTCAAAGCGGGCCTGGTCAAGCCCCACCAGATCAAGAAAGCGACCAAGGAAAAACGCAAGGCGCAGCGCGGCAACACGCCCGACGCGGTGGCCGAGCAGGCGCGCCAGGCCCAGCTGCAAAAGGCCGAGAGCGACCGCGACCGCAATCGCGAACAGGTGGCGGAGCGTGAGCGCAAGGCCCAGATCGGCCAGATCCGCCAGTTGATCGAGACCCAGCGGCTGGCGCGCAGCGGCGGCGACAGCACGTTTCAGTTCGTCGACGCCGGCAAGATAAAGAAAATTGCGCTGTACAAGGCGCAGCGCGCCCAGGTCATCAACGGGGTCCTGGCGGTGGTCAGATTCGATCAGACCTACGAGCTGGTGCCGGCGGTGACTGCCGAGAAAATCGCCCGGCGCGACCCGGGCTGCGTGCTGGTCTTCAATGTGCCATCGTCGCAGGGGAATCCACAAAACGATCCCTATGCGGATTATCCGGTGCCTGATGACTTGATGTGGTGAGTGTCCGGGCAAGGTAGGGGTCAAAAAGGGACCGGGCGGCGGGTCTAGTGGGCCACGCCCCGTAGCCCATGGCGCCTGAGCAGAATCCCGGCGCTCGCGTACGCTCTGCCCACAGGTGGCTTCCGGAACCTGGATCTTCCGGACGTGGCAGTACGGTGATGGCGACGAAGCAAGTCATTAGACCGCCGTGGCAAGTGATCCGTATGCCCGGTGGTGCGGGAGGAGCGACATCGTGAGGCCCCGGCCTATCCCGATCAGGCATCAAGAGCATGAAATCCTGCCCTCACTGTAACGCGGGAGTAACGCTGAACCAGCTGCCACATCAGGGCTATTGGTCGAACTTCAGGGTATGTCCTCATTGTGGCGGACTTTTTACGCCGGATTCGGACACCAAGATAAGGCACGCGTTTTGTCTGGTTTTTTCGGTCATTTCCCTGGCTTTTACGCTTCTGCTCTACTACGAATCGAACCATTGGTTAGAGCCCGCCCTTTCGAGTTATATCGTTCTAGGCGGATTGATATATTGGGGCAATAGGAAGATGTATCTGGTGCCGTATTCCATGAAGAGAAAGGCCCGTAAATGACAGTTGACGTTTCTCTGCAGCGGCGTTTTCCCACCATTTAGGAGTTCTCCATGGAACATTCTGCTGACAGAACACCCGAATACCAGGAAAACAGCCTGACCCTGATCGGCGCTGTAGCTTTGGGAACCGGCGTGATGATCGGTGCAGGTATTTTTGCCCTGACCGGTCAGATGGCTGAAATGACTGGGGCGCTTTTCCCTCTGGCGTTTCTCTCGGCTGCACTCGTTGTTTCGTTCAGCGCCTACTCCTACGTAAAGATGTCCAATGCCTACCCCTCAGCAGGTGGCATTGGCATGTACCTCTACAAAGCCTATGGCAGCTCTTTAGCAACGGCATTCAATGCGTTGCTGATGTATTTTTCCATGGTGATCGCCCAAAGTTTTCTGGCGCGAACTTTTGGCTCATACACAATGCAGCTTTTTGATACAGGCGATCAAGAAATACTGGTTCCAGCGCTGGGCGTTGGTCTGCTGCTGGTCGCTTTCCTGATCAATTTGTCTGCGAATCGATTGATAGAAGGCGTTGCGTCTTTCATCGGCTTCCTGAAAATAGGTGGCATCATAATTTTTGGCGTAGTGGGCATATGGGCATCGAAAAACCTCGCGGTGGATTTTTCCCGGACAACGCCTGATTCCGGGATAAGTAGCTTTCTGGGCGCTACAGCCTTGGGGATTCTGGCGTTCAAGGGATTCACCACCATCACCAACAGTGGTTCCGAACTTCAAGACCCGCATCGCAATGTGGGCCGGGCCATCACCATCTCCATTGCCTTCTGTGTGTTGGTCTATACGCTCGTGGGGTTCGCGGTGGCCACCAATTTATCGCTGCCTGACATTATCGCAACGAAAAACTATTCTCTGGCGGCCGCCGCGAAACCGACGCTCGGCGATTATGGCCTCTGGTTTACGGTGGTTCTGGCAATGCTGGCCACGGCTGGGGGCATCATCGCGAGCATTTTCGCGGTATCGAGGATGCTTGCCATGCTCACTCAAATGAAGCTTGTGCCTCACAGTCACTTCGGTATGCCGGGCAGCATCCAGAAACATACACTTGTCTACACGGTGGTTCTTGGCTTGGTATTAACGGCGTTTTTTGACCTGACACGGATTGCCGCGCTGGGCATCATTTTCTACCTGATCATGGATATAGCGGTACATTGGGGCATACTGCGCTATTTGCGCCAAGACATTCAGGCCAATTTGCTGATTTTGTTCACGGCAATCATTCTCGACCTATTGGTGCTTGGTGGATTCCTCTGGGTCAAGATCATGTCCGATCCGCTGGTTGTACTGGTGGCGATAGTTGCGATGGTAATGATCGCGGTGGTTGAAATCGTATTTCTCAGAAAGCAGGCCCCGGCGAAGGCTTCCAGTCGGGCTAAGTGAGCCAGCGAGAGAAATGGGGCAGGCCTAGTGGGCCATGCGATCAGACCTACGAGCTGGTGCCGGCGATGACTGCCGAGAAAATCGCCCGGCGCGACCCGGGCTGCGTGCTGGTCTTCAATGTGCCATCGTCGCAGGGGAATCCACAAAACGATCCCTATGCGGATTATCCGGTGCCTGATGACTTGATGTGGTGAGTGTCCGGGTAAGGTAGCGGTCGGGTCTGGCGACAAAAAGGGGCCGGCGTCCGCCGCAGGTATCACCCGGGAACCGCGACGGTCGTATGCCGTCCAATGTCGCGCGGCCCCGCCATGTGGCCGACCCATGCACCGCAGTCAACAGGGATTGACCATGACCCAAGCCAGACACCCGGTCGGCATGGCCGTATTGCACGATCCGGGCCTGAACAAGGGTACCGCCTTTACCGAGGAGGAGCGCGACCGGCTCGGCCTGCACGGACTTTTGCCTCCGGCGGTATGCACTCAGCAGGTCCAGATGGACCGCGTACTGGGCAACCTGCGGCACAAGGAATGCGATATCGATCGCTATATCCTGCTCCAGTCTCTGCAGGGGCGCAACGAGCGCCTGTTCTACCGTCTGGTGCTGGATCACATCACTGAAATCATGCCGCTGATCTACACCCCCACGGTGGGGCAGGCCTGTCGGGAATTCGCGGATATCTACCGCGAGCCCAAAGGCTTCTATATCAGCACGAACGATCGCGGCCGGATGCGGGAACTACTGGACAACTGGCCCGAGCGGGATGTGCGCGTCATCGTGGTCACGGACGGCGAGCGTGTCCTGGGGCTGGGCGACCTCGGCGCCAATGGCATGGGCATCGCCATTGGCAAGCTTTCGCTCTACACCGCCGGCGCCGGTATCGCCCCCGAGCAGTGCCTGCCGGTGCTGCTGGATGTCGGTACCGACAACCGGTCGCTGCGCGAGCATCCTCTATATCTGGGGATCCGGAGCGAACGTCTGCGCGGCGAGGCCTATCTTGAACTGTTCGAGGAGTTCGTGCAGGCGGTGCAGGACGCCTTCCCGCGCGCACTGCTGCATTTCGAGGATTTCGCCTCGGACAATGCTCACCGCCTGATCGATACCTACCGTGACCGGATACTGTGTTTCAACGACGACATCCAGGGCACCGGCGGAGTGGCGCTGGCGGGACTGTATGCCGCGACCCGCATCACCGGGGATGACTTCAAGGATCTGCGGGTGCTGTTCCTGGGCGCGGGCTCGGCCGCTCTCGGCGTGGCGGAGCTGGTCGCGGCGGCCTTCATCGAGGCCGGCATGAGCGAGACGCAGGCCTGCAGCCGTATCTGGCTGGTTGATCGCGGCGGGCTGGTGGTACAGGGCCGCACCGGCCTCGCCCCCCGTGTACGGCGCTTTGCCCAGGACCGCGAACCGCTCGATTTCATTGAGGCCCTTCGGGCCCATGCGCCGCAGGCGCTGATCGGCGCCACCGGTGCGCCGGGCACCTTCAGCGAGCAAGCCGTCAAGTTGATGGCCGAACTCAATCCTCGTCCGATCATCTTCGCCCTGTCCAACCCGACCGCCAACGCCGAATGCACTGCTGAACAGGCCTATCAATGGAGTTCAGGCCGAGCCGTCTTTGCCAGCGGCAGCCCGTTCGGGCCGGTCAACTGCAATGGCAAAACCTTCCGCCCGGCGCAGTGCAACAATGTCTACGTCTTCCCCGGCCTGGGGCTGGGGGCGTTGAGCGCGGGGGTGGAGAGGATCACCGACGCCCTGTTTCTCGCCGCCGCCCGAGCCCTGGCGGATCAGGTCGATGCGGCCTCGCTCGAGGCCGGCGCCCTCTACCCCGATTTGACCCGGGTGCGCCGGATCTCCATCGCGGTCGCCCGGGCGGTATGCGAGGCCGCCCGGCGCGAGGGCCTGACGAACCGGGAAATGCCCGCCGACATCGAGGCGGAATTGGCGGCGCAGATGTACGATCCCGTCTATTGACCCCGGGCGCCTGACTCCGGGCGCCGCCTGCACCGGATCCAGCACCGCCAGCAAGCACTCCGGGCCGGAGTCATTCTCATAGATGGACGCGCGGCGATCGCCATGGGCGATGAAGTGGTGGAGAGCGCCGGAGAATTCGATGCGGATGGGACGAGCCGTCCCGGAAGGCTACCAGTCGGCAGGCTACCGGAGGTGGTTGTATAAATAGGAAGGCTGACTCCGTTTTTATTGGCGCCGCGCGGCTTTATCGGCTGGCCGTTGATCTGACCTCACCGAGAAGTCGGGCGTCAACCATCAAGCCAGACGGTCAGCAGCCCAGCTTCCGAAGGCCATTTCTTTGACATCTTGCAATTCTTCCTCCGCCACACCCCAGACAGCATTGGACGTGAGCGGGTCATCGTGAAAAATATACAGACGAGAGGCCAGCTGGTTGAACGGCAGCGAGGACTCGCCATAGCGTTCCCCATGGTCCTGGGTCGAGACCTTGACGCCATTGCCCCAGTTTTGCCCACTGTCATTGTTCGGGTTGTAGAAATAAACGCGCATTTCTCCCGATTGATCGAGCGCCACACGCAGGATGGTAATGGCATGCCAACCCACAAACCGCGCTGAGCTGTCGGTCACTGCCAACCCCGCGGGCTGGGGGTGAATCACCAACTGGTTGCCGTTGTTGAGCGGGTGATAACAGGCAAAGAAATTGCGTAGAAAACCATCGTAGTCGTGCAGCTTGCCGGTGACCACGTCGACGGCGATATTAAAACCACGTCCCACCCACCAACCATGAAACTCCGGGTTGATCCACCGGTGCGGATCCTCACCACGGTCAGCACAGAGGCGTCCCATCTGGATATAGACACGATCGAGATGCGGCACCAGCAAATTGGAAACCGGATCACTGTCGATTGGCGCAGCCCGCGTCAGATCCACTGGCAATTCTGCGGAATTGATGGACGTGCCTTCAAAGTGCATCAACATGCCATCGAAATGCCCAACCTGATCAATCAGGTGCAACAGATAGTCGGGAGCGTTGAACGACCACATGGAAATCGCTCGCACCGACTGACAGGTGGGGTTGTTGCCCTGCCCGAGACCCAGGGGCTGCCCGAGTACAGAAATGGTCCCGGCCAGCAAGAACACTCGTGCGGGCAGTGCCTGACCAAAGGCCGCGCTGATCCTGGCATTGGCATGCTCGGAAAGATCGAGCGATATCTGCCGCCAAAGGCCGGGGCCAATCGGCGGAATGAAGAGCACGCCGCGCTCCAGCAGCATGGTCAGCCCGTAGACTGCCTGAGCGGTTTCAGGATAAATGGCCTCTTCAATCAGCCGATAGACCAGCTTGCTGTAGCACTGCAACGAATCCAACCCGGTATTGCTCAGACCCAGCGCATCGGGAACCAACTCACTCCGTTCATTTTCCAATAGCCAGCGCAAAAACCCAGCATGGTAATCTGACACCAGCCCCACATCGTGCATGGCCCGGGCAAACCCGCGGGCTTCCTGTTGCAGCGCGTTGAAATCCATCGCGGCGAGATGCGCCAGATAACGGGGTATTCCAGGATCACCCTGGCTGGTCTTGGTGGGCCCGAACAATGCCGAGATCAAGCGGTCTGCGCCGAGGCGGGCATCACCGAGACTGTAATCGCCTCTGGCCAATGAAATTGCGATCTGGGTGATCATGGCTTTGACATGACCGGTCTGGATTGGACGCTGACCGAGAATGCGCCAGATCTCCTCGGTGAGCTTGCCCAGAATATCCTCGTAACCGACGTGCTCCACCAGAAAATGCAGCAAGTCATTGACCACCCGAGCCATATCGGGCTGATTCTGTCGTTCGGCCTCGGAAACACCCGCCGAAAACATCTTGCTCAGATTATGGGCCAGCACCTGGGAGAGAAAATGGTGGGCCTGCTCTGCTGAAAACCCGGGCCGGACATAATTGCCATTAGCCACTGACAACGCCCGCAACTGACTGAGAGATTCAATTACGAGTAGCTGCCGGTCACCCAGCTCGAAAGTATTGGCCACCAAGCTGGCCAGCAGCGTTTTGGGGTCCTGCCAGTCGGTGCCCAGAAACACGCCGGCGCGGTCCAGTCTGGGCGCCCATAGATAGAGCCGCTCGATACCCATCGGCTGCATCATCAAGCGACGACAGAGTTCAAGCACCTGCGGTATCGCCGCAGGTTTGGCGAACTCCCGACTGCGCTCCAGCCGGCCAACCGCCTGCTCCAGGGAGCTTTCAATCACGTCGGCCAGCTCACCCGAGCTGGCGGCAGGGCCCGTTTCCGGGGAAACCTCAGACATAAAAATCCAGCTCTTCCTGGTACTTCAGTAAATCGCGCATCCTGTAAGGATCCGTACCGAAGAAATATACCAGCCCCCAGTGCGTACCGAATGCCGAGCGCTTGGTGACCTTGTTTTCTTGCGGGGCCTGCAACTCATGAAACTCGAAGTATTCATGTTGCTCCGTCTCGTCCGGAATACGCAACTCACTCACTACCCGACGGCGCGGATAGACCCCGAAACATCCGGCATGACCTTGCGCATCCACCACCTCTTTGGGGAAAAAGGTCGTAATTTCCTCCTCCGTGGTGTGCGGATCAAATGCCAGCACCATGCCCTGATAGGCATTGAAGCCATAGGCCCGTTCCAGCAACTCGAACACTTTAAAGCCGGGCGGGCGGTAGGCCACCTCACCGAAGTACATTTTACCGTCTTTGGTTACAAAATACTCCGGGTGAATGAAGCCGAAATCGATATCAAAGGTTTCAATCAGCTTTTCTATTTCCTCCTCAATGCGGGGCCGCCATTTCTCCAACTCGGGGGAGGCCGGCACAAACACTGAGTAGCCGAGGGTGACATACTCGGAAATATTCAGAAAACGTATCTTACGGTCGTGAATCCAGGCTTCCACGGCGAACTCCCAGCCATCCAGATGGCTTTCCATCAAAAACGGGAATTCGTCCTCAGGAATGGCCTGGATATCATCCGGGGTTCTGACTACCCGATGGCCGAGACAGCCGGCTTTGTCGAAGGCTTTCAGGTGAATCGGATCATTGGGGTCGCCATCCAGTTTGAGCAGAGCCTGGTTGACGCGCTTGAGAAAATGGATGACATCCGATTTGTCATGTGCTTCTTCAAAAATACCGACACGAATACCACCCAGTTGCGCGCGGCGCTTCATCAGCGCCTTGTCGCGAAACAGCAACGCCTGCCCCATCAGCCGGGGGTTTTTCATCAGCATCGCATTGATTGCACCAGCCCATTCCACCGTTTCCTCGAACATCGGGATGGCGACATCCACACCCTGATCCTGCAAGGTTTGCGCAATTTCCATGGAGCGATCATTGAGCCGCTCAAAGTTCCAGGGAATATAGGGAATATTGTGCTTCGTTGCATATTCCTCCGCCCACGGCGGAGCAACTACCACGTAACGCCGGTCCATCCTGTCGACGGCATCAATGGCATTCAGCGACCAGCCCAGCAAGGCAACATAGCCTTTTTCCTGATCCTTTGTTGACATAATAACCTCCAGATAACACCTGTTTCTGTGCCTTTTCTCGCCCAAAATGTGGATTGGCAACGCTTGACGACCAGTGAATCCTGGCCAAAGGAAAGACACTTCGGAGGTCAGTGTGGCCCATTGACCGGCTAAAAATCAAATCGGCGGGTGTGCGGAAATTGTAATAATTGCAATAGAAACACGGAATTATTAACGCGGCAGCGGGTCGGACAGGTTATGGCCCGGCAGGGCAAGGCGAGGCGAGCTTCAGGGCAAGGCGAGCTCCGCATCTTCGCCGGCACCATGAACGACTGGTTCCGGATCGACCTCATGGAGCGGCTGGCCAAGGATGCCAAGTGCTCGGCATCCTCGATGGCCTGTGCGCTCATCCGTTAGCGACTTCTTTTGCGTGAGATCTGATTGACACTCGGGTTTGCGGGCGCTACCACCGCCAGGGTAGCCCTTGTGCCTCCCCTGTTCATTTTCCTTCTGTTGGGCGCGGGTGTAACTTCCGCCGCCAGTCTGGCTTCAGACGCTGCCTCTACAGGGAGCTTTGCATTGCGCTGTGCCCGTCTCGATTGCCCAGGACCCTTGGCGACGCCGGGTTCCGTCAACTTACCAGTGGCGCGATGTGCGCCGGGAACGACTTGCAGCAGAGCTTGCGCACCATCACCTGGATTCGTCTCTGAAAAGCCGGGCATGGAGAATACGGTAAAAAAAAGAGACCCGAGGAGACCCGCGATGGCGATTGCGCCGGGGCGACTGCTCACCCCTTTGGCTTGATGGACGACAGTTTGCATGATTGGTCCCTTTGGTATTCGTCGTTGTGTACAAGGAAGAATACAAATAGCCGCGCCTTTTGTCAAGGGGAGTTTTCAGGCGAAAACCACCTGTCTGGTCGCGCACATGTCTTGTCGCGTATAGGGGGCTGGCCCATTGCCACGGACGGGTTCTACCCCATTCCTGCACCGGGCTGGCTCTCGCGCACCCTGCGCCCGGCCTGCCTCGTGCGGCCAGGCTGTCTCTGGCATTCCCTCAGGGGCGTTCGGCGATCTCGGCCCCGCCCGCTATCTGCCGGCTCAACAGATAATCCTGGCCCAGGCTGAACAGGCCCAGGCCGACGAAGGCAAGCAGGAAGCGGCCCTCGACGACCGAGCTGTAGCTGTTGTTCGTCCAGGGATAGACGTCGGTAACGAAGATCGCCGCCAGCACCACAGTCATCATCAGCAGCAGCACCGCGCCCCACACGTAACCGAGTAGGTACAGCAGTCCGGGGGTGAACGCCAGACACCAGAACAGTCCGGTCTGCTCAACTCCGCCCTGCAACAACAACAGGAAAAACAGTCCCAGGATGGGGACGATGAAATACCATTTGGCGCCGGTGTGGTAACCCAGGGACTGAGCCACCGCGAGGCCGGCAAAGGACACCGCCGAGCAGGTGAAGAGTACGCCTGCCAACAGCAACTGGTCGTCGAAGAAGTCGATCAACCCCATCAGCAGGCAAAATACCGCGAACAGGGTAAGCCCCCAGGTCATCAGGCCAGTCGAACGCCAGAGTCCCAATTGGGTGTCAAAGTAGGCGTTGGCGTCAATGCGCCGTTCCTGTGTCTCGTCCATGATCGCGATCCATTGCAGCCATTACGCCAACAATATCCATTGCGCGACAGAATCGGCCATTAACCGTCGCCGGGAGCCGACCAACGGTGCACTTGTGGCGACCAGCGGCTCAGCGGCGTGGCCCACTAGCCCGCTTGCGGTCTTGCTCGCGCAGCAACTTCTTGCGCAACCGGATGTGGTGCGGCGTCACTTCCACTAATTCATCCTCGGCGATGAACTCCAGCGCCTGCTCCAGAGTAAGGCGGACAGGCGGCGACAGCGTCAGCGCCTCGTCGGTGCCAGAGGCGCGAACATTGGTCAACTGCTTGGCCTTGGTCGGGTTCACCGGGAGATCGTTGCTGCGCGAATGGATGCCGACGATCTGGCCCTCGTAGACCTCCTCGCCGTGCCCCAGAAACAGGCGCCCGCGCTCCTGCAGGCTGTATAGGGCGTAAGCCAGGGTCTTGCCGCGAATCATGGAAACCAGCACGCCATTCTGGCGCACCCCGGCGATCCCCGGGCGCACCCGATCATAGCGTTCGAAGGTGCTGGTGAGCACTCCGCTTCCCGAGGTCAGGGTAAGGAACTCGCTGCGAAACCCGATCATGCCCCGCGAGGACACCAGGTATTCGAGGCGGACCCGGCCGCGGCCGTCCGGCACCATGTCGACCAGATCGGCCTTGCGGCGCCCCATTTCCTCCATCACCGGCCCCTGATGGTGCTCTTCGAGATCGATCACCACCTGCTCGAAAGGCTCGCAGAGTTCGCCATCGACCACTTTCTGGATCACTTCCGGCCGCGAAACCCCGAGCTCGTAGCCTTCCCGGCGCATGGTTTCGATCAACACCGACAGGTGCAACTCGCCGCGCCCCGATACCCGGAAGCGGTCGGGGCTGTCGCCGGGCTCGACGCGCAGCGCCACATTGTGGATGAGTTCCTGCTCGAGGCGTTCACGGATATTGCGCGAGGTGACGAATTTGCCGTCCTGGCCGGCAAAGGGCGAATCGTTGACCTGGAAGGTCATGCTCACCGTGGGCTCGTCGACCGCCAGCGGCGGCAGGGGCTCCACCGACTCCGGGTCGCACAGGGTGTCGGAGATGCCGAGGCCGTCGATGCCGGTGATGCAGACGATATCGCCGGCCGTGGCCTCCTCGGTGTCGACCCGCTGCAGGCCCAGATACCCCTTGACCTCGAGGGCCCGCGCCCGCCGCCGGCCGCCATCCGCAGCAACGACCACCACTTGCTGGCCGGGCCGGAGCTTGCCGCGCGCGATGCGCCCGATACCTATGACCCCGACATAGGTGTCGTAGTCCAGTGCCGAGATCCGCATCTGCAGCGGACCGTGCTCATCGACGGCGGGCGGCGGCACCTGTCCGGCGATCATCTCGAACAGCGGCGTCATGTCGGCAGCCAGCTGCTGATGATCGAGCCCGGCCACGCCGTTCAGCGCCGACGCATAGATCACCGGGAAGTCGAGCTGCTCTTCGGTGGCCCCGAGACGATGGAAGAGGTCGAACACCTGGTCCACCACCCAATCCGGCCGAGCGCCGGGGCGGTCGACCTTGTTGACCACCAGAATCGGCTTGAGCCCGCGGGCAAAGGCCTTGCTGGTGACGAAACGAGTCTGGGGCATGGGCCCGTCCACGGCATCGACCAACAGCAGGACCGAATCCACCATCGACAGCACCCGCTCTACCTCGCCGCCGAAGTCGGCGTGTCCCGGGGTGTCGACGATGTTGATGCGATAGTCCCGCCACTGGATGGCCGTGTTCTTGGCGAGGATGGTGATCCCCCGCTCCCGCTCCTGATCGTTGGAGTCGAGAATCCGCTCCCCGCCCTGATTCTTGCGGTCCAGGGTACCGGACTGTTGCAGGAGGCGATCGACCAAGGTGGTCTTGCCGTGGTCGACGTGGGCGACAATGGCGATGTTGCGGAGATGGACGACGGACATGGCTGGGCACCGCTGAGTGGGCGCGCATTATAAGGGCGCAACCGCGCCCCGAGAATGGCAGGCGCGCACTCAGGGCCGGTAGACCGCCACTCGGGTAAAGCCCTGCTCGACCAGCAGCTCGGCGTGCAGCCGGCTCATCAGGCCCTTGTCGCAATACAGCAGGTAGGGCGCTTCGCGGGGCATCCCGGCAAAGAATTGCTCCAGGCGAAAGAAGGGCACCGCCTCGATCCGGGTGCCCGCCACCCGCAGCGGCTTCCGGTCACTTTCCTGCGGGTGGCGGATGTCGAGGATGGGCATTCCCGGCTGCGGCGCGCGGAAGATCTCCACGCCGATTTCCCCGGCACCGGATTCCAGCACCCCGGCGATATCCTCCTCGATGCGCGCGGCGATGGCGCGCTCCAGGATCGCAAAATCGAAGCCCGCTTCGGCGTGCGCAACGCGCTCGGCGCGGGCATGGGTGCTGGGGCGTACCGAGATGACCCCACAGTACTCGGGCATGTGGGCGGCGAAAGGCTCGGTGCCGATACGGCGCGCCTGGGCGATGATGTCCTGCTTGTCCATGGCGATCAGCGGCCGCAGCACCGGCATCTCCGTCGCCCGGTCGATCAGCGCCAGATTGGGCAGGGTCTGGCTGGACACCTGGGCGATACTCTCGCCGGTCACCAGCGCATCCACCCGCAACGCCTCGGCCACGGCGGTGGCGGCGCGCAGCATCATGCGCTTGAGCACCACGCCCATCAACGCATCGTCGACCCGTTCGAGAATCTCGGCCACCACCGCCTCGAACGGCACGGTCACGAAGACCAGCTGGTGACTGGCCGCGTAACGCTCCCACAGGTAGTGGGCGACCTCCTTGACGCCGAGCGCGTGCGCCCGCCCACCCAGATTGAAGAAGCAGTAATGGGTGCGCAGACCGCGCCGCAGCATCAGATAGGTGGCGACCGTGGAATCGAAGCCGCCGGAGATCAGGGTCAATACCGGCGGTTGCTGGCCGAGCGGAAATCCTCCCAGCCCGGGTTGCGAATGCTCGATCACATAGCAGCGCTCAGCCACGATCTCCAGGGACACCCTGAGCTCGGGATCGCGCAGCGAGACCGAAGCCCCCGCCGCCCGGGCCAACAGCCGGCTGCCCACCTCGCGTTCGACCTCGGGCGACGTGAAGGCATGGTTGCCCGAGCGCTTGACACGCACCACAAAGCGCCGGCCCGGGAGCAATTCGCGATAATGCGCCCAGGCCTGGTCGGCGATGGCATCGAAATCGCCCAGCGGATGGCTTGCGACCCGGGCGAAACTACCGACGCCTGGGGTCCGCGCCAGGATGTCGGCCATGGCTGCGCCGGTCTCGGCGTCCACCTCGGCGACGACCTCGATGCGATCCCAGGTGCCAGAGATCCGGGCCCCCTTGACCAGCGGCGTCAACAGGGTTTTCAAATTGCGGCGCAGTTGGCGGATAAAGCGCCGGCGTACCGGAGCGCTCTTGACGATGATTTCGGGGGACAGCTTGACGACAAAGTGCATTGGCTTGAGGGGCAGGTCGGGCGCGGGGCCGGCATTATAGGCGCTGCAGGCAGGGCACCGGAGGCCGGGAGCGATCCGGCCAACTGATCCATGTTGGTGCGCATGCGCGCAAATCGATCGATATTGGTGCAGCCATCTCGCGAATACGGCGATTCCCCGGACCTTCCGGCATTGCTATAGTGGGCCGTTGCTCCCGTTCCGGTGCTCGATTGCTCGCGCACCACGGCAGCACATGCTTCGAGAAGCACGTGAAGGAAGGGGCGCGAGCGCCACGCTTCCGAGAAACGGCATACAGCTTGCTTAGCCTTTCGCCGAAGGACCGCAGTCCATCCCCGTCACCGCAACCGGCGGCCAGGCGGCACTCAGAACAGATCCCGAATTGGAGGAGCAGAATGTCAAAGACGTTGGAGTTGATTAAAGAGGCCGAGGCTCGCTGGATCGACCTGCGCTTCACGGACACCAAGGGCAAGGAGCAGCACGTTTCCCTGCCGTCGAGCGAAGTGAACGACAGCTTCTTCGAGGATGGCAAGATGTTCGACGGCTCGTCGATCGCCGGCTGGAAGGGCATCAACGAATCGGACATGGTGCTGATGCCGGACGACAGCTCCGCCATCCTCGATCCCTTTACCGACGACCCCACCGTCATCATCCGCTGCAATATCGTCGAGCCCACCACCATGCTGGGCTACAGCCGCGACCCGCGCTCGATCGCCGACCGCGCCCAGGAATACCTGCGCTCCACCGGCATCGCGGATACCGCGCTGTTCGGACCGGAACCCGAGTTCTTCGTCTTCGACCAGGTGAAATGGCACGCCAGCATGAGCGGTGCCTTCTACAAGATCGTCTCCGAAGAAGCGGCCTGGGCCTCCGAACACGACTTTTCGGAAGGCAATCGGGGGCACCGCCCGGCGGTGAAGGGCGGTTACTTCCCCGTCCCGCCGGTGGACTCACTGCACGATCTGCGCGCCGCCATGTGTGACGCCATGACCCAGATGGGCTTGACAGTCGAAGTGCATCACCACGAGGTGGGCACCGCCGGCCAGTGCGAGATCGGGGTCGGCGCCGCCACCCTGACCCGCAAGGCCGACGAGGTCCAGATCCTCAAGTACTGTGTGCACAATGTCGCCCACGCCTACGGCAAGACCGCCACCTTCATGCCCAAGCCCCTGGTGGGCGACAATGGCTCAGGGATGCACTGCCACCAATCGCTGTCCAAGGGAGGCAAGAACATCTTTGCCGGTGACGCCTACGCCGGGCTGTCCGAAACCGCCCTCTATTACATCGGCGGCACCATCAAGCACGCCCGCGCGATCAACGCCTTCACCAACCCGGCAACCAACTCCTACAAACGGCTGGTCCCCGGCTTCGAAGCGCCGGTCATGCTCGCCTATTCGGCACGCAATCGCTCCGCCTCGATCCGCATCCCGTTCGTACCCAACCCCAAGGGGCGCCGCATCGAGGTACGCTTTCCCGACCCCGCCGCCAACCCCTATCTGGCCTTCACCGCGCTGCTGCTGGCCGGGCTCGACGGCATCCAGAACAAGATCCACCCGGGCGATGCCGCCGACAAGGATCTCTACGACCTGCCTCCGGAAGAAGCCAAGGCAATTCCCACCGTCTGCGCCTCACTCGAACAGGCAATCGCGTCCCTGGATGCGGATCGCGAGTTCCTCAAGGTCGGCGGGGTGATGGACGACGACATGATCGACGCCTACATCGGCCTCAAACAGGCGGAGATCGACCGCCTGCGGATGACCACCCACCCGGTGGAGTTCGACATGTACTACAGCGTCTGAGGCACTGCCTCGGCGGCTCCCGAAAGCCCGGTGGAAACACCGGGCTTTTTTTCTGGTCTCAATGCTGTGCGGGTCAGGCTACACTGCGATGCGGACCTGCCGGTAGACCCGGCAGCGAAGCGGCCCGGGTATCCGCGGCCAGCGTTCGCGGGAGATTCGAGGGAGAGGAGATCTATGACCGGTCGGCTGCTATCGAAAATGGCATCAAAACCCTGCGCCTTGCACCGCGCATTCGTCCCGGCCGCCGCTCTGGCGGTGGCGCTGCTGTTCTGCGCACCGCCGCAGGCGCACGCCGGAGAGACCGTATACCGGGTAGTGGGGCCGGGAGGCGAGGTCTCCTACACCGACACCCCCCCGGAACAGGGGGAATTCGAGGCGCTGGAGCTGGAGGCCGTCAACACCCAGCCCGCGCTCGAGGCCGACTTCCAGGCCAGCACCCCGGAGGAGCAGCAAACCGCCCTCTATGAGCGCATCGCGATCGTCGCGCCGAAAAACGATACCACCGTCCCTCCGGGCCAGCTCAACGTGGTGGTGCAACTGGAACTGGAGCCACCCCTGCACACCGGGCACCTGGTGCAGTTCTTTCTGGACGGCGAGCCCCAGGGTGAACCTGCGGCCACCACTGCGGTGACCCTCAGCGACCTCTATCGCGGCAGCCGCACCATCCAGGCCCAGGTGATCGACGACGCCAGCGGAACCGTGATCGCGCAGAGCAACAGCGTCGTCATCCATGTCAAACGCCACTCCGTGAAGCACAACAGCCTGGGTCCCAAGAGCCCGCTCCCCAAGTTATAAGGCACCATGATGGGGCATATTCCCGGGGCAACCGCGCTCCTCAAAGCGGCATCCATAGGAGAAAAGGCCATATTTTGGGGACAATAAACTGCTTGGGCATGGCCCGATGCTTGCATAATTTGCAGTTCGAGGTCCTCGCATGCTGACAGCCCCCAATCTCTCGTTTTCCGACGCAGACCAATTTCTGCTCGACAGCCTCAAGACAGCGGTGGTGCTGCTGGGCGACGACCTGCGTGTCCGCTACCTCAACACCGCGGCGGAGGTGCTGCTCGAAGCCAGCGCCAGCCGGTTGCGGGGCACGAGGTTCGCCAACTGTTTTGCCGACGCAACACCCAGGGAGACACTGCTGAGGCAGGCGCTTCAGGAACAGCAGCCCTACACCGAGCGCATGGTGAAGCTGGCGCTGACCGATGGCCGCGAGCTTACCGTCGATTACACCGTGACCCCGGTCCACCGCCACAGGGACATGCTGCTGCTGGAGATCCAGCCCATGGATCGCAGCATGCGCATCGACCGCGAACGCGCGCTGCTGTCGGCCAACGATACCTCCCGCAATCTGGTGCGGGGACTGGCCCATGAGATCAAGAACCCGCTGGGCGGTATCCTGGGGGCATCGCAACTGCTGGCCCGGGAGCTGGCCCGCAGCGACCTGCTGGAATACACCGACATCATCATCGCCGAGACCGAGCGCCTGCGCCAACTGGTCGACCGCCTGCTGGGCCCCTCTTCGCCGGCGCAGTTCTCCGCGGTGAACATTCACGAGATCACCGAACGCACGGCGGCCCTGGTGGAAGCGGAAACCAATGGTCGGCTGAACATCCGGCGGGAGTACGACCCCAGCATCCCGGACCTCTATGGCGATCGCGGCAAACTCATCCAGGCAGCGCTGAACCTGTTGCGCAATGCGATGCAGGCGGTCGAGACCTCCGGACAGCTCGCCGACGGCAGTGCCGCCGTCACCCTGCGTACACGGGTCGTCAACCATTTCACCATCGGCCGGCGCCAACATCGCATCGTGTGCCGGCTGGACATCATCGACAATGGCCCGGGCATTCCCGAAGACATTCTGGACCGCATCTTCTACCCCATGGTCAGTGGCCACCCCGAGGGCTCCGGCCTGGGCCTGCCGATCGCCCAGTCCGCAATCCAGATGCACCAGGGCCTCATCGAATGCGACAGCCATCCGGGTCTTACCCGATTCTCCATCTACCTGCCCATTCTGGGCAACAATGGACCACGAAATGAAACCGACCATCTGGATCGTTGACGACGACAAATCCATTCGCTGGGTGATGGAGCGGGCGCTGGAAAAAGCGGACATGAGCGTATGCTCCTTCGAGGACGCGCAGAGCATGATCCGGCGCCTCGACCAGGAAGTGCCGGACACCTTGATCAGCGATATCCGCATGCCCGGGGTCAGCGGTCTGGAATTGCTCGACCGCATGCGCCGGGAGAACCCCAGCATGCCGGTGATCATCACCACCGCCCATTCCGACCTGGACAGCGCGGTTGCGGCCTATCAGGGCGGCGCCTTCGAGTACCTGCCCAAACCCTTCGACATCGACGAATTGGTGTCGGTGACCCGGCGAGCGATCGAATTTTCCCGGGAACAGGCCAGGGAGGTGAAGGCTCCGGAAATCGAGGTCTCCAAGGAGATCATCGGCGAGGCACCCGCCATGCAGGAGGTGTTCCGGGCCATCGGCAGGCTGTCCCATTCGCACATCACGGTGTTGATCAACGGCGAGTCCGGGACCGGCAAGGAACTCGTGGCCCGCGCCCTGCACCGCCACAGTCCCAGGAGAGACCGGCCGTTCATCGCTCTCAATATGGCCGCGATCCCGCACGATCTGATCGAGTCGGAGCTGTTCGGCCACGAAAAGGGGGCTTTCACCGGCGCTGCCCAGCGCCGCGTGGGGCGCTTCGAACAGGCCGACGGCGGCACCCTGTTCCTCGACGAGATCGGCGATATGCCCGCCGAGGCCCAGACCCGCCTGCTGCGGGTACTGGCGGATCGAGAGTTCTACCGGGTGGGGGGCCATACGCCGGTGCGGGTCGACGTCCGCATCATCGCCGCCACCCATCAGATCCTGGAAACCCTGGTGGCCGAACACCGGTTCCGGGAGGACTTGTTCCATCGCCTCAATGTGATCCGCATCCACCTGCCGCGGCTGGCCGATCGCCGCGAGGACATACCGCAGTTGATGCGCTACTTCTTCGCCAAGTCGGCCGAGGAGCTCAACGTGGAGCCGAAGATTCTGTCGCAGGAAGCCGAGACCTTTTTGTGCCGCCTGTCCTGGCCCGGCAACGTCCGCCAACTGGAAAACACCTGCCGCTGGCTGACCGTGATGGCTTCCGGCCGCGAGGTGTTGAAATCCGATCTACCCCAGGAACTGCTGGAGGCCAGCGCTGGCGCCAATACCCCCTCGAACGACTGGGAGCCCTGCCTGCGGCGCTGGATCGCCCATCAACTGGCGGCAGGCACCAAGGGCGTCCTCAACACCGCGACCCCAGCCTTCGAGCGCGCTGCTATCGAGACCGCCTTGCAGCACACCGCAGGACGCAAGCGTGACGCCGCCGAACTGCTCGGCTGGGGGCGCAACACCCTGACCCGCAAGATCCAGGAACTGGGCATCGCCGAAGACTCGGCCCCAGGCTGAATACGGCGCTCGGACCGCGTCCCGGCAGCGGCGCGACCCTCGAACCTCAGGCGTTCTGTTGCTTGCCGCGCTGTTCCAGAGCCTGCCGATAGAGGGTCTCGAAATTGACCGGCGGCAGCAACAGCGGAGGGAACCCGCCCCGGGTGAGCACACTGTCCACGGCTTCCCGGGCATAGGGAAACAGCACCGTCGGACAATGGATATTGAGCACCTGGCCCAGCGCCTGCTCCTCCAACCCGCGCGCCAGGAACTGACCGGCCTGTTCCAGTTCCACCAGGTACAGGGTGCGATCGCCATCGCGCATGGTCACGGTCAGCTTGAGGATGACCTCGTAAGTGTCGCCCTCGACCCGGCGCACGCCGACGCCCAGATCCTGATCCACCCGTGCCTGGCTCGCCCCGGACAGCGCGTCCGGGCCCTGCGGGGACTCAAAGGAGAGATCCTTGACGTAGATCCGGGCGATGCCCAGCTGCGGCCCTTGCGGGGCATCTGTGGCACCTGTTGTGGCACCTGGGGTACCTGGGGCACCTGCGGGATTGTCGGAAGTCATGACTTGTGCTCCTTTCGGTTGGCTCGCTCAGCAGCGGAACCCGCCACTCCACCTATGTCGCCAGCAGCGGATCGAGGCGACCGCTGCGCTCCAGGGACAGCAGATCGGTGAATCCGCCGACGTGCTGCTCCCCTACCCAGATCTGCGGCACCGCAGTCCGGCCACTGCGCTCGGCGATCAACCGTCGCAGGGCAGGATCGCCGTCGACCGCGATATCCTGGAACTCGACCCCCTTGCCCCGCAACAGGCGCCGCGCCGCGATGCAATAGGGGCACATCCGGGTGCCATACAACACCACCTCGGCCATCAGGAAACCACCGGCATACTCTGCGCCTGCCATTCTGCCATGCCGCCCCGCAGCCGGTTCACCCGGAGGCCGGTGCGACGCAACTGGCGCCCGGCGCTCGCCGCCTGCTGGCCCAGCTTGTCGACCAGAATGACGGTGCGCTCGCGGTCCAGCTCCGAAGCGCGCTCGGCGAGCTGCCGGAAGGGAACATGAATCGCGCCACTGATGTGGCCGGCCTGGTACTCCTTGGCCTCGCGCAAATCGACCACCAGCGCCTCGCCATCGTTGAGCAGCCGTGTCACCTCATGCACCGATAGCGGCTTGCCCGCCTTGAAGTGTTCCAGCAACAGGAACACGTACACCAGCGCGAGCAACAGGCTCACCAACAGCCATTGCCCGCTGACAAAAATCAGGAAGTCTGTCACCTGCACCTCGAACCGCGCCGAACCGCGCCGCCTTCGCAACGGCGGCGTAGTATACACAGCGCACATGGGCACCGCAGTGCCGCCGAACAGCGGCGCGGCGGCGCCTATTGATGTATTCGGAGCCGCTGTCGACGTGGACGCCCAGAATCACCGAGAAGACGGCCTCGATAAGCGCCCAAGGACCGGCGGCAGAGGCTCGCGGTTGCCTTTGCCTGGGGCATCCCGTAGCCTTGCCTTCTTCGCGAGCAGGAGCCCGCCCCCGCGCATGCGACAGCTGTATCCCGCGATCCGTCCTTACGCCAGTGAGCGCCTGGACGTAGGCGGAGGGCACGTACTCTATGTGGAGGAGTGCGGAACCCCGGAGGGCATTCCGGCGCTGTTCGTTCACGGCGGGCCCGGTGCCGGGTGCAGCGAACAGGATCGGCGCTTCTTCGATCCGGAGCGGTATCGGATCATTCTCTTCGATCAACGCGGGGCCGGAAGATCGCGCCCGCACGCCGAACTGACCGAAAACACCACCGCCCACCTGATCGCGGATATCGAGCAAATTCGCATCCAGCTCGGCGTGGAGCGCTGGCTGTTGTTCGGCGGGTCCTGGGGCTCGACCCTCAGCCTGCTGTATGCACAGGCGCATCCAGAGCGCGTGCTGGGCTTGGTGCTGCGCGGCATCTTCCTGTGCCGAAAGGGCGATATCGACTGGTTCTACCGCTCCGGGGCGAGCCGTGTTTTCCCCGATTACTGGCAGGATCTGCTCGCCCCGATCCCCGAGGCGGAGCGCGGCGACCTGGTCGACGCCTACTACCGCCGACTCACTGGCGACAACGAGATCACCCGCATGGCGGCGGCCAAGTCCTGGTCGCTCTGGGAAGCCCGCTGTGCCACCCATGACCCCAGCACCCAGGTAGTGACGCGTTTCGGCAGCCCGCCGGTGGCCCTGGCGATGGCGCGCATCGAGGCCCATTATTTCGTGAATGCCGCGTTCATCGTGGAAAATCAAATCTGCGCGCAGGCCGAGCGCATGGCCGATATTCCTCTGCGCATCGTGCACGGCCGCTACGATCTGGTCTGCCCCATCGATCAGGCGGTCACACTGCGGCAAGCCCTGCCCCATGCCGAATTGGAGATCATCCGCGATGCCGGCCATGCCTCCAGAGAGCCCGGCACCCTGGATGCCCTGATCCGCGCCACCGACCGCTTCGCCCGGGAACTGGGCGGCAGCCACTGAGGTGCGCGGCCTGTTGCAGCGTGTCCGGCACGCTGCGGTGCGCGTGGCCGGCGAAGAGGTCGGGACGATCGGCGCTGGCGTGCTGCTGCTGGTGGGCTTCGCCCCGGACGACACCCCTGAGCGGGCGGAGGCGCTGCTCGATCGGGTGCTGCGCTACCGGTTGTTCGCCGATGCTTCGGGACGGATGAATCTCGGTCTTCAGGATACCGGCGGTGGCCTGCTGATCGTTTCCCAGTTCACCCTGCTCGCCGATACCCGCAAGGGCTTGCGGCCCAGCTTCGCTCCGGCGGCGGCGCCGGAGCATGCGCGAGCCCTCTACGATCATCTGGTCGCCCTGGCTCGGTCGCGCCACGACCCGGTTGCCGTCGGGGAGTTCGGCGCCGACATGCAGGTCGAACTGGTCAACGACGGGCCGGTGACCCTGCTGCTGGACATGCCTGCGCAAGCGAACTCAAGCTAATCCTGTGGCTCGATCGGAGGCCGGGCCGGAATACCGCGAGCCGCCGCCGCGTAGCCGCACTCGATGATTTCCGCGGCGCGATGGAATTCGTGCATCCCGCACAGGTCGCGTGGCAATTCCACCAGGATGTCCGGGGGATAGGCGGCCATTTTCTGGCGGGCGATGGTGCTCTGCATGGCGTCAAAGGCCTGGTTGGCGATGCCGAGCATGTGCCAGCTCACCGCCACGGCCGCATTGCCGCGGCGGCGCAGGTAACCGGTCAGGCCGCGCAGGCCGCGATCGGGCTCACCCTCGGCATTCACCTCGGGGTGTGGCGCGGCAGCGGATCTGCTGATCTCGCCGTTGACGTTGACCGCGACGATGAGGTCGCTGGCATCTCCCAGGGTCGGGGCTATGGGTACCGGATTGAGGATGCCGCCATCCACCAGCAGGCCGCTGCGATGAGCCACGGGCGGAAAGACCATGGGGATGGCGAAAGAGGCGCGCACGGCTTCCAGCAGGGCCCCCCGGGTGAGCCAGACCTCGCGTCCGTTTTCGATATTGGCGGCCACCGCCGTGAAGCGAACCCGCAAGTCCTCGATGCGGGTGTCCCCGATCAGCTCGCGCAGCACCCCGGTCAGCCGTTCGCCGGCGATCAGCCCACCGGTGCGCTGGAAGGAAAGGTCGAGCAGGCCCAGCAGATCGCGTGTCGAGCGCGCCAGCAGCCAATCCGTGTAGTCCTGGAGCTTACCGGCGCCATAGAGGCCGCCGACCAGGGCGCCCATGGAGCAGCCCGAGATCGCCTCGATGGCGTAGTGGTTTTCCTCCAGCCAGCGGATCACCCCGATATGGGCAAGCCCGCGGGCGCCGCCGCTGCCGAGCACCAGGGAAATGCTGGGCGCAGCCATGACCCTGGCGCTCAGGCGGGGAAGGGGGTTTTGAGCTTGCGGGCCACCAGCTTCTGCTCCACTCGGGCATAGCAGGGCAACCCGTCCCTGCCGTAGGGCGGATAATCCTCGCCGGCGATCAGTGGCGCCAGCTGGGCGCGTGCCGCCGCAGTGATGCCGAACCCGTCCCGGCTGATGAAGCCGCGCGGCAGCTTGCGCTCGACGTTGGCCACCTTTTCCAGCGGCGCCTCGCCGAGGCTCCAGCGATAACGGGCGCCGCGCCCGCGCTCGATGGTGACCATGACCCCGCTCCTGCCGGCCAGGGCGTACTCGACGCCGGCCTTGCCCACCGCATAGGCCTGCTCGATGTCGGTGGCCGAGGCGATGTGGCGGGCGGCGCGCTGCAGGTAATCGGCGAGCGCCCAGTGATATTTGTAACCCAGGTTGTCCTTGACCATCGCCGCCAGGGTCGGCGCCACGCCGCCCAGTTGCTTGTGGCCGAAGGCATCGGTGGCGCCGGAATCGGCGAGAAAGGCGCCGTCGGCGAACCTGGCGCCCTCCGAGGCCACCACCACGCAGTAGCCGTGGCGTTTCACCGTGCGCTCGACACGGGCGAGAAACCGGGCGGGATCGAAGGCGATTTCCGGGAACAGGATCAGGTGCGGCGGGTCGCCGTCGCGCTCCGCGGCCAGTCCGGCGGCGGCGGCGATCCAGCCGGCGTGGCGGCCCATGACTTCGAGGATGAACACCTTGGTCGAGGTCTCGCACATGGAGGCGACATCCAGCCCGGCCTCGCGGGTCGATACCGCGACATACTTGGCCACCGAGCCGAAGCCGGGGCAGCAGTCGGTGAAGGGCAGGTCGTTGTCGACGGTCTTGGGCAGGTGGATCGCCTGCAACGGATAGCCGTGGCGCGCCGCGAGTTGCGCCACCTTGAGGCAGGTGTCGGCGGAGTCGCCACCGCCGTTATAGAGGAAATACCCAATGTCGTGGGCCTCGAATACCGCCAGCAGGCGCTCGTATTCGCTGTCGTCGACCTGGGGATCCTTGAGCTTGTAGCGGCAGGAGCCAAAGGCGCCGGCCGGGGTATGGCGCAGTGCGGCGATGGTCTTGGCGGATTCCGCGCCGGTATCGATCAGCTCTTCGCGCAGTGCACCGAGGATGCCGTTGCGGCCGGCGAACACCTTGCCGATCCGGCTTCGGTTGGCGCGCGCGGTCTGGATCACGCCGCAGGCGGTGGCATTGATGGCCGCGGTGACGCCACCGGATTGCGCATAGAAGAGATTGCGTTTCGCCATTGCAGCTCCCATCCGGTGGGCCTCACGAGGAGTGCGGGATCATAGCGCAATTGCCGGAAGCTCGGCATGACAGCGCTGGACCGGGCGGCGATAATCCCCGGCGGACGGGCCCGTGCCCCGCGCCGCGGTGCGAACAGCCTTCCCCAACATCGGAGCCTCATGCACATCCACATCCTCGGCATTTGCGGCACCTTCATGGGCAGCCTGGCGCGGCTGGCCGCGGCTGCCGGTCATCGCGTGACCGGCAGCGACGCCGACGTCTACCCGCCAATGAGCGATCAGCTGGCGGAGGCCGGGATCCCCATTGTCGCCGGCTATGATCCGGCGCAGCTGGATCCGGCCCCCGATCTGGTGGTGATCGGCAATGCGCTGTCGCGCGGCAATCCCTGTGTCGAGGCTGTCCTCGACCTGGGCCTCGCCTACACTTCGGGACCCCAGTGGCTGGGCGAACACCTGTTGCCCGGACGCGAGGTGCTGGCGGTCGCCGGCACCCACGGCAAGACCACCACCGCGAGCCTGCTGGCCTGGATACTGGACAGCGCCGGGCTGGATCCCGGGTTCCTGATCGGCGGGGTGCCGGCCGACTTCGGCGTCTCCGCGCGTCTCGGTGGCGGCCGCTGTTTCGTGGTCGAGGCCGATGAATACGACACCGCGTTTTTCGACAAGAGGTCCAAGTTCATCCACTACCGGCCGCGGCTGCTGGTGCTCAACAATCTGGAATACGACCACGCCGACATCTTCCCGGATCTGGCCGCCATCCAGACCCAGTTCCATCATCTGGTGCGCACCGTTCCCCGCGGCGGTCGAATCCTGCGCCCGGTGCCCGACCCGGCGCTGGACGCGGTGCTCGCCCGTGGCTGCTGGACCCCGGTGGAGACCTTCGGCGCCGGGGGGCGCTGGCAGGCACAACCGCGGAATGCCGACGGCAGCCACTTCGCCGTGCTGTGCGATGGCGATGTCCGCGCCGAGGTCCACTGGGCGCTGGGCGGCGACCACAATGTCGCCAACGCCCTGGCGGCGATCGCCGCGGCGGCCGAGGTGGGCGTCGGGCCCGAAGCGGCGGCCGCCGCCCTGGGGCGGTTTGGCGGCGTCAAGCGGCGCCTGGAAGTCACTGCCACCGGCGGCGGCCTGCAGATCTACGACGACTTCGCCCACCATCCCACCGCCATCGCCACCACCCTGGCGGGCTTGCGCCGCAAGGTAGGGAGCGAGACCATCATTGCCATCCTCGAACCTCGGTCCAATACCATGAAGCTCGGCGTCCACCGGGAGCGCCTCGCCGCCGCGGTCGCCGACGCGGATACGGCGCTCTGGTTTCAGCCCCCGGAGCTGGGTTGGTCGCTCGCTGAAGCACTGTCCGGCGCCATCAACTCCCGCGTGGTGAGCGATCTCGACCAGCTGCTCGAGTTAGCTGCCGCGGCGCCCGCACCAGCCCATCTGGTGGTGATGAGCAACGGCGGCTTCCGGGGCTTCCAAAGCCGCTTGGTCGAGCGTCTGGCGGCGCGGATGGGCGGCGCGTGATTCGCAACGCCGAGCTGATGGGCCTGGCGGCCCTGGTGCTGGGGGTCACCGCCTGGTCCTGGCAGCAGCCCGCCGACCGCCTCACCTGGTGGCTGGAGGCGCTCCCGGTGCTGATTGCGCTGCCGCTGCTGGCGACCACCCGAGCGCGATTTCCGCTCACCCGGTTGGCCTACTGGTTGATCGCGGTACACGGCATCGTGCTGCTGGTGGGTGCCCACTACACCTATGCGCGGGTTCCCGTGGGCTTCTGGATGGAGGAGGCGTTCGGTTTCGCGCGCAATCACTACGACCGCATCGGCCATCTGGCGCAGGGTTTCATCCCCGCCATCCTGGCCCGCGAGATCCTGCTGCGCCACCGGGTGCTGATGCCCGGCGGCTGGCTGTTCTTTCTGGTGTGCTGCTTCGTGCTGGCGCTGGCCGCCAGCTATGAGCTGATCGAATGGTGGACGGCGGTGGTTGCCGAGCAGGGCGCCATCGCCTTTCTGGGGACCCAGGGAGATCCCTGGGATACCCAGTGGGACATGTTGTTCGCCCTGCTCGGCGGCGTCACCGCGCAATTATTGCTGGGGCGCATCCACGATCGCCAGCTGGCGCGCCTGCCGGCGCGGGGAGGTGCCCGCTGATGGCGACGGTACTGCTCGCTGGCTGCGGCGACCTGGGCAGCGCGCTGGCCGCCCGTCTGGTCGCCGCCGGGCACCGGGTGAGCGCGCTGAAGCGCAGCCCGCCCGAACGACCCTTGCCGGGGGTGAGCTATCACTGCGCCGATCTGGCATCGGCGGCACCCGATCTCGGCGAGGTCTTTTTCGATGGCGAGGTCTTTTTCGATCAGGTGTTCGTGATCCTGGCGCCCGGATCCCGCGACGCCGACACCTACCGCGCCCTCTACGACAGCGGTGTGGCGCGGTTGGTGGAGGCCCTGCAGGGTCGCGTCGGGCACTGGTTTTTCGTCTCCTCCACCAGCGTTTACGGGCAGGACGCCGGGGAGTGGGTGGACGAGGATTCCCCGACCCGGCCGGCGGCGGCCACCGCACGCCATCTGCTGACCGCCGAGCGGCATCTGGCCGCGGCCGGTGCACCAGCCACCGTGATCCGCTTTTCGGGGATCTACGGCCCGCGCCGGGAACGCTTCCTGGGCCAGGTCGCGCAGGGCGCGCCGGTGCAATACGCGCCCCCTCGTTACGGCAATCGCATCCACCGGGAGGACTGTATCGGGGTGCTGGAATTCCTCCACCGCAGGGCGCTGTCAGGTGCCTCGCTTGCACCGAGATATCTCGCCAGTGACTGCTGCCCGGCGCCGCTCGGCGCTGTCGCCAGAGGGCTGGCGGCGGCACTCGGAGTCCCTGCGCCACCGGCCAGGACCGGCACCGGGCGCAACAAGCGCTGTCGCAACGATCGGCTGCGCGCGCTCGGCTATCGCTTCCGGTTTCCGGATTGGCGTTCGGGTTATCTGCCGCTGATCGCCGCGCGCCGCGCCGGCCGGTGCGAGTCCATGACGCATCCGAGCGCGGATCGCATCCCCATCGGCATCAGCAGCTGCCTGCTCGGCGAGCAGGTGCGCCACGACGGCGGCCACAAGCGCAACGACTATATCCGCGAGACCCTGGGCCGCTACTTCGATCTCCAGCCCTTCTGCCCGGAAGTGGCCGCCGGCCTGGGCGTGCCGCGGCCGCCGGTGCGGCTGGTGCAGACCGCCGGCGGCGTGCGGGCCCTGGGGGTGCGGGACGCAGCGCTCGATGTCACCGAGCGCCTGCGGGAAACCGCGGAGGCGCGCCGCACCTGGCACTCAGGCCTCTACGGCTATCTGCTCAAGAAGGATTCGCCCAGTTGCGGGATGGCGCGCGTGCGGCGCTATGCGGAGGGCCGCGACCAGCCGGTGCGCGATGGCAGGGGCCTGTATGCCGAGCGCCTGATGACCAATTTCCCGCTGTTGCCCGTGGAGGAGGAGGGGCGACTCATGGACCCAGCGCTGCGCGAGAACTTCGTGCGCCGCGTCTATGTACTGTGGCGCTGGCGGCAGGCCACCGCGGGTGGGTTGAGTGCACGCGTGCTCACCGAGTTTCACGCCCGCCACAAGCTCATTCTGATGAGCCACGACCAGAACCGGGCTCGCGAACTGGGCCGACTGGCGGCAGCCGAGGGGGCTCTCGGGGAGCGCGCCGAGGCCTATATCCGCGGCGTCATGGATACCCTGAAGCGGGTCGCCTCCCGCGGCAACCACGTCAATGTGCTCCAGCACATCCAGGGTTACCTCAAGCGCGAGCTCGACGCCGACGACCGGGCCGAACTGGTCGAGGTGATCGAGGCCTATCGGCTCGGCAATGTGCCCCTGGTGGTGCCCCTCACCCTGCTCCGCCACCACTTCCGCAAGGCACCGGATCCCTTCATCGCCAACTCCTGGTATCTCGATCCCTATCCGGGTGAACTGGCGCTGATGAACTTCTGAGCCTGCCGGCTCAGAAATCCCGCCCCATGCCGTAGAACTCGTCGTTGGGACGAATGCCGATCAGGTTCGCCAGCCGGTTGGAGAGGCAGAAGAAGGCGGCGATGGCGCCGATATCCCAGCTGTCCTCGTCGTCGAAGCCGTGCTCGCGCAGGCGGGCGTAGTCGGTTTCCTCGATCGCCTCGGACTGGCGGCTGACCTTCATGGCGAAGTCGAGCATGGCGCGCTGGCGCGGGGTGATGTCGGCCTTGCGGTAGTTGATGGCGAGCTGGTCGGCGAGCCGCGATTGCCTGGCCAGGATGCGCAGGATGGCGCCATGGGCGATGACGCAGTAGTGGCACTCGTTGCCGCCGCTGACCGCGACCACGATCATCTCCTTCTCGGCCCTGGTGAGGCTGCTGTCGTGTTTCATGATGGCGTCGTGGAGCGCGAAGAAGCCGCGCCACTCTTCGGGACGGTGGGCGAGCGCGAGAAACACATTGGGGACGAAGCCGGTCTTCTCCTGCACCGCGAGGATCTGCTCGCGGATGTCCTCGGGCAGGCCGTCGAGCTCGGGAACCGGGAATCGGCTGATGGGCCAAGCGGTGGGCATGGGTCTTTCCTCCACGGGTCTTTCCTCCATGGGTCTTTCCTCCACGGGTCTTTCCTCCATGGGTCTTTCCTCCATGGGTCTTTCCTCCATGGGTCTTTCCTCCCTCGATGTTTTTGCGCTCCATGCCTCAAGCTGGTGCGTGCGATGGTAATTTTTGGTGCAGCAACCGCGACTCAGGAACTGAGCCTGTTACAATTTGATGACAAGCTGTAAAAACCAAGGAGTATCAACATGAATACCAAGTGTAGAGCACTTTCGTCATTGGCAGGTATTGCCCTGCTTCCCGTCGTGTTCGGCAGTGCCGCGCTGCACGCCGCGGACAATATCAACTACAGCTACCTGGAAGCCGAGTATGTGTTTGGCGATGAGGTGGACGCCGATATCCCCGGGGTCCAGGACATGGATATCGACGGCGTCCGTTTCAAAGGGTCCGCCGCGCTGACCGACAATGTCTTCGTGTGGGGCTCTCATGCCGGGCTCGATCTCGAATTGCCGGGTGCCGGTGAATCCAGCATCGATGTTCAGTCGCTGGGTGTCGGCGTCAACTACGCGCTGCTGTCCGGCCCCAACCAGCTTGATGCCTGGGGCGGTGTTTCCTACGAGCGCATCGACCCCGCCGGCAGCCAGGCCGACGGCTATGGGCTCTCCGCCGGCCTGCGCTGGAAGACGCTCGAACGGCTGGAGCTCAATGGCCTGGCAAGCTACCGTGAATATGACGAATTCGACGGCTTTCTCGCTGGCGCGGGGCAAGATGTCGACGCTTGGGTGTACGGTGTAGGCGCGGTGTACAGCCTCACTCCACAGCTGGGACTGATCGCCAACTGGGAGCGCTGGGAGTTGGACACCGGGAGCGCCGATCCCGAAGCCGATCTGTGGAGTCTCGGCGCGCGCTGGAGCTTCTGAATACGACCGGGCGGTATGGCACTGCCCATTCTGCCCAGATACTCGCTTGAACCACGAAAAGGCCCGCGGCACCTGCCGCGGGCCTTTTTACGTCGGACAGGGAGTGGTGATGGCCGGCGCGCTCGGGATGGAGGCTTTCAGAACAACCGGCCGCGGGAGGAGAGCCCGCCGTCGATGGTGATCAGGGTGCCGCTGATATAGGCGGCGCGGTCGGAAACCAGAAAAGCCGCCAGGTCGGCGACTTCGGCAGGTTCCGCCGGGCGGCCAAAGGGCTGGTCGGCGGTGAGCCGGCGCCAGTCATCCGCAGCCAGACCCTTGGCGACTGCGGTCTCGCGCATCAGGTTCACCAGGCGATCGGTGGCGGTCATGCCCGGGTTGATGCCCAGCACCCGCACCCCGTCGGCAGGGCTGACCCCGCCCAGCGCGCGGGTGAAGGCCGCCAGCGCCGCGTTGCCCGTGGTCCCTGCCAGGTAGCCGCCCTCGGTGATCTCGCCGCCGGCGATGCCGACCAGGTTCAGGATCACCCCGCCGGAGCGCTTGACCATTGCCGGGTAGAGTGCGCGGCACAGGTTGATGTAGCCGAACACCTTCAGCTCCCAGGCCTGCCGCCAACGGGTTTCGTCGACGTCCTGCAGGCCACCCCCGGGGATGGCGCCGGCGTTGTTGATCAGAATGTCCACGTCCGCGCAGGCTTGAGCGAGCCGGGCGACGGCTTCGCCCTCGGCCAGATCCAGCGCATGGCAGTCCACTGCCACCGGATAGCGGGCGGTCAACTGGGCACGGGCCTGCTCCAGGTCCGTGGCGGAGCGCGCCGCCAGCTGCAGTTGGCAACCCTCGGCTGCCAGGCGTTCGGCAATGGCGCGGCCGATGCCGCGCGAGCCGCCGGTGATCAGCACCCTGCGGCCGGTCAGATCGAGTTCCATGGGCACCTCCCCGGCCCATTGTGGGCAGCCGCGGGGGGCGCTGACAAGCGGGGGTCAGCCGTAGGTGCAGAAATACGCAGTGGCGGCGGCGATCCTGGCCTTGAAGATCTGGCCGGCGGGCACTTCGAAAGTCTCGCCGGAGTGGTAGGTATGCCACTCGTCACTGTCGGCCAGCTGGATGCGTATGGCGCCGCTGATCACCGTCATGGTCTCGTGGCGGCTGGTGCTGAATTCATACTCGCCGGCCTCCATGACACCCACCGTGGCCGGCAGCGACCGGGTCTGGAATCCGATCGATTTCACCTTGCCGGCGTGATATTCGTTTACTTCCAACATGGACTGCTGCTCCCTTGGGGTCTTCCCTGATCATCGCTCGTCGCCGATCGGCTCAGTGCCGGTGGCCACCCTCGCCGTGGGCATGGCCGTGGCCGATTTCTTCCGCAGTGGCATCGCGCACCGCCATGATTTCGATATCGAACACCAGAGTCTGGCCGGCGAGTGGGTGGTTGAAGTCGACATCGGCGTTGAACTTACCGACCTTGGCGACCACCGCGCGGCGCAGACCTCGCGCCTCGCGGACCCCTACCACCTGTCCGGGCGCCAGCTTGCCCTGGGTCGCCAGATGCTTGATGGGCACCCGGGCGATCGCCCCGTCCCGGCGCTCGCCATAGGCCTGCGCCGGGGGCAGGGTCACCGACAGGGTTTCTCCGGCGGTACGCCCGGCGAGCTGTTCCTCCAGCGCCGGCAACAGATTGCCGTGGCCATGCAGGTAGGCTTGGGGCTCGCGTCCACGGCTGGTGTCGATGCGGTTACCGTCCGAGTCGCTCAGCGAATAATGGAAGGTGACCGCCTTGTCGCGTTCGATCTGCATGCTGGAGCTGCCAGGCGGACCGGCGTGCCGCAGGATGGGCCGCGCATTTTAGTACAGTCCACATGGCTGCGGAATGGCTGCGCGGCGATGTCCAGGGAGATTCCCGACCCGTGGGTCCAGCGCTATCGGGAATGCGGCGGCGGTGAACCGCCCGGGTTGCGAAGGCGCGCCAACACTCGAGAGAACGGAGCCGTGAACAGGTCGAAGAAGTTTTCTCCCGAGGCCCATGAGCATGCGGTGCGCATGGCGCAGGGAACACCCTGAGGGGTATCCGTCGCCATGGGCGACTCAGACGTGCCCGTGGCAGGGCGCCCGAGACCGCGGCGCAGGATATTGCGCCCGAAAAAATCAGTTCATCTCATCATATCTTCACGCTGGATGTCGCGGATAGGTCGAACCACATTCGCCGGAGTTGCCCACCAAGTGGTCCAATGTGGCCGAATTCCCGCACCAGCCGTGGGTCTGCCAGAAGAGTAATCGCCGCGGCCTGGGGCGCCCGCACTCGCTTTTCGCTTCCTTTACGCACCGGGCCCAGTACGGGAGAATAGCGCCCCCATTGCGCCCAGCCTCCGGAGAACTCAATGACCGAGCCCCGCGATCTCGCCAATGCCATCCGGGCGCTCAGCATGGATGCGGTGCAGCAGGCCAACAGTGGCCATCCGGGTGCGCCCATGGGCATGGCCGATATCGCCGAGGTACTCTGGAACCGGTTTCTGGTGCACAACCCGGGGAACCCCGCCTGGCCCAATCGCGATCGCTTTGTGCTCTCCAACGGCCACGGCTCCATGCTGCTCTATTCGCTGCTGCACCTGAGCGGCTATGACCTGCCCATCGAGGAATTGCGCCGCTTTCGCCAACTCCATTCGCAGACGCCGGGACACCCGGAGTACGGCGAAACCCCGGGCGTGGAGACCACCACCGGGCCGCTCGGTCAAGGTCTGGCCAATGCCGTGGGCATGGCGATTGCCGAGCGCGCGCTGGCGGCGCGGTTCAATCGCCCCGACCATGAGCTGATCGACCACCATACCTATGCGTTCGCCGGTGATGGCTGCCTGATGGAGGGAATTTCCCACGAGGTTTGCTCGCTGGCAGGCACCCTGGGATTGGGCAAGCTGATCGTTTTCTACGATGACAACGGCATCTCCATCGACGGCGAGGTCGAGGGCTGGTTCACCGACGATACCCTGTCTCTTATACACATCTCCGAGCACACGAGACTAGGCATGATCTCGTATGCC
>CAJXRS010000010.1 GCA_913060555.1 uncultured Gammaproteobacteria bacterium | reverse complement strand
CCTCCGACGACAAACGAACCACGTAGCGCTTCTTCATTCCACCACCTCTCAATAGCTTGCCGAATACTATTGAGAAAACAGCTTAACATCCGAAAGGGTCAAGCGGGTGGACTACTAGTCGGTACCGTTCGGCGCGAAAATGTGACGTTGGGTCTGTAAGACCAGGACAACCGCTTGTTCCCGACGGAGGCGGCGCTAGTATCGGTTATTGTGCATGCGGCAGGCAGGCAGGCAGGCAGGCAGGCAGGCAGGCGAGGGGCCTTAGGGATGGCGGACGCAGGATTGATGGCTGAAGGATATCCGCTGCGCGCGGTGGCGGCGCGGGCACTGGCATTCTGGCTGGGCGCGCTGCTGGTGCTGGGGGCCGCCTTCTGGACTCTGGACCGCCGTCAGCATGCGGCTATACAGCGCACCCTCGGCATCCAGCAGCGCACCCTGATCGAACAGGCCAGCGGCACCTTGGCGGCGGCACTGCAGCTGCCCCTGGCCGATCTTCCCTATCTGGCCGACCGGCCCGCAGTGCACCGCTGGCTGGCCGGCGGTGAGACGCTGGCGGGGGTCGCAACCGATCTGCTGACCCTGGCGCGGCACCGTCCCGATTACGTCAAGCTGCGCCTGTTCGACGCCGGCGGGCGGGAGCTGGTGCGCGTCAACCAGACGCCGGACGGACCCCATCTGGTGCCCGAATCCGAACTCCAGGACAAGGCCGAACGCTACTTCGTGCGCGACGGGCTGGAGCAGCCGTCGGGGACCATTCACGTCTCCCGCTTCGATCTGAATGTGGAACGCGGCGAGATCGAGCGGCCGTTCCGTCCCATGCTGAGATTTGGCCTGCCGGTGCGGGCTGCGGACGGTGCCGAACGCGGCCTGATCACCATCAACTACAGCGGCAACGCCTTGCTGGATCAGCTCGCCCAACTGGCGATGCCGGAGGCCGATATCGGCGTCTGGTTGGTGGACGGCGAAGGCCATTGGCTGCTGGGCGAACGGCCGGAGGAGGCCTGGGCATTCGAATTCGCGGCGTCCGGCGAGGCCGCCCGGTTCGCGGATCGCCACGGCCCGGCCTGGGCACTGTTGCAAGGCGCCGGACCCGGGGCTACCGGGCAGGCCGAGATCGGTGGCGATCTGTTCGCCTGGCGCCGGGTGCTGCCCGCAGCAGTCGGCGATCACTGGCGGCTGAGCGGGCCGGGTACCAAGGGCTGGTTGCTGATCTCGCGTACGCCGCGGCAGGCGGTGGCGGCCGCTGCGGCCGGTCAGCACCTGTCGTTGCTGGGTGGATTCGCGGCGCTGGCGCTTGCGGTGCTGCCCGGCGCCCTGGCCCTGGCCCACTTTCAGATCGGACGCCGGCAGAATCTGGACCGCCTGCGGGCCAGCGAGGCGCGCTTCCGCGACATGCTGGCGGCGGCCCCGGATGCCATCCTCATCCTGGACGAGGGCGGCCGCATCCGCCTGAGCAATGCCCGGGGCGAGGAGTGGTTCGGTTACCGCAACGAGGAGTTGGTCGGCCGCAGCGCCGAGGTGCTGGTTCCGGAGCGGTTGCGCGAGCGGTACCGAGCGCTGTGGGAAGAACATTGCTCCGCACCCCGGGTGCGGTTGCTGGGCGCGGATGCCGGGCTCGCGGGACGGCGCAGGGATGGCAGTGAATTCGCGGTCGAGCTGAGCCTGGCTCCCCTGATCAACCACGAGGGCGTTCAGGTGATCGCGGTGGTCCGCGATGTCACCGAAAAGCATGCCCTGGAGCAGGCTCGCGAGGAGGCGCAGACCAGATATCGCCAGCTGTTCGCGAACCTGCCCCTCGGCGTTTTCCGCAGCAGCCTCTCCGAACGCCTGGCTGACGACCGCCGCTTTCTCGAAGTCAATCCCGCCCTGGTGGCCCTGTTCGAGGCCGGCAGTGCGGAACGCCTGCTGGCCTGCCCGCCGGTGCAGCTCTACGCCGATGACCAGCAGCGCGCGGCCCTGGTGGCGGAGCTGTTTGCCCTGGGCGCAGTGACCGGCCGCGAACTGCGGATGGTCACCCTGAGCGGTCGCGTGTTCGATGCCCGCCTGTCCCTGGTCACGCGCCGCGACGATGATGGCAACAGGTTCGTCGACGGCGTGATCGAGGATATCAGTGCGCGTTGCGCCGCGGAGCGCGATCGGGACCGCGCTGCCGAGGAAGTCCGCCACAAGGCCGCCGCCCTGGAGACCGCCAACCGCGAGCTGGAATCCTTCAGCTACTCGGTCTCCCACGACCTGCGCGCGCCGCTGCGCGCCGTCGACGGCTTCAGCCGTATCCTGGAGCAGGGATACGGCGAACGCCTCGATGACAGTGGGCGCGAATACCTCGGCCGGGTGCGATGCGCGGCGCAGCACATGGCGGCGCTGATCGACGATCTGCTCAGGCTGGCACGGGTGGCGCGCAGCGAGCTGCAGCCCGGTCCCGTGGATCTCAGCGGTCTGGCCACCGAACTGGCCGCGACGCTCGATGAGCGTGAACCGGGGCGTGAGCTGCGCTGGCACATCGAGCCCGGACTGGTAGCCCGCGGCGACGCCCGGCTGTTGCGGGTGGCGCTCGACAACCTGTTCGACAATGCCTGGAAGTTCACCCGGGGGCGCCAACCGGGGGAAGTGTGTTTCGGGTCCCATGTGCGGGGGCAGGCAATGGTTTATTACGTGCGCGACAATGGCGTAGGCTTCGATATGGCCTACGCCGACAAACTGTTCGGCGCCTTCCAGCGGCTCCATGACCCGGCCGAGTTTCCGGGTACCGGGGTCGGGCTCGCCACCGTGCAACGGGTGGTCGGCAAGCACGGCGGCCTTGTCTGGGCCGAGGCCGAGGTGGGCAAGGGAGCGGCTTTCTACTTTACGCTGGGCATGCAGGAGGCAGCATGAGCGATAAAACCATTCTCCTGGTCGAGGACAATCCCGACGACCGGACGCTCACCATGCACGCCTTCGCGAGCAACCGGATCGCCAATCCGGTGGTGACCGCGCGCGACGGCGTGGAGGCGCTCGATTATCTGTTTGGCACCGGCCCACACGCCGGACGGGATCCCCAGGTGCTGCCGGCGCTGGTGCTGCTGGACCTGAAGCTGCCGCGCATCGACGGGCTCGAAGTGCTGCGCCGGATCCGCGCCCATCCGCGTACCCGGTTGCTGCCGGTGGTGATCCTGACCTCCTCCAACGAGGACCGGGATCGCATCGAGGGCTATTCCCTGGGTGCCAACAGCTATGTACGCAAGCCGGTCGATTTCGACGAGTTCGTGCGCGCCGCCGGCCAGCTCGGGCTCTACTGGTTGGTCCTGAACACCCCACCACAGGTCGATTGACCAGTCTGCGAGATTGAGCCATGGATGATATGCAGCCAGTCAGGGTGCTGATCGTCGAGGACAGCGAGAACGATGCCCTGCTGCTGGTCGATTTCCTGCGCGGTGGCGGTCTGGCGCCCGAGTGGCGCCGGGTGCAGAGCCGGGCCGAACTGGCCGCAGAGCTGGAGGCGCGCTGGGATCTGGTGCTCTGTGATTACACCATGCCCGGCTTCGACGGCCTGCAAGCCCTGCAGGTAGTCCAGGAACGCGACCCGGATCTGCCGCTGATCTTCGTCTCGGGAACCATCGGCGAGGCCAACGCGGTGGAAGCCATGCGGCGCGGCGCGCGGGACTATGTGCTCAAGGACAATCTCACCCGGCTGCTGCCGGCATTGCGTCGCGAACTCGACGAGGCTCACTCGCGCCGCGAGCAGCGGCGGCTGGAGGCTGCGGCCGCCGCCGTCGAGCGGGAGCGTGCCCGGCTCGCCGCGGTGTTGGAGGCGACCCCGGATCTGGTCGCTATCGCCGATCCCGACGGCTGTCTGAGTTTCATCAATGGCGCTGGCCGCAGACTGCTGGGGCTGGGGCAAGCGGAGCTCGACGGGCGTTGTCTGCGCGATCTGTTTTCCGAGCGCGTCGCCGAGCTTCTGCTCGGCGAAGCCTTTCCGGCTGCGTGCCGGGACGGCTACTGGTTTGGCGAAATGGCGCTGCCGGCAGCGGACGGCAGTGGGGAGATTCCCCTTTCCAAGCTGGTGATGGCCCACCGCGACGGCGAAGGGAAGACCGACTATCTGTCGGTGGTGGCCCGGGACATCTCGGAGCGCAAGAAATTCGAGGCCGAACTCCAGCATCAGGCGACCCACGATCGCCTGACCGGGCTGCCCAATCGGTTTCTGTTGGTCGATCGCATGGAGTCCGAGCTGGCCCATGTGCGCCGCCGCGGCGGTTTCGCCGCGGTGTTGTTTTTCGATCTCGACAATTTCAAGCGGATCAACGACAGCCTGGGACACGCGGTCGGCGACACTGTGTTGCGCCAGGTCGCCACACGACTGCAGAGTTGCCTGCGTCCCACCGATACCGTCGCCCGCCACGGCGGAGACGAGTTCACCGTCGCGGTCAGTGAGCTCCAGCGGGTGGAGGATGTGCTCGTGGTGCTGCGCAAGGTACGCACCGGGTTCGAAGTGCCGGTGATAGCTGGCAGCCAGGAGGTGTTCGTCACCTTCAGCATCGGCATCGCAGTGTTTCCCCACGACGGCGTCGGCGTCGAGACCCTGCTGCGCAATGCCGACACGGCCATGTATCGGGCCAAGACGGCGGGCCGCGATCAGTACCGCTTCTACGCGCCGGACATGAACGACCGCGGCCACGAGCTGCTGGCCATGGAGGCGGAACTGCGCCGGGCAGTCGAGCGCCAGGAGTTCGAATTGTTCTACCAGCCCCAGGTGGAACTCGAGAGCGGCCGCGTCCGGGCCCTGGAGGCGCTGATCCGCTGGCGGCATCCACGGCGCGGGCTGGTGCCCCCGGGCGACTTTCTGCCGCTGTTGGAGGATACCGGACTCATCGTGCCGGTGGGCGACTGGGTATTGCGCCGGGCCTGCGCGGATCTGCGCGTCTGGCGCCGTACCTGGCCTGACCTGCTGCGCGTCTCGGTGAATGTTTCGGTGGCGCAATTCGGCGATCCGGAACTGGCCGCCCGGGTCGGCGCCGCGCTCGTCGCCGAGCAGGTGCCCGCGGGCGGACTGGAACTGGAAATCACCGAGAACCTGATGATGCGCGACCCGCAGGCGACCGGCGAAATGTTGCAAAGACTGCACGATCTCGGGGTTCGGGTGGCGGTGGACGATTTTGGTATTGGCTATTCCTCGCTGGCCTACCTCAAGCATCTCCCGCTCGACGTGCTCAAGATCGACCGCACCTTCGTCAGCGACCTGCCCCGGGACGCGGACGATGCCGTGATTGTCGAGGCGGCCATTTCCCTCGGCCACAAGCTGGGCCTGGGGGTGGTGGCCGAAGGGGTGGAAACCGAGGAACAGTACCGCTTTTTACGCGGCCACGGCTGCGATCTGGCGCAGGGATATTTTTGCTGTCCGCCGTTACCCACCGCCGAGGTGGATGCCTTTCTGGCGAAGGGGCGGTGAGCGGCGGTGCGCTTCCGCCATCCCCCACCGACCCTCAGGATCGCCGGCGTGCTGGGTCGATCACAGTGGCGCTGAGCCCAGGAGGCGGCGGCACTCTGCGCCTGGCGGTGCCGGCGGTCCTGCTGCTCGCCGGGGCCGCCGGCTGGTGGTGGTCGCTGCGCATGGCCGCCGACATGGCGGCCATGGCGGCGGCCATGCCCGACATGGCGATGGCGGACATGGTGTCCCTGGCCGGCTTTCTGTTCGGCTGGGTGGCGATGATGGGCGCGATGATGTTGCCGGCGATGATTCCGGTGGTGCGGCTCTACGCGCTGGCCGCCGGCCGCGGCGGCGTCGCCCCGCTGCCGTTCTTCCTGTCCGGCTACCTGGTGGTCTGGACCCTGCCCGGGCTGCCGGCCTATTTCGCCTGGCGCTGGTTGGACGGCCCGCTGGGTGCGGCGGCGCCCTGGGCGGCCCGGCTGGCCGGTCTCGTGCTGGTGGCGGCCGCGGTCTGGCAGTTCACGCCCTGGAAGGCGGCCTGTCTGCGCCACTGCCGCTCCCCGCTGTCGTTCTTCCTGGCATACGGCAGTGGTGCCGGGCGGCCGCGCGGGGCCCTGAAGATGGGCGCCGCCCACGGCTGGTTCTGTTTCGGCTGCTGCTGGGCGATGATGGCGGTGCTGGTGGCCCTGGGTACCATGAACCTGACCTGGATGTTGGCGCTGAGCCTGCTGATTTTGCTGGAAAAGAATGCTCCCGGCGGGCGCTATGTCGGCGCCGCGGGCGCGCTGGTCTTTGCGCTGGCCGGGATGGCGCTGCTGTGGGATCCCGGCATATTCGCGGCGTTGCGGGGCTGGGCACCGATCCGATGACGACAGGAGAACTGCGATGAATACTGCGACTCCCTGGCAACTGCAGGGCCTCGGCTTTGAGTTCTGCAACTGCCAGCCCGGCTGTACCTGTAACTTCTCCGGCTTTCCCACCTCTGCCGACGGTAGCTGCAAGGCCGTGGTACTGACCCGCATCGAATCCGGCCGCTGCGGTACTATCGAGCTGTCGGCCATCGATGCCGTGGCCATCCTGGATTGGCCCAAGGCGATCCACGACGGCGGCGGCCGGGCGGTGTTCGTGGTGCCCCCCGAGGTCGACGACGACCAGTTGGGCGCCCTGGCGCAGATCTTCACCGGCCAGCTCGGCGGCATGCCCTGGGCGATTCTGGGTACCACCTACGAGGTGGCCGGCGTGGTGCGGGCGCCGATTGCGGTGACCGACGACGATCTGCACAGCGGATTAGCCATCCCCGGGGTCGGCCGGGCCCAGGGCACCACCTTGAAGAACCCGGTGACGGGAGAAGATCACCGGGTGGCCATCGAGCTCGATCAGGGCTTCATCTGGAAGCGCGGCGATTGCGGACAGGGCAGCTTCGAGGTCGCGGCGGAGGGTATCCACCTGCAATTCGACGACAGCAACTGGATCCGTTACCGGTTCGACTGGACCAATCAGGGCTAAGAGGCGCATTCGCCGCATGTCTGTATTACGCGAGACGCCCATTTCGGTATTGGACCTGGCGCCCATCCGCAGCGGCGGCAGCGCCGGCGAGGCGCTCGCCAATTCGCTGGCGCTGGCGCGCTGCGCCGAGGCGGCAGGCTATACCCGCTTCTGGGTCGCCGAGCATCACAACATGGACGGCATCGCCAGTTCCGCGCCGGCGGTGCTGATCGCCCATCTGGCCGGCCATACCACCCGCATCCGAGTGGGGGCGGGCGGCGTCATGCTGCCCAACCATGCGCCGCTGGTGGTCGCAGAGCAGTTCGGCACTCTGGCGGCGCTGCATCCCGGGCGCATCGATCTGGGGCTGGGGAGAGCGCCGGGCACGGATCCCTGGACGTCGGCGGCGCTGCGCCGTGGCCGCGGCGCGGAGGAATTTCCCGCCGAGGTTGCCGAGATCCGCCGCCTGCTGGGCCCGGCGCAGCCCGGCCGGCGGCTGACCGCGGTGCCGGGCGCGGACAGCGATGTCCGGCTCTGGCTGCTGGGCTCCAGTCTGTTCAGCGCCCGGCTGGCGGCCGAGCTGGGCCTGCCCTATGCGTTCGCCTCGCACTTCGCCCCCCAGCAGTTGGATGCGGCGTTGGTGCTCTACCGCACCGAGTTCCGGCCCAGCGCCGAGCTGGCGGCACCCTACGCCGCGATCGGCGTACCCCTGGCCGCGGCGCCCACCGACGAGGAGGCCGAATTCCTGGCTTCCAGTCTCCGCCGGCGCTGGTTGGCGCTGCTGCGCGGCGCCAGCCTGCGGTTGCCGCCGCCGTCATCCGAGATGCTGGATGCAAGCCCCGGCGAACGGGCCGCCATCGCAGATCTGCTGGGCGTCGCCGCCATCGGTGGCCGCGAACGCGTCTGCGACCACCTGGCTGCGCTGTTGGCGCGTACCGGCGCCGATGAACTGCTGTTTACCTGCGACATCCATGACCAGGAGCTGCGGCGGCGTGCACTGCAGCTGCTCGCCGAGTGGCGGGCGGCGGGCTGATTCCGCACGCCTCTGCTACCATCCGCGGCCAATCGTCCACCGCCGCCCGGGAAGCCCATGCCGGAATTGTCCAGCGCCATGGTGGCGCTACTGGTCGCGCTCGCCTTTGCTGCGGGATTCGTGTCCTCGATGGCCGGAGCGGGCGGTTTGATCACCCTGCCGGCGCTGCTGTGGGCGGGTCTGCCGCCGCTGCTGGCGTTGGGCACCAACAAGGTACAGAGCGCCCTGGGCACCCTGACGTCAGCAGCGAATTTTCTGCGCTCCGGCCATCTGGACTGGGCGGAGGCGCGGCGCAGTCTGTGCTTCGCCGGACTGGGCGCGACGCTGGGCGCCCTCGCCGTGCAGCGCCTGTCCACGGCGGTGCTCGAAGCTGTGCTGCCGGTGCTGCTGATCGCCATCGCCGGCTATTTTCTGTTATCGCCCCGGATCGGTGACCGGGATGTGTCGGAGTCTGTCGCGCCGCGGGTTTTCGACCTGGGGGCGGCACCGGCCATGGGCTTCTACGGCGGCTTTTTCGGGCCGGGCACCGGCTCCATCCTGCCGTTTCTGCTGGTCAGTCTGCGCGGCTACAACCTGCGCAAGGCGACCGCTCATACCAAGGCCCTGGTACTGACCATCAACGGCATTGCGGCGCTGTTGTTCGCGGTTTCCGGCCGCGTGTTCTGGAGCCTGGCACTGGCCATGGCCGGGGCGCAGATCCTTGGCGCCTGGTTGGGTTCCACGCTGGTGATCCGTTGCGGCACCCGGCTGATCCAGCCGATGATCGTCGCCGTCACTTTGGCGGTGGCCATGCATCTGTTGTGGCGGCAATGACCACGGCGTTGCTCACCATGGGGCTGGCGGTGCTTGTGGTTGCCGCCGTGCTGGGCGTGTTGCTCAAGGTGCGCACTCCCTACTACCGCTTCGATCGCCGTGAGATGACGCGGGTGTTGAACCTGGTGCTGGACGGTCAGGCGCTCCCCCAGGACTGGACGTTGCTGAACGCGGTGCCGATTCGCCACGATGCCGAACTGGCCCGGCTGCGGCGCCGCTGCCGGGAGATCGCCGACGCGGAACTCGTCGATACCGAGGCGCTGCGGTTCAGTCCCGCCGGCAGAGAGCAGCTGCAACAGGTGCTCGACGAACTGGAAGCCATGCAGGAGGAAGGAGGATGATCGGTGGACTGTCTCTGGCGGCGCGTTTTCTGCTCTATACCGCCGCCTTTGTGGTGGTCGTGGCGGGAATGAAGGCCGCGGCTTCACTGCTGGTGCCCTTCCTGCTGGCGATCTTTATCGCCCTGATCTGCGCCTCGCCGGTGTCCTGGCTCAAGGCGCACCGGGTGCCGGGCTGGGCGGCCATCGCGCTGATGGTGTTGGCGATCCTGGTGGCGGGGGCCCTGATCGGCACCCTGGTCGGTAACTCCATCGCCGAGTTCCGTCAGGATCTGCCGCGCTACCAGCAGCGCCTGATGGAGATGGGCGCCGGCCTGGAGGACTGGCTGAGCGGCAGGGGGCTGGCGCTGGACCTCGCGGACTGGCGCGATAGGGTAAATCCAGGTGCAGTGATGCAGTTTGCCGGCAATACCCTGGCCTCGCTCGCCAGCCTCACCACCAACGGCTTTCTCATCCTGTTGACCGTGGTCTTCATCCTCGCCGAGCAGGTGGGCTTTCGCGACAAGCTTGCTCAGGCGCGCAACGTGCCCGCGGAGTCGCTGGCTGCGATCGGAAGCTTTACCGACAGCGTCAACCGCTATCTGGGGCTGAAGACCCTGACCAGTCTGTTGACCGGGGTGGTGGCCGGCCTGGGGCTCTGGGCGATCGGTGTCGACTATGCGGTGATGTGGGCGGTGCTGACTTTCCTGCTCAACTATGTGCCGACCATCGGCTCGATACTGGCCGCCGCGCCGCCCGTGCTGCTGGCCCTGGTGCAGTTGGGCCCGCTCAGCGCGACCCTGGCCGCGGCCCTGATGCTCGCGGTCAACACCCTGGTCGGCAATATGCTTGAGCCGCGCTGGATGGGCCGGGGGCTCAATCTGTCGCCGCTGGTGGTATTCGTTTCCCTGGTGTTCTGGGGCTGGGTGCTGGGTCCGATCGGCATGCTTCTTTCGGTGCCCCTGACCATGCTGGTGAAGATCGCCTTCGAGAACGATCCGGACACCAGATGGCTCGGGCTGATGCTGGGTCAGGGCCAGACCCTGGAGCCGATCGGGCAACTGCCGGCGGCCGAGCAGCCGCAGTGACGCCGCCCGCCGCGCTTGTCGCCGCGCTCGCCGGGCTGGTGCCGGGCGCTCGGCTGCGCCTCGCGCAACCGCGGCCGCCGGGCGGCCTGTATCTCTGGCTGCTCGACCCCGACGGCATGGCGCGGCCCTTGACCGAGCCCGAGACCGACGCGGTCTGGGAGAAGCCACCGTACTGGAGCTTCTGCTGGGGCGCCGGCAAGGTGCTGGCCGCACACCTGCTGGCCAACCCCGCCCTGGTGGCCGGCAGAACCTTGCTCGATTTCGGTTGTGGCTCAGGCGTGGTGGGTATTGCCGCGGCCCGGGCCGGCGCCCGGCGGGTGATCTGTTGTGACAGCGATCCGCTTGCCTTGCGGGCGGCCGCCGCCAATGCGACCTTGAATGCCGTGGTGGTCGAGCTGGCGCCGTCCCTGGCGGCGGTGGCCGGGGAGATCGACCTGCTGTGCGCGGCCGACGTGCTCTACGACCCGGATAACCTGCAATTGGCGGCGCGTTTTCTGCATCGGGCGGGCAGTGCGTTGATCGCCGATTCCCGGGTACCCCGCTTCGAGGTCGCCGGGTATGTGCCGGTGGCGACCGGGATCGGCGTGACCGAGCCGGATCTGGGTGAGCTGGAAACGGTCAAACGGGTGCGGCTGTATCGCGGCCGCCGCCGCTCGGTGCCGGTGGCGGCCCACGGCAAACAATGACGGGAGGTCCAGATGTCCAATCAGAGTATTCCGCTCACGCCCGCGCTCTACGATTATCTGCTGGGCGTTTCCCTGCGCGAGAGCGCCGTGCTGCGCGACCTGCGCGCGCGGACCGCCGAGTTGCCCGACAGCAACATGCAGATCGCGCCGGAGCAAGGCCAGTTCATGGCCCTGCTCGCCCGGCTGATGGGTGCCCGGCGCACCATCGAGGTCGGCGTCTATACCGGCTACAGCGCGCTCTGCGTGGCTGCTGTGCTGCCGCCTGACGGCCGTCTGGTGGGCTGTGACCTCAGCGAGGAATATACCGCCATCGCCCGGCAGTACTGGCGGCGGGCCGGGGTTGCCGAGCGCATCGACCTGCGCCTGGCGCCGGCCGCGGATACGCTCGCGGCACTGCTCGATGCCGAGGGCGCGGGCGGCAGTTTCGATTTTGCCTTCATCGATGCCGACAAGACCGGCTACGCCGGCTACTACGAGCAGTGCCTGCGGCTGTTGCGCCCGGGCGGCCTGATCGTGGTCGACAATGTGCTCTGGAACGGCCGCGTGCTCGAGGGCGTGACCGCGGACCAAGACACCAGGGCGATCCAGGCATTCAACAGCGCGCTGCGCGACGACGACCGCGTCGACCTGAGCCTGGTGCCGGTGGGCGACGGCCTCACCCTGGCTCGCAAGCGCTGAGCGCCGCCGTGCACTGGTGGTATCTGGGGTTTGCGATCCTCGCCGAGGTATTGGCCACCTCGGCGCTCAAGGCCGCCGCTGGTTTTACCCGGCCGCTGCCGTCGCTGGTGGTGGTGGTCGGTTACGGCACGGCGTTTTACCTGCTGTCGCTCACCCTCAGGGCGATTCCCGTGGGTATCGCCTACGCCATCTGGTCCGGGGTGGGCACCGCGCTCATCGCCCTGCTGGGCTGGGTGCTGTTCGGCCAGACGCTGGATGGCGCGGCCTTGCTCGGCCTGGCACTGATCGTCGCCGGCGTACTGGTGATCCAGATCTGCTCGCGTGCGATCGGCAGCTGAGCGCCCGGCATTTCAGGATACCGTCGGATAACAGCTGGATACTTCCGGCCAGCCGTCTTCCCGAAGTCTCTGGTAGTGATCCCAGAACAGGTTGTCGATGGCCCGCAGCCGGGTCGGGGTGTCGGTGCGTCGGTAGCGGGCGAGCTGGCCGGGCCCACCGTTGTAGGCGGCATAGGTGGCGCGCACCAGATTGTCGTCGCCACCGGGCTGGCGGTGTTCGCCGCGGCGGAGGGCATAGTCGACCAGATAGTGTTCGAGAATCTCGCTGCCGGCGGCGATGTTGTAGCCGATGTCGTCGGCCAGCAGGTCGAGGTCATAGAGGCCCCGCCACACCCGGCCGTTGATCTGCATGATGCCCAGGGCACCAATGGGTGATTTGAGCACCCGGGGTTGCTTGGGGCTGCCCACATACTGGCGCCAGCAGGATTCCTTCCAGGCGGTCGCCTGCACCAGGGGACTGAACCGCTTCCCCAGCCGTTCGGGAATCCGACTGTCGTTGGCGAGCTGGTGCCGGCTCTGAAATTCGAGCAATGCCGCGACCTGCTCCAGGTAGGCCTGCAGCTCGCCGGGACGCGGCACCCGGTAGGCGATCGCCGGGGCGGTACCGGCATGCGCGGCGGGGATCAGCCAGCGCACCAGGAGTGCCGCTCCCGGCAGTGGCCGGGCGGTGCCGGGAGCGCCGTCGAGGCGAAACAGGCGCCGCAGGCGTGCGTCCACATCCAGTGGCAGCGGCGTAAAGGACGCCGGCGCGTCTTCGGCGAGCAGCATTCGGGCCAGGCGGCGCAGACCGTCGCGGGTGATCTCGACGCCGTACTCCGGACCCAGCGCATCCAGCGCTCGCAGGGCATCGCCCCCGGCGATGAAGCCGGCCAGCCGGAAATCCTCATCAAATGGCGCTGAATCGCTGGTATCCAACGCGCTGAGATGGGGGCGCAGTCGATCCCAGGCGTCGATGAACAACACCCGTACCGGATCCTGCCCGGGTTGGTTCTCGGCCAGCGCCAGGGCGATGGCGTAGCGGGTATCGAGCAGTACGCCGAGCAGTTCCTGGCGCAGGTCCGGTGATTCCGTGGCTTCCGCCAGGCTGGCGATGACCGTGGTGAGGAAGCCGTCGAATTCGTCTTCCAGCGTCGCCCAGGCGTCCAGTTCGGCCGGCTCCAGCGGCGGCTCTTCGGCCGGCGGTGCGCCGCGCGGTGGGACCGCGAAGCTCAGGGTTGCGCGCAATCCCTCCGGCACCACGGCGAGTTCCCGGATGTGGGTGCGCTCGACCAGCGGCGAGGTGGCGCCAGCCGGGTCCAACAACTCCGAGATGAGGCTGTCGATGGTGGCCAGGGACGCCGCCAGGTCCACCCGGACGAGGCCCAGCTGCGGCAGGATCAGGCTTTGGGCCAGGGCCCATACCGGCTTGGTGAACAACCCCTCCTTGCCGTCGGCGCGAACCAGCCGCGCGTCGGTCGGAGTGAATTTCACCGCCAGCCCGGAGATGTCGACCGCCGGCTCGAGCAGGACGATCATGCGGCCCTGCCAGGGTTTGGGGCCCCGGCAGCCACCCAGCAGTTCGATTCCGGTATGCGCCGTCAGCGTCAGCTCCACCTCCAGCGCCTGGCTGGCCGGCCGCGTCCTGGGATCGGACAGCTCGACCTGGTTGCAGGTGCTTTCGGCCAGCACTCCGCGGCCGTCGGTGTCCATTCCCAGCGCCTGCTCCACGCCGCGATCCAGGTGTCTGGGTTCGATGGTGATCGGAATGGCCAGGGTTTCGCCGCGTGCGAGTGCCAGCTGGCAAGAGACCGCGGACAGCAGCAGGACAGCCAGGCAGCGGAGCATGAAGGACATGAGAGGCACTCAGGAGGAGCAGCTGATCGCCAGTTTACGCCCCCAGTCGGGCGGTGGTTCGGCATAGCGTGCGAATTGCGGCTGCTCGTCGAAGGGGCTTGCCAAAACTTGCCGCAAACGCTCGATTTCGCCGTAATCTCCCTCGTCCTCCGCCTGGCGGATGGCGATCTCCGCCAGGTAATTGCGCAACAGGTATTTGGGATTCACCGCGCGCATCGCTGCGCTGCGCTCGGCATCGGACCCTGCCTCCGCGGCCAGCCGTTGATCGTAGCGCCGTGCCCAGGCGTCGAAAGCGGCGCGGTCCGGGCACAGGTCGCGCAGTGGCTGGTTGTCGGCACCGGGGCGGAAGTCGCACAGGCGGCGGAAGAACAGGGTGTAGTCGATGGCTCCCGCCGCGAGCAGTGCGAGCAGATCGTCGATCAGCGCATCGTCGCCGGGCAGGCTGCTGGCCAGGCCCAGCTTGGCGCGCTGCTGGCGGCGCAACTCGGCCAACAGCAGCGGTTCGTACTCGAGCAGTACCTCGCGCAGCGCCGCTGCCGGAATCAGGCTGCTCAGGGCATGCGCCAGGGCGTTGCAGTTCCACAGACCGACCGCCGGCTGGCGGTGGTAGGCGTAGCGCCCCTCGTAGTCCGAGTGATTGCAGATGTGCCCGGGGTCATAGGCATCCAGGAAGCCGTAGGGGCCGTAGTCCAGGGTCTCGCCCAGGATGGACATGTTGTCCGTATTCATCACGCCATGGCAGAAGCCCACCGCCTGCCACTGGGCGATCAGCCGTGCGGTGGCCTGCACCGCATGGCGGAACAGGGCGGTGTAGGGCTCGCGCTCGCGGGCGGCTGCGGGCAGGTAGGTCTCGATCACATGATCTGCCAGTACCTGCACCAACTCCGGGCGCTGGCGGTAGTGGAAATATTCGAAGGAGCCGAAGCGGATATGGGTGCGCGCCAGGCGCAGCAACATGGCGCCGGGCTCGACCTGCTCGCGGATCACCGGCTCGTCGCTGCCGGCGATGGCCAGGGAGCGGGTCGTGGCAATGCCCAGCCCGTGCAGCGCCTCGCCGGCCAGGTATTCGCGGATGGTGGAGCGCAGCACCGCGCGGCCGTCGGCGAAGCGCGAGTAGGGCGTCTTGCCGGCACCCTTGAGGTGCAGGTCGATCAGCCCGGCCTCGGTGCGCACCTGACCGAGCAGCAGACCGCGGCCATCGCCGAGTTGCGGCGTGTAGCCCCCGAACTGATGGCCGCTGTAGACCATCGCCAGGGGCGCGCTGCCGGCAGGGGTGGTGTTGCCGCTCACCCAGGCGAGGAACTCGGGAGTATCCAGTTGCGCGGGTTCCAGGCCGATCAGCCGGGCGGTATCCGGGTTCGCGGCGATCAGATGCGGATCGGCAAAGCCGGCCGGCCGCTGCGCCGTGAAGAAGTCCTCTCCGAGTGCCAGAAAGCGGTTGTCGTAGGGCAAATTCAACATAATGTCTCAGACGGGTGTGCAGGGCAGAGGTTCAGGTCAGAGGTTCAGCACCGGCCGGCCCGCGAAAGGGTCTCGCGCCGGAAGCCTCTCGCTCCAGCTGCCTGGAGCTGCCACTGGTACCACTGGTGCGATAGGCGCGGGCAAGGAACATCTGGCAGGGGTGCCAGCTGTGTCTCGGCGGCTCAGCCGCAGCCCTCAGTGAGCCATAGCCGTGGCGTTTCGTGCAAGATAGGGTTCCGGGGCAGCCTGCCCGGGGGATACCGCCGGCATTGAGTCCTGCTGCCCAAGTATGCCAATATATTTACATAGTACTTTGGAGACGCCTTCGATGAACTTGCCCGCCGCCCAGTCGCCGAAGCCACGCGCCCTGGTCGATTACCCGCTGGTCGATGCCGACTGCCATTACTACGAGCCGGACGACTGCTATACCCGGCACATGGAAGCGCGTTTCAAGGACGACGCCATCACCGTGGTGCGCGGCCTGAGCAAGCACGCCCAGGTGCACTTCCGCGGCCGGCGCATCAGCTTCTTCAGTGCGCCGCCGGGCGAGCACGCCGGCCGCCCCGGCTCCTACAAGGAGTTCTACCGCAGCGACCAACCCAAGGGCGCCCACATCCTCGCCGCCGACCCCATTTCCTGTTTCGACCTGCCGGAGTCCATGGACCGCGCCGCGCGCCTGCGCTGGTGCGACGCCCATGGGGTAGAGGCCGGCATCTTTCTGCCGTCGCTCGGCGTCGGGGTGGAGATGGAGCTGCGCGATGCCGGCCCCGAGGTGGTGATGGCCAACCACCGCGCCTTCAACCGCTGGCTGCGCGACGACTGGGGTTGGGACCATCAGAACCGCGTATTCAGCGCCGCCCAGCTGTCGCTGGTGGATGTCGACCTCGCCGTCACCGAGCTGGAGCGGGTGCTGGCCGAGGGCGCCCGGCTGGTCAATCTGCTGCCCGGCCCGATCTATGGCCGTTCGCCGGCCGACCCACACTTCGATCCGTTTTGGGCGCGCTGCGAGGAGGCGGGCATCCCGGTCAGTTTTCACCTCGGCAATGCCGGTTTCGAGGAGCTGGTCTCCGCCGCCTGGGGCGAGAACCCGCGGCCGCCCCATCACCGGGTCACCGCCTTTCAGCATGTGATCGGCATGATGGAGCGTCCGGTGCACGACACCCTGGCGGCGCTGATCCTGCACAACCTGTTCGGGCGCTTTCCACGGCTGGTGGTGGCGTCGATCGAGAATGGCTCCGCCTGGGTGAAGCCGCTGCTCAGCCGACTCGACAAGGCCGCCAAGGTTGCCGGTGACAACTTCACCTTCGGCAAGATCGACCGGCGGCCCAGCGAGATCTTCCTCGATCGCATCCGGGTCTGCCCCTTCCCGGAGGATGACATCCCCGAACTGATCGAGGCAGTCGGCCCGGAGGTGGCGCTGTTCGGCTCCGACTGGCCGCACCCGGAAGGGCTCGCGCACCCGCTGGAATTCGCCGACGGCCTTACCGGACTGGATTATGCGCAGGTACGCAAGGTGATGCGCAGCAACACCGCCGGGCTGCTGGGCCTGCCCGGCTAGTGGGCCGCGTGGCCCACTAGCACCGGGTCGCCGGCCGGCTCAGGAGCGCCGTGCTGCGAAGAACTCGCGCAGTTGGTTGCCCAGCCCCTCGCAGGCGCTGTTCTGTACCCGAGCGATGATGGGGATGGGCGCGAGCACGCCGATCACATAGGAAGAGCCCTTGGCGTCGACCTTGACGCGGCCGCCTTCGCGCACTTCGCCCAGATCCCAGATCACCGCCTCGTAGCTCGCGGTCTTCTCCCAGGTGGTGAAGCCGAAGCAGCCGCCGCCCCCGGGGCCGATCGCGCAGCTCATGGAGCCGCCGCGGTCGGTGGTCTCGGTATTGCCATCCACCCAGATCATGTAGCGGATCCCGGTTTCGTGCAGGCGGCGGCCCACATCCGGATCGTCGAGCATCTTCTGCAGGCGGCGCAGACCGAGCGGCGCGGTGCGCGGCTCGAACCAGGGATAGACGCGGTCGATGAAGGTCTGCTCCGGAACCACCGGCAGGCGGTCATCGAGGCGCCGGGCGATGCACTGGATGAGTTCCGGCTCGGTCTCGTATTCGCCGTCGTGACGGCGGCCCAGCACCACTACCTGCTCGCTCCGTCCCAGCGGTAGCGCCCGTCCGCTCTCCCGGTATTCGTCGATTATGGTACGGGTGCAGCCGGCCGCCAGGATGGACGCCAACAGCAGCAAGCCAAGCATTGTTTGTCTGGGCCCAGCGTATTTCCCGAGCGGGTGGTGCGACCCGGCTGCGGTCCATATTCGACGGCACTGCGCGGCGTTCATGGTGCTGCTGGCTCCGCCGGTGACCAAGCCCCGCGCCGGCTGAGCCAGTCGCTTACCCCGGGCGTTCGCGTGAAGCCGGTGATCATTGCGGCACCGGCATCGCGCAGTGCCATGATGCTGGCCTGATTGAAGGCGTCGCCGGCGCTTTCGAGCATTCGGGAGGGGGTCTTGCCATAGGCGGCGAGCGGCCACTCGGCGATGACCTCGCCGGACTTGTCGAGCAGCTGCACCCGGTAGCTGATCCAGACCTCGAAGATTTGCAGCTGGGTCTCGGTGGGGGTGGCGATCTGCACTTCGGCGACCCGGGGCACGAGGATCAGGTCGGTGGCGGCCGGGTCGGGCACCTGATCGCTGACCTGTAGCTCCCGGAACATGGCGCCAGCGACGGTGCGAAACAGGTCGGCCTGGGAGTCCCCGAGGGCGAGGCTGACGGGGTTGGGCTCGCTGACCTCCAGCAGGTAGGCGCGAAATGCCGGTTCCAGCACCAGGGTGGCGGACACGGGAAGCCGGCGGGTGACCGGTGTGGGGAAGTCGCCGGCGACCTCGACATGGGTGGCGCAGCCGGCGAGCAGGGCGGCCAGGGCGAGGAGGATGCGGAAAGAACGCCGTGGACGGATCCGGAACACGAGGTGATGGCCGGTTGGCGGAGGCACGGTCAGTCTAGCCCGTTCAGGCCCACGAAAGTGCCGCCGTTGGCCAGTGTCAGTGCGCGCATCAGATGGGAGAAACGGGTGGCGGTGCGGCGGTTGCCCCCGGGTGCGAGAAAATGCACGGGAAAGCCGACCGCGTGGATGCGCACCAGCCGTTCGCCGCTGCGCCGCTCGCGATTGAGCCGGCCCACCGCATTGAGCACTGGGGCGATGGCGCCGCCGGTGAAGTCGTCGCCGAACACGAACAGACTGATCCTCTTGTCGGAGGTGTAGTAGGCCCGGATGGCGCGCTCGATGCCCTCCACCGGGCTCGAATTGCTGAACGGCGTCCAGCTCGCCAGCCGCTCGATCACCGCGCGGCGGCGGGCCGGGCTGTCCGGGATCCACTTGCCGCGATAGCTCGAGAACATGTAGCTGCCCATATCGCTCATCACCTGAATTCCTTTCACCTCTGGATAGATGTCGAGAATGGCGACCATTTCCTTGCGCACCCGCTGCCAGGCGTAGTTGTACATGCTGCCCGAGGTGTCGATGATGAAGATGAGGTACTCGCTGTCCACCGGCAGGCCGCCAACCAGATCGTTGGCCGGCCGTTGCTGCCGGGCGAGCAGCCGGCGCATCTCCTCGGTGAGGCTCTGGCGGGCGGCGAGCAACTGCTCACGCTGGTCGCTGTCGTCGGCCTGGGGCGCCCGCGGGGCCCGTGCCAGCTGCGCCTGGGCGCGGGCGATGCGGCGTCGTTCCTCGGAGAGCTGTTCGCGCAGTTCGGTCAGCTCGCGGCTGACCACCCGGGTCTGGCCGCGGATCTCGAAGAGTTCTTCCTGCAGGGTCTCGATGCCGCCGGCGTCGGCCTCGGTGTCCATGGGTCCGGAGGGCGGGGCGATGCGCGCGACCAGCAGCAACAGCAGGATGGCGCCGAAGCCGGCACTGATCACGTCCAGAAAGGCGATGCTGCTCTCCGGGGTGCCGCGGCGGCGGATCACGGCCAGTCCCTCGCCGGGCTGAGGAAGGAGCCTCCGGTCGCCACTCCGAGCTGCCAGAACAGGCTGGCGGCGGCCGGATCTCCCTCCATGGGGAACAGGATCACATTGACCGGCAGGCCCGCCGGCAGCACCTCGATGGCCTCGCGGAACAGCTGCTCGCGGCGGCTGGGATCCACGGTGTTGCCGCGCGGCGCCTTGCGGCCCCAGGTGGGCAGGCCGTCGGTGATCAGGATCAGGTTGTCCGGCGGCGGGTTCATGGCCCGTACCGCGGCAAAGGCATTGACGAGACTGGTGCCGCCCCCAGGCACCTTGGCCCGCAGCTGGCGCACCGCGGTATCTGCGGCGGTCGCATCGCCGACCTGGAGCCAGCGGCCGGCGCTGTCCGGCGTGGTCGGCTGGGCATCGGTATTGAAGGCGTAGAGCTGGAAGTCGCTGGTTTTCGGCAGGTGCGCCACCAGCCAGGCCGCGGTGCGGGTGGCGCGCCGCCATTTCGGCGCCTGCAGCTTGCCGGCGTCGTCGCGGATACGGCGGCGGATGATCTCGACGATGGTCTCGTCGAGCATGCTCGCCGAGGCGTCGACCAGGATCAGCACCCGGGCGCCGCCCAGGCGCAGGCCGGTCAGATACTGACGGCGGCCCTCGCCGGCGACCCGCAGTACCGCCGCGCCGCTGTCCTCGCCGCGCAGCCGTTCCACTTCCTCTTCCAGCCGGGTGATTTCCTCGCGCAGGCTCGCCAGCTCCTGTTTGGGGTCGGCACGCAGGCTGCGCTCGGGTTCGGGCTGTTCGCTGAGCAGTCGGCGTGCCAGTCCCTGTGCCGCGCGGATTTCCTGCTCCAGGGCGGTCCGGGCATTGCGCAGTGTGGCCAGTTCGCGCTCGCCCTCGCGGATGTCGGCGACGAGCAGATTGATCTCGGCGCCCGACGCCGGTTCGGGCTCCGGGGGACGGGTGATTTCGGCATGTTTCAGCAACAGGAAGAGCAGCGTGGCGGCGCCGAAGCCACAGGCCATGATGTCGAGAAAGGACAGGCTGAGGGCGGCTCCCGGCCGCCGATTGCGCCGCATCAGAGCACCTCGATCAGCTCCAGCACCTCGTCGCCGATGCGCAGCCGGGCGCCGATGCGCAGGTCCGCGGCATCACCCTCGACCTCCAACTCGCCACATTCGCCGCCCAACACCAGCCTGCCGGCGGTGAATGCCAGGTGTGGCGCCGCAGTATCCGCCCCAGGTTCGCGCTCCGGGGGGCGCAGGGTCAGCGCACCTTGCCGCCAGTCGATGATGAGCCCGGTGCCCAGGGCGTGGGCGCGGTGGCGCCAGAGCACATGGGTGGGCTGTGCCCGCGGCCTGGCTGGCGGTCGACCGGTCGCCGCTGCGGGCAGGCGGGTGATCAGGACATTGGCCGGCCGCGCCGCGATGTACTCGAGGTGCGCCAGACAGCCGGCGACCGTTGCCTCCGGGCCCAGGCGGCGGCCGGGAATCTGCGCCTCGATCCCCGGCAGTTGGTCCAGGGCGGCGGCGAGCAGCAGGGTGTCGCCGCCCGCCGCCGCGGTGGCCCTGGCCAGCTGTGCGTAGCGCGCCGCGGCCGGCTCGGCGAGTTCGGCGGCGCTGAGCGCGAGGCTCAGCGGGCCCCGAGGGCCGGGCAGCTGGACGCCGATCTCCGGCCGTGCCGACAGCTCCGCGAGCCAGCCGGGCAGGGCATCGCGAAGCGCCTGCTCCCCGGCGCCGGTGTCCAGGGGATCGTAGCGGTGGCGGGCGATGAAGCGTTCCGCGATGTACCTGGCCCAGAGTTCGTGCAGCTGGTTGAGCCCGAATTCCGGTAGCACCTGGACCTCGGTCCGCTCGACCTCGGTGCCGGCACGGAGCCGGGTCAGCACGGCACAGTGGCGCAGCAGATCGACATGCAGGATCTCGCCCCGCGCCGCGCTGTGTGCGGTTGCTGCCAGTGCTGCGTCGATCAGGCCGGCGACTGTGAAGGGCGAGGCGTTGGCGATGCCGAGCAGCACGGCGAGCCGGTCGCGGTCCAGATTGCCGGGGACCGCGAAAATCACCCGTTCGGGCTGACCGGCGGCGCCGTGCAGGTGGAGCAGCTGGGCGTGGGCGAGATCGGCAAAATGACGGGCGTGCTTGTTGTTGGCCGGCAGCGCGCCCAGGCCCAGCTGCTGCCAGTGCTGATCGAAGCTGTGCTGGGGTTCCAGCCAGGCGCGGGCGCGGGCCTCAGTGCCGGTGATGATGCCCCTGGGGGTGATCAACGCGTGTCCGGGGCTTTCGATCAGTGCGCCGCCGGCGGCGGCGCAGCGCAGTGCAACATCATGGAGTTCGATGATTGCGGGGTTGGCCACTTCAGTTTGCCGTCAGTCGGTCGATCAGGTGCACTTCCCCATAACCTCGGGCGTCCAGCACCAGACGTTCCTGGTGCAGTTGCAGCTGGTGCATGAAGAACATCACCACGATGCTGAGCACCAGGGCCACGAAGGTGGAGTTGAAGGCCACGCCCAGGCTTGCGGTGACGCCGGCGATGTTGCCGCCCACCGCTTCGTGGGCGCGGCCCAGTGCCATGCCGATGCCGCGCACCGTGCCGATGAAACCGATCGAGGGAATCGCCCAGGTGATGTAACGGATCATCGCCAGTTCGGCATCGAGGCGGTCGGCCTCGCTGTCGCACTGCTGGGCTACGGTCGCGGCTGTGTCCTGGATGTCGCGGGTGGCGTGGAAGCGGCGCAGACCGGCGAGCAGCGCCCGCGGCAGCAAGAGTTCGCGCTCCCGGGGCGGGAGCGTCTCCAGCGGCCGCGACAGCTGGCGGGTGTCCTCGGGGAGGATACGGCTGCCTTCCTCCATGGGCAGCAGCCGGCGCTCGAGCAGCCGCCGCTCGAGGTGACCGTCGCGCGCCTTGTAGGCCATGATCGCCAGCGCCCAGAGGGCGAGAACCAGACAGGTTTCCTGCTCGTAATCCTTGATGATGACGAGCAGTGATTGTCTGCCGGCGGGATCGCCTGCGGCCTCGGCCAACTGCTGGGCGGCGAGCAACCATTCCGCCTGGGGGCGGATCCAGAGCACATAGGCGGCGTGCACCAGGATGACCACCAGCAGCAGGGCGAAGATCTGGTAGAGGAATTCGTGGGAGTAACGACGGCGCATGGCGTTTTCCGTTGCGGTGGCGGCGGACACTATCAGATGTCCGCCGGGAAGGGCACGGCGGTGTCCTCGGAGATGGTCTCGCTGGGCCGGAAGATCACTTGCGGCTGGGGGGCGGCCCGGGGTTCAACGGCAGCGCGCTCCGGGGCTTCGCCGTCGGTTTGCGGCGTCTCCGCATTGGGTGGCGGCGGGTTGTCGGCGCCGGGGGCGTTGCCTTGAGCCAGGGCCGGCAGGTGCATCGCCAGGTTCAGCAGCAGACAAAGGATGGCAGTGCGCATGTGGATCCTCTATTCGGCGTAACGGGCCAGACGAAAGCCCAGGTCGTCGCGGCCGGACTCGCCGTGGTCGCGGTAGGCGAGACGCAGTTCCACCAGGCTGCCGTGCCGCCAGCTGGGGCCGCGGATCACCCGTCCAGCGCCTGCTTCCGGACCCAGGGGGTCGCGCGCCACCGGCATCCCCGAGAGGGCAACGGCATAGTGGTCGTGCACCCACTCGGCGACATTGCCGCCCAGATCCGAGAGCCCCTTGGGGTTGGCGGGGAAACTGCCGACCGGCGCGCTGACCGAAAAACCGTCGTCGATATCGGGAACCCGCGCGGCCACCAGGTCGCCGGCCTCGCTGCCGGCGATATTTTCACTGGCCGTGGCTGGCGGAAAGGCTTCTCCCCAGGGGAAGGTACGCCTGCGGCCTGCGCTGTCGATGCGCGCCGCCCAGGCCCATTCGGCCTCGGTGGGCAGCCGGTAACCCGTGGCACTGGCATGCACGCCGGTGACGCGGCCGCCGCTGATGCGGTAGAAGGGGTCGAGGCCGGCCTGCTCGCTCAGCCAGTTGCAGTAGTGCGCCGCCTGCGTCCAGGACACCCGCACCACCGGCTGACGGGCGAGAGCCAGGGTGTTGCCGCCGGCGTGGCTGGAGCTGTGGCCGGGGTCGAAGCGCTTGTACTGGGCATTGGTGACTTCGTGGGTGCCCAGGTAGAAGGGCCGCTGCAGGCTGACCTTGCGCTCGACCTGGTCGCTGCGCCGGCCCTGTTCGCGGCGCCCGGCGCCCAGGGTGAAGGTGGCCGCTGGACGAAACAGCTTGAGGGCGCCGTCGGCCGGGCTTTCGATCACCGCGGGCAGCTTGGCAAGGCGTGCTTGTTCCGCCGTGCGCAGCGTGATTTGCAGCGCCTGGGGCGCGCCTGGGGTGGGCGTCAGGGTGCGCTTCTCGGTCAGGTAGCCTTCGCGCTCGACCCGCATTTGGTGCGGCCGCGCCGGCAGTTCCAGGCGGTGGTGGGCACCGGCGTAGCGGCGGTCGTCGATGTAGAGTTCGGCGCCCTCCGGCAGCAGCTGGATGTCGACCCGTCCCAGCTGTGGTTCGAGCTGCACTTCCAGGGTCCGCGCCTGGCCCGATGCCAGGCGCACTTCGCGGCTGGCGTCGGCATGGCCGGGCAGGAACAGCGCGACCTGGTGGGTCTGGCCCGGCGGGACTTCCAGCGTCAGCGGCGTGCGGCCCCGATGGCGGCCGTCGAGGGTGACGCTGGCGCCGGTCGGCTGGCTCAGTACCCGCAGGCTGGCGTCGGCGGGGGCCAGCTCGATCACCCCCAGGTCGCGGCTCTCTCCGGGGGCGAGATCCAGGCTGCGCTGCCAGCTCCGGTGGCCGGCCAGCTCCAGACCCAGCGCCTCGCCGGCGACCACGGCCACCTCGGCGGGGGTGGTGCCCACCTCGGTGCCGGCTACCGATACGCGGGCGCCGGAGGGCCGGGAATCGATACGTACCTGTCCCCAGGCCGGCTCCAGTTGCAGGTTCAGTTCCTGGGTCTGGTCGCCTCCCGTCACTTCGATTTCCCGCGCCAGGGCCTGGTAGCGCGGATGGCGGACCTCCAGCCGATACGTCCGCGGCGCCAGGTCGTTGAGCTGCAGCGGGGTGGTGCCGCGGGGCTCGTCGTCGAGCAGCACCTGGGCACCCGTGGGGGTGCTGGTCAGCGCCAGGTGGCCGGGCAGCTTCTCCATCTCCAGCCGGTGGCGTTGGGCTGCGGCATCCGTGACCTCCAGCTCCAGGGCGAGGTCGTGATAACCGGGCGCGCTGGCGGTGACCTCATAGCTGCCCGGCCAGGCGAGCCAGTGGCCGCGCCAGTGCAGGGCGAGGCCGCCCTCGAGGCGGACCCGGGCGTCTGGCGGTTCGGTGTCGATGATCACGCCCCGGGCCCCGAGCAGGAAGCCCAGCGCTGCTGCCGCCACCAACAGCATGGCACCGAGCGCCAGTGCCAGGGGATTCGGCCGGCGCCGGCGCCCGGCACTGCCGGTGCTGCCGAGGGGCTGGAAGGCGACCGGATCGATGGCGGGCTCGGCATCGGGATCCGGACTACGGCCTTGGTGGCGGGTGGATGGCATTCAGATGCTTTCCCGGCAGATCACCACCACTGGGGGTGGCGGGTCTCCGGCGCGCACCGCGAACGATACCCGCACGTCGCGGTAACCGGCGCGCTCGCCGAGGGCCACATAGTCGCCCGGCGGCAGCTCCAGGGCGTGCTGCTCGAAGGTGCCCAGGCTGCCGACCCGCAGCACCGTGACCCGGGTCTCGCCATCGGAATGCAGCGCCACTGGCACCGGGATACGCGCGGCCGCCAGCGCTTGTTGCAGGTCGCGGATCTGGCCGCTCAGGCGGGGGCCGGGTTGCGGAATCGCCCGGGCGCGATCGAGCAGCGCCTGGGCGGCAGCCTGCACTTTGGTGCTGCCCAGGCGTTGCGGGGCCGCCAGGGTCGCCGCCAGGCGGCCATCCAGCTCGGCTCTCGCCGCCGCGGTCTCGAGGCCTTCGCGGGCCTCGACCAGGCCGGCATCGACGGCCAGCGCCGCGCGGTAGTGCTCGGCGGCCTTCGGCCAGTGCTCGGCTGCGGCGGCCTGCCGCGCGGCATCGAGCAGCGCGCCGATCCGGGCGGCGCGCGCCCGGCTGCGGGCTTCGGCGAGGCCATCGCGCGCTTCCCGGGCGTCGGGACGGAGTTTCAGGGCGCGGGCGAATGCGTTTTCGGCCTCGGTGTGGCGATCGGCCTGCAATGCGGTGAAGCCGGCGTCGAGGGCCGCTCGATAACGCTGCCGGGCCTGCAATTCCGCGGCCCGGGTGGCACCGGCGCGCGCCTCTGGGTCTGCCGCATCCAGTGCCAGGGCGGACTCAAAGGCGGTGGCCGCCCCCGCGGCGTCGCCGGCTTCCAGCAGCCGTTCGCCCCGGGCGCTGAGTTCCCGGACCCGGGGCAGGGTGGCGACCCGTGCCAGGCCGGCTTCGGCCCGGGGGTGTTCGGGCGCCATGGCGAGCACCTGCGTAAAGGCATCTTGCGCCGCCGCGGCGTCGCCGGCCGCGAGTGCCTTCTCACCCGCGTCCAACGCGCGCTGGACGCGGGGTTCGATCTGGTCGCGCAGTTCGGCAAGGTCGCCCGCCGCCTTTTCGTAGGCCGCTTGCGCGGTGGCATAGTCCTGGACGCGATAGGCCGCGGCGCCGCGCTCGGCCTCGGCGCGGGCGGCGGCAAAGGGTTCGGCGGCCCAGCGTGCCACGGCGGCGGCCTCCAGCTCCGCGCGCAGCTCCTGCACCCTGGCCAGGGCATCCTGGGCGGCGCGGCGCGCCTCGCTGTCGATGGCGGCGGGCGGTGCGGCGGGCTGCCGGTCGCCGGCCGCTGCGCTGTCACCGGTCTCTGTCTCTGTCTCCGTCTCCGCGGGCGCGGGCGTCGGCGGCGGTCGCCGTTCGGCCCATTGCGGCAGCGCAAACAGCACCGCCAGCGCGAGCAGTACGCAGATGGCCAAGGCGACGACCACCGCGGGCTTGCGCCAGCGGCGCCCTGGATCGTCCGTCCGCACTGCGGTGGCGCTGAGTTCCAGTGCGGCTGGTGCTATGGTCTGGTCGCTGTCGGTGGGTGTCTGTGGATCGTTCAGAGCTCACCCCGTTCGCTTCGGTAGATCTCCCGCAACAGTTGGCGCCATTGTTCGTACTGGGCATTGACGTTGCCGGTCAGGGTGATGGTGCGATCCTCCAGTTCCACCACGCGCGGTTTGAGCTCGGCGGCCAGCGACTCACCGAGTTCCTCCAGGGCGGCGCGGTGCAGTTTGACTTCGGAGCGCTTCTGCAGCCCGCTCTGCACCATCACCGCGCCGGCGCCGACCGCGGCGATGGCGCCTACCTGGCCGGCGCTGCTGTCGCTGTTGCTGCCCAGGGCGATCCCGGCGACGATGGCGGCGATGCCGCCGACCGTGCGCAACAGCGACTGGCGCTGTAGTTCGCGTGTCGCCATGACTTCGTCATAGCGCTCGCTGCGCCAGTAGAAATAGGGTTCGTCCATGCGTCCCGAAAAATTGTCGTAGTACTGCTGCAGGGTGTCGATGTACTGATAGTCGCGCTCGCGCATGGTACGGATGTGCGCCAGGGTGGGGTCCTCGCGCGCCGGCAGCCGGGCGATCTCCAGCTTGCCGCCGCGCCCCTCGCGCAGATAACCGGAAAAGGATTCGGGAGCGAAGTCGGCGGCGAAGCGCAGCTCGGAGATGGTGCGCAGGCGCTCCAGCTCGGCGCCATCCAGGTCACGGCGGTATTCGAGCAAGTCGTTGGCGACCCGGTTGAAGAGTCCGGCGAAGGGCTCGCGGCCGGTGGCGTCGCGGCGCTGGTAGGCGTACTTGCTGGCCACTTCCCGGTACTTGCGCTGGAACCAGCGCTCGCCGGCGCTGTCGCGCGCCTCGATTTCCACCTCCAGGGTCTCGCCGTCCGATTGCAGGATGCGGCCGCTGACATAGACGTCCATCACCGGGGTGGTGGAGGGCAGGAGGCGCACCGTGCCCCAGCCGGCCGAGGTCTCGATGGCTCCGCGCAATTGGTTGGCCAGGTAGTAGCCTTCCGCATTGCGGATCGTGGTCGGGGTGTCGTCGGCAGCTTGTCCGTCGGTTTCAGACTTGGGTTCGACGCCGGGTTCGAGGGCGATCACGCCGACGTCGAGCAGCTGGGATTGGGGCAGCGCCCGGGTTTCCTGGACCAGCGGCGTGTGGCGGGTGCTCTTCACCGTCGCCGTGCTGCAGCCGCACAACAGCGCGACACCGACCAGGGCCAGGGACCATCTCCGGTGAAGCTTCATTGTGCGGCCTGTCGGTTCTTGTACTTGCGATACTCGTCCCAGAGTTTTTCCCGCAATTCCGGGTCCTTCTCCATCTGCGCCGCCTCGCGCAACTGGCGTGCCACGATGTCGTCGTCGCGGCCGTCGGGGATGTCGGCCGGTACTGTGGCGCCACCGACCTGGCCTCCGGCCGCGCCGCCGTTGGCGGCAGTCGACGCGGTACCGGCGCGGTCGTCCCCGGCCGCGGTCGTGATTTCCCCGCCGTCAGTACCGGTACCGGCTTCGGTGTCCGGCGGCGGTGCGCCGAAGCCCGGCAGTCCTTCGTACAGCCCGCCCTGTTCGAAGGCTTCCTCGTCGGGGTCGCCGCCGCCGTCCCTGCCAGCCCGCTGGGCCGCGATCTCCGCGGCTTCGGCGCGGACGCTGGCTTGATGGTCGCGAAGCATGGCGTCGTGCTCCTCGTAGGAGGTTTCCAGCTCGCGTTCCAGGGTCTGGACGTGCTCCTCGGTGGTGGTGCCCGCGGCCGCCGGCTGGGCCGGTTCGACTGGGGTAGCCTGCGGCGCGGCTGGCGCAGCAGCTGTGTCGGGCGGAGCTTCCGGAGTCTGCTCGGCTGCCGGGATCGTTGCGCTCGCCGCCGGGGTGGTGGGCTCTGGCGGCGGTTCCACTTCCTGCGGCGGGGTAGTCTGACAGCTCGCGAGCAGCATCGCGAGCAGGCCGCAGCAGGCGAGCTGGCGGGCGCCCTGTTCAGGGTGCCGTTGGCAAGTGCGCATAAGTCTCAGTCCACCAAGGGGAAAGCGAGCGCCGCGCCGGTGGAAGCCACTGGGTGGCCTTCCGCGAACGCGGGCCGGAATCGGGTTTCCCGCACCGTACGCAGAATGCGGCGACGGTATTCGGGATCGGCAAAGGGTCCGCTGTCGAGCAGCTCGATATTGTCCGGCCGGCCGTCGGCGGCGACATCGACGCGGATGCGGGCGCTGGGCCCAGCCCTGTCTCGCGGTGCTGGCAGCGGCTCGGGGCGCGTCAGCTGCTCCCGGTCAGAGAGGGTGGCCGCGGAGAGCCATGCCCGGTAGGCGGCGGTGGCGGTCTCGACGTCCCCCAACATCAGCTCCCAGTCGGCGCGGTCGAGGCGGGCGCGGCGCAATACGACACCGGCCGCCGGGTGTTCTTGCTCCAGGAGGGTGATACGCATATCGAGCAGCTCGCGGGCTGCGCGAGCGCTGGCCGGCAGGGTGCGCACCCCGGTATCTGCCAGGTCGCCGGTGAAGCGATAGCCGGCCGGGGTCTGCGGCGCGCGGTTGCGGCTATCGCGCTCGCGCAGGACACGGAAGTGGAGCAGGGCGCGATCGCGGAGCAGGGCAGCGCGCGTCCGGTTGGCGTCGGCGTCGTGGTCCGCCAGTTCCCAGGCCCCGGCGAGCAGGTCGTGGGCGGCCTGCAGATGAGCGAGCCGGTGCTCTTCGGCATCGAGCCGATGCGCCGCCAAATGCCAGTGGGCGGCGTCGCGCAGCAGGGCGATACGCTGGGGATCCTCGGCGGCGAGGCCGTTGTCGGCTACGCGCAGCAGCTCCCGGTAAGTGTCGCTGGTGACCGTCACCTGCCCGGTTGCCTCCAGGCTCGCAATCATCCCCTGCAGCACGGGGATCTGACCGGCGCCATGGATGCCCTGGTTGATGCGTGTCACGTGGCGCGCCTTGCGCAGCACCGCCAGGGCGTCCCCGTGCAGCCCCTGTTGCTGCAGGTAGCGGCCGAATCCCTGGTAGGTTTCCGCCAGCTCGGGGTTGTAGGGACCCCGTTCGGCGATGGCCTCGTCGAGCGCCTTTTCATAGGCCGCCAATTCCCGGGCGTTGGCATCGAGCTCCGGGCCGCTGTCGTCGGGGGGCGGGGCTGCGCCGAGCACCAGCCCGCACGCGGACAACAGTGCGCCGGCCAGCGGCCCGCGCAGGCGGGCGCCTCGCCCTGCACCACCATCCTGGGTCGATCTGCTCATCGTTGCCTCAGCCTTCGCTGCCATGGGATATTCGAGACTGTCATACTTACCTGCGGCCGCCGTTGCCAGTGTGCCCGGGTTAGAGCGCGGCTCGGCGGCTATTGTTCAACAACGGGGTAGCCCTGGGAACTCCGAAACAGCCGCCGCATTCAGGAGGTCGCGGGCTCGTCATGGATCCTTTCACTCAAGCGTTGCTCGGCGCCGCGGTGGGCTACGGGGTGGCCGGTCGGCGGTTGGGTCGCCGCGCTGCGCTCTGGGGCGCGGTGGCGGGTGCGGTGCCGGACCTCGACATGCTGTTCGGCAGGGATTTTTTCACCCAGTTGCGGGTGCATCGCGGGGTGACCCATGCGCTGTGGTTCGGGCCCGTGGTGGGTTCGCTGTGGGCCTGGCTGTATGTGCGCTGGCGGCGTCACCGGGGGCGGGAAGAACCCCTGATGCCCTGGCTGCTGGTGTTTGCGCTGAGCCTGCTGTCCCACCCCCTGCTCGATGTCTGCACGCCCTATGGCACCCAGCTGCTGGCACCCTTCTCCGATGCCCGCTTCGCCTGGCATGCGGTGCCGGTGATCGAACCCGGCTACACCCTGATTCTGGTCGCCGGGCTGGCCCTGGGCTGGCGGCTGCCGAGTCGCGCGTCAGCGATCGCCGCAGTCACGATAGCCGTGTCCAGCGGCTATCTGGGCTGGGGCTGGTGGCTCAATCAGCGCGCCGTGGCGGCCGCCGACGCCCAGCTCGCCGGCTGGGGCATCAGTGCCGAAGTGAACGCCTTTCCGGTCTTTTTCCGGATGGCGCAGCGGCGAATTGTGGCGTTCACCGACCGCGAAGCCTGGGTGGGTTTCGTGGATGGGCTGGATCCCGGCTGCATTGACTGGGATCGCGCGCCCCGCGACCCCAGTCCCTGGGTGGACCGCCTGCGTGCTACCCGCGAAGGAGAGATCTTCTCCTGGTTCACGTCGGGCGTCGACACCTGGACGGTGAGTCGGCAGCGCCAGGGTTGGCTGGTGGAGATTTCCGACCTGCGCTACGGGCAGGAGCCCGACGCCCGGCGCGGCATATGGGGGGTGAGGGCGCTGTTCGATGATGACGGACGCCTGCTCGGCGCCCCGTATCGCCACCAGGAGCCCCTGGCCTGGTCGCTGCGCGCGCTGCTGAGGCAGGTCCATGGTGGCGCCGCGGCCGGCGCCTGTGCGCCCGGGCCAAAGTTGCAGGCGCCGGCCAACTGTGGTCAACTCCTGCCGCCCTGCAATGGCCACTCAGGTTCTTCGACGACCCCGGTGGGGGCGCGGAGGACTGCGATGGGCCGACGAAAACCAGCGCAATCATTCGATCCGACCTCTCCGGGCTCAGGCGGGGATCCCGTCCACATCTCCGCGGCAGTGTCCACCATGACGGCCGGGGCGGAGCGGCGAGCCCTTGGTCGAAATCCTCAGTAGTCATAATCGTTATAATTCAAGTTTTGGGAGGCAAGCAGAAAATGTCCAAACAGCAATTCGACGCAATTGTCATCGGAGCCGGTATTTCCGGCATGTATCAGCTGCACCGCCTGCGCGAGCTGGGGCTCAGCGTGCGGGTCTACGAATCCGGTGACGGCGTTGGCGGCACCTGGTACTGGAATCGTTATCCCGGCGCCCGGTTCGACTCCGAGAGCTACAGCTACGCGTACTCGTTTTCCGACGAAATCCTGAAGGAGTGGAACTGGAGCGAGCACTTCTCCGGCCAGCCCGAGAACGAACGCTATCTCAATTTCGTCGCCGACAAGCTGGACCTGCGCAAGGATATCCAGTTCAACGCCAAGGTGACCGCCGCCCGGTACCACGATGCCGACAACCTTTGGGAAGTCGAGCTGGAGGACGGCGAGAAAGCCAGTGCGCGCTTCCTGATTACCGCCATGGGGCCGTTGTCGGCCTACCAGATGCCCCGCATCGAGGGCATCGACAGCTTTCAGGGCCAGTCCTGGCACACCGCGCGCTGGCCCAAGGAGCCCGTGGATTTCACCGGCAAGAAGGTCGGTGTCATAGGTACCGGCGCCACCGGCGTACAGGTCATCCAGGAGGTGGCCAAGACCGCTGGTGAACTGACCGTGTTTCAGCTCGACGCCAACTGGTGCGCGCCGCTCAAGAATTCCAAGATCTCGGATGAAGAGCAGGAAGCGCTCAAGGCCAAGTACCCGGAGATCTTCCAGAAGTGCCGCGATTCCTTCGGCGGCTTTGTCCATCAGTTCGACATGCGTTCGGTGTTCGATGTCACCCCGGAGGAGCGCGAGCGCATCTTCCAGGACCTGTACGACTCGCCTGGATTCGGCATCTGGTTGGGCAACTTCCACGACATCATGACCGACGAGAAGGCCAACGACCTGATCACCGAGTTCATCGCCAGGAAGATCCGCGAGCGCGTCAAGGATCCGCAAGTGGCGGAGATCCTGATTCCCAAGGATCATGGCTTCGGCATGAAGCGCGTGCCCATGGAGACCAACTACTACGAGGTCTACAACCAGGACAACGTGGAGCTGATCAATCTCCGCTCCACGCCCATCGAGCGCATCACGCCGAAGGGGATCAAGACCACGGATAAAGAGTACGAGCTCGATATCATCGTCTACGCGACCGGCTTCGACGCCGTGACCGGAGCCTTCAAGCGCGTCGACATCCGTGGCAAGGACAACCAGAACCTGTCCGAGCAATGGAGCGATGGACCGCACACCTACCTGGGCATGCAGGTGGCCGGCTTCCCCAACATGTTCATGCTGGTGGGTCCGCACAACGGCGCCACCTTCTGCAACATCCCGCGCTGCATCGAGCAGAACGTGGAGTGGGTGACGGACTGCATCAAGTACATGCAGGAGCACGGCCACACCAGGATCGAGACCACCCCGGAGGCGGAAGAGGCCTGGACCGACCATGTCTACGAATCGGTCGAAGGGTCGCTGCTGACCAAGGCCGATTCCTGGTTCATGGGCGCCAACACGCCCGGCAAGAAGCGGACCTTCCTGCTCTATGCCGCCGGCGGTCCGGCCTATCGCCAGAAGTGCGACGAGGTGGCGGCCAAGAACTACGAGGGTTTCGTCCTCCAGTAACCCGGGCTTCCTGCCCGCGAAGGGGCGGGCCACTGGCCCGCCCCCTCTGATACCTTTGCCGGGGCGCGACGCGGCGCCCACGGCTGTGGGCCACCGGTCAGCGCAAGACGTTGACGTATCTGGGTGCATATGGTCATATGATCCGCAGCCAGATCAGCAATTCCACTGTGGGATACTCGGGTGCCATCGCTTGCCGACGGCTGTCCGGCCCACACCTGAGGAGTGCCTATGACAACCGCTGAGCACATCGACATCCGCGACAAGGCCGCCATCGTGGGCATCGGTGAAACCGAGTATATGCGCGGCGCCGACCGACCGTCGGCGGAGGCCATGCTCGAAGCCACCCGCGCCGCAATCACCGACTCCGGCCTCAAGCCCCAGGACATCGATGGCATCGTGCTGCCGCCGGTATTGATCACCGCCGAAGAAGTGGCCGCCAACCTGGGTATTCGCGATATCCGCTATGCCGTCGGCATCAACATGGGCGGCGCCAGCCCGGTCACCGCCCTGCAGAGCGCCGCGCTGGCGATCGCCGCGGGCATCGCCAAAAACGTGGTGGTGATGGTCGGCTGGAACGGTTATTCCGCGCTGCGTCCCAAGCCCGGCATCAAGCATCGTGAGACGATTTCGATCCCGGCGCTGGAGCGCACCCTGACCAACTATTACGCGCCCTATGGTGCCGCCTCTCCGGTGCAGATGTACGCCTGGATCGCCATGCGCCACCGCCAGACCTTCGGCATCAGTGACGAGGCCACCGCGGCGGTAGCCATGGCCTGCCGCAAGCACGCGCAGTACAACGACCGTGCACTGACCCGCGGCCAGCCGATGGACCTGGAGGCCTACCGCAAGTCGCGGATGATCTCCGAGCCCTTCCGGCTGTTCGACTGCTGTCTGGAGACCGACGGCGCCTGTGCCGTGGTGCTCACCGCAGCCGATCGCGCGCCGGATCTCAAGCACAAGCCGGTCTACATCATGGCCGCCGCCGAGGGCCATCCCTATCCGGCCGACGACATCGCCAACCGTCCGGACATGTTCCATATCGGCCTCAACAACTCGGCTCCCAAGGCCTTTGCCATGGCCGGCATCAAGCCTGCCGACCTCGACTTCCTGCAAGTCTATGACTGCTTCACCTATGTGGTGCTGCTGCAGCTCGAAGCCCTGGGCATGTGCGAGCGCGGCGCGGTCGAGGAGTTCGTCAAAAACGGCAATATCGAGATCGGGGGTCGTTATCCGCTCAATACCCATGGCGGCCTGCTCTCCCAGGCGCACGTCTGGGGTCTCAACCATGTGGTCGAGGCAACCCGGCAGCTGCGCGGCGAAGCCGGCGAGGTACAGGTTCCCGATGCCGAGCTGGGTGTGGTCACCGGTTGGGGTGATTTCGGCGACGGCAGCCTGGCGATTCTGAGGAACTGAGCATGAGCGAATACATTCCCAATCCGGCACCCACGCCTCGACACTACCTCGACGAGCAGTTCTGGGAACATTGCGCCAAGGGCGTGCTCGCCTTCCAGTGCTGTCTCGACTGCGAGACCTGGCGTCACATTCCGCGCTTCATGTGCGCCCACTGCGGCTCCGAGCGCTGGGCATGGCGCGAGTCCAACGGTCGCGGCACCGTTTATTCCTGGACGGTCTGCCACATGCCCATGTCCCCGGAGTTCGAGAGCATCTTCCCCTACGCGGTACTGGTGGTGGAGATGGAAGAGGGCGTGCGCATGACCGCCGGCCTTCGCGATCTGGACTACAACGACCTGCGTATCGACATGCCCATGGAGGTGGTATTCGAGCCGCTCAAGGAAGGCGGCCAGTTGCCCTTTTTCCGCCCGCGCGGGGGTTGAGTCTGCGTTTGACTGGATGTTCCGGGTAACGCCAGGCCCCGTTCCGCGGGGCCTTTTGCGTTCCTCCGGCGGCGTTTGGCTGGCCGAGGTCAAGGCTGCTGCGCCTTTAGTCGGGCAACATCGGCAGTCGGGCAACATCGGCCGGTAGACCAGGGCATTTGCCGGCCGCTCGGGCGACGTCCGACCGGCGGGTAGAATCCGGCGCTCGAGGATCCGCTACAATGCCTGCCTCGCTGCACGCTGAAGCCGGGCACGACGCCAGTGGTCGGAGAATCCGGCGGGGGGTCCGCAAGCCGCAACCAAACTGGTCGGCGGACCGGTCCCGATAAAAAGCCCGCATGCAGCGGTTTGCGTGAACGAGGTTCGTACCGCACGGAGCGGCCTTTATTTATTGCGAGCCGGGTTGCGAGCCGGCCTGCGTAGCGCGCAGTCGCTTGCCATGCCGGCGGGCCACCCTTGGCAAATAGCCGACATGCGGGTTCATCACTCCAACCGAGTAAGAGGTCAACGATGGAAATAGGTGCTTTTTATCTGCCCGTAATCGGGAGCATCGAGGAAATCGAAAAAGGTATGGCGGGCAAACGCACCGACCTGTACCAACAGATGCTCAAAGAGCTGTCCGAACAGGCCAGGTACATGGACGAACATGGCTACTATGGGATGGGCACCACGGAACACCATTTCCATATCGAGGGAGAAGAAGTCTCCACCAACCCGATACTGCTCGACCTCTTCATCGGTATGCAGACCAAAAATCTCAAGGTGGGCCAGCTGGGCAATGTGCTGCCCGCCCACAATCCGGTGCGGCTCGCCGAAGACATCGCCATGGTCGACCAGATGACCCAGGGGCGCGCCTTTGCCGGTTTCGCCCGCGGCTATCAGCCGCGCTGGGTGGCGACGCTCGGGCAGCAGATCGAGGGCATGGGGCGCGAGGCCGAGCTCGGCGCCGAGGCCTATGACGCACTCAAGCGTGAGCTCTACGAGGATCACTTTCAGATCATCCTCAAGGCCTGGCGCAACGACACCTTTTCACACAAGAGCAAGTTCTGGGAGATCCCCCCGGCCAACACCTACTGGGCCACGCACAACGTAACCCGCAAGTACGGCCAGGGCGTCGACGACAAGGGCTACCTGACCGAAATCGGCACCGTGCCCGCCACCTATGACAAGCGCATCCCGGATCTCTTCCAACCGTTCAGCGTCTCCGAGCGCTCCATCGTCTGGGCGATGGAAAACGAGGTCACCCCGATCACCATCATCACCGATGTGCCCACCGCGCAGCAGCATATCCGCGCCGCCCGGGAAGCGGCGGAAAAAGCCGGCAAGCCCTACCGCATGGGCATGACCCGGGAGATCGTGGTCGCCGACACCGATGAAGAGGCGCGGGCCATCGCCAGTCGCGCCGGTGCTTACGTCTGGTGCAACTTCTTCCAGCCCTTTGGTTTCAACGCCGCGATCATGAAGAAGGGCGAAGACCCCTTTACGATCAAAAATGACTTCGAAACCATCGAAGAGCGCGGCCTGGTGATCTGCGGCAGCCCGGACACCGTCAATCGCAAGCTGGAGAAGCTGTTCCAGGATCTGCCCTGCGACTACTTCTGGCTGTTCACCTACAACAGCCTCATTCCGCAGGCCAAGATGATGCGCCACTTCGAGCTGCTCACCGAGAAGGTGCTGCCCAACTTCACCGACCGGGTGCGTTGACACCCGCGAGGGATGCCGTCGCGATCCGGCCGGCGATGCCGGGTCGCGAACTTTCCCCCGCACCCCGGCGGCTGCCCGCGGCGCGCCGAGCGCGCTTCGGCGGCAGGCAAATCGGATACAATCGAGGCGCTTGCGATCGCGATGACGCCCGCCGTCAGCTCTGCCGCCGGTCGCCGGAAACCCGAACCGGAACCAAGCCGATGCCGATGAACAACAGATCCGTGTACAGCGCGGATCACGAACTCTTTCGCCACACCGCCCGCCGTTTCTACCGGGAGGAGCTCGAACCCCATATCGAGCGCTGGGAGCACGACGGCATCATACCTCGCGAGCTGTGGCGCAAGGCCGGTGCCCAGGGACTGCTCTGTTGTGGCATCCCCGAGACCTACGGCGGGCCGGGCGGCGACTTCTACTACAACATGATCTCCTCCGAGGAGATCGGCTATGCCATCGGTGGCGGCAGCTGTAGTTTTGCCCTGCAGTCCGATATCACCGCCTACTATCTGCTCCACCATGCCAGTGAGGCGCTCAAGCAGCGCTGGCTGCCCGGCATGGTGAGCGGCGAGATCATCTCCGCGATCGCCATGACCGAGCCGGGCGCCGGCAGCGATCTGCAGGGCATTCGCACCACCGCGGTCCGCGACGGCGACAGCTATGTGATCAACGGTCAGAAGACCTTCATCACCAATGGCCAGCACTGTGATTTCGTGATCGTGGTGTGCAAGACGGATCCCGCCAAGGGCGCCAAGGGCATGAGCCTGATCATCGTCGAGACCGATCGGGCGGGCTTCGAGCGCGGCCGCAACCTCGACAAGATCGGCCAGAAGGGCGCCGATACCTCGGAGATGTTCTTTGCCGATGTCCGGGTGCCGGTGAGCAATCTGGTCGGCGAAGAGGGCCGCGGTTTCGCCTATCTGATGGGGGAGCTGCCCCGCGAGCGCCTGACCGTGGCCTTTCGCGCCTGGGCCGAAGCCCAGCGTGCCTACGATCTGACCGTGGCCTACGTCAAGGAGCGCAGGGCGTTCGGCAAGGCGCTGCTGGAGTTCCAGAACACGGCCTTCAAGCTGGCCGAGATCAAGACGGATCTGGCGGTGGGCTGGGCGTTTCTCGATCAATGCCTGCACCGCATCGTCGACGGCGACCTGACCGCGGAGCAGGGGGCCATGGCCAAGCTCTGGACCACGGAGCGGGAAGGACGCATCGTCGACGAATGCCTGCAGCTGTTCGGCGGCTATGGCTACATGTGCGAATATCCGATCGCGCGCATCTTTACCGATGCGCGGATCCGCCGCATCTACGGCGGCACCTCGGAAATCATGAAACTGTTCATCAGCCGGCACCTGTAGCCGGCGGATTCCGACCAACCATCATCATCGACGGGGATTGACTATGATCGGCATCACTGCCTACGGCGCCTATCTGCCGCGTGCGCGCCTGCAGAAACAGGTGATCGCGGACGCCAACGCCTGGTTCGATTCCGGCCTGCGCGGGCTCGCCAAGGGTGAGAAGACCATGTGCAACTGGGACGAGGACGCCATCACCATGGCCACCGAGGCCTGCGCGGATGCGCTGGGTCGTGCACCCGACCGGACCCCGGCGGCCCTGCTGCTGGCATCGACCTCGCTGCCCTTTGCCGACCGCCAGAATTCGGTGATCCTCGCCGAGGCCATGCACTTCGACCCCGCCAACCTGCGCACCCTGGACGTGACCTGCTCGCAGCGCGCCGGTACCTCGGCACTGCTCAACGCAGTGGATATTGCCGCCGCCGGCCGGGGCGACGCCCTGGTGGTGGCCTCCGAGCATCGCCTGACCAAGTGCGCCTCCCGCGAAGAGATGCTCTACGGTGACGGTGCCGCGGCGGTGGTGATCGGCGCGGGCGACGTGCTCGCGGAGCTGGTGGGCAGCGTCAGCCAGCCGGTGGACTTCATCGACCACTACCGGGCCGAGGGTCGCGATTACGACGTCGGCTGGGAGGAGCGCTGGGTACGCGACGAGGGCTACATGAAGATCGTGCCGCAGGCCGTGCAGGCCCTGCTGGCGCAGACCGGCGTCGAGGCCGCGGACATCGCCCATTTCGTGATGCCCACCGACCAGCGCCAGGTGCCTGGTGGGCTTGCCAAAAAGCTCGGCATACCGGACTCGGCGGTAACGGATAACCTGCTGCAGAGCGTCGGCATCACCGGCACAGCCCACGCGATGCTGCTGCTCGCGCAGCGCCTGGAGGAAGCCAGGCCCGGTGATCTGCTGCTGGTGGTCGGTTTCGGTCAGGGCTGCGACGCCCTGCTGTTTCGCGCCACTTCGCGCATCGCCGAGTGGCAGCCGCAGCGCGGCGTCAGCGGCTGGCTGGCCGCCGGTGTGCCGGAGACCAACTACAACAAGTTTCAGTCCTTCAACGACCTGATCGACAAGGAGCTGGGCAAGCGTGCCGATGTCGACAAGACCGCTTTCCTGTCGGCCATGTACCGCAACCGCGCGCTGACCAACAGCTTCATCGGCGGCAAGTGCACCAAGTGCCAGACGGTGCAGATCCCCCGCGCGCACTATTGCGTCAATCCGGAGTGCGGCGCCCTGGACACTCAGGAGGCCTATCCGATGGCCGGTCAGCGCGGCAAGGTGGCCACCTGGACCGCCGACCGCCTGACCTTCGATTTCAATCCCCCGGCCTATTTCGGTATGGTGGTGTTCGACTGCGGCGGACGGCTGATGATGGACCTCACCGAGGTCGATCCGGACACCTTCGATACCGGGGCCGAGGTCTCGGTGCACTTCCGTATCAAGCAGATTGACACTCAGAGGGGCTTCCGAAAATACTTCTGGAAAGCCGTTCCCTCGCGCTGAATTCATCACCTGGAGGAGCCACTCATGGCCAAGGGTATTCGTGACAAAGTCGTCATTCTCGGCGCCGGTTGCAGCAAGTTCGGTGAGCGCTGGGATGCAGAACCCGCCGACCTCATGACCGAGGCGTTCGAGGAATGCCTCGCCGACGCCGGCATCGAGAAAAATCAGATCGAGGCTGCCTGGCAGGCCACCGGGATCGACGCCTTCAGCGTCGGCCCGGGCGCCATGCCGCTGTCGATCGCACTGCGCCTGCCCTATATTCCGGTCACCCGCCTGGAGAACTACTGCGCCAGCGGCACCGAGGCGTTTCGCGCCGCCACCTATGCAGTGGCCTCCGGCGCCTGTGACATCGCCCTGGCGATGGGTTTCGAAAAGCTCAAGGACACGGGCTATGGCGGTCTGCCGCAGCGCTCGCGGGGGGTTACCAACGACATGTACTACCCCAACCTGTCGGCGCCGGGCATGTTCGCGCAACTGGCCGCCGGCTATCGGGCCAAGTACAAGACCGACAAACAGGATCTCAAACGGGCCATGGCCCACGTCTCGGTGAAGAGCCACGCCAACGGCGCCAAGAATTCCAAGGCCCACCTGCAGCGCGCAATCACCGAAGATCAGGCCATGAACGCACCCATGATCGCCGAGCCGATCGGGCTGTTCGACTGCTGCGGCGTCAGTGACGGCGCGGCCTGCGCCATCGTCACCACGCCGGAGATCGCCCGCAGCCTGGGCAAGCGCGATCTGGTCAGTGTCAAGGCGCTGCAGCTGTGCGCCTCCAATGGCGAGGAAGGCGGCTTCGGCAACTGGGATGGCTCCTACGTGGCGACCACGCGGATCGCCGCCAAGCGCGCCTACGAAGAGGCCGGGATCAAGGATCCGCGCCGCGAAGTGAGCATGACCGAGGTGCACGACTGCTTCTCGATTACCGAGTTGGTCACCATGGAAGACCTGTTCCTGTCCCCGGAGGGCGGGGCGGTCAAGGACGTGCTCGATGGCGCCTTCGATGCGGACGGCGAGGTGCCCTGTCAGATCGACGGCGGCCTCAAATGCTTCGGCCATCCGATCGGCGCCTCCGGCCTGCGCATGCTCTACGAAATGTATCTGCAGCTCACCGGCCGCGCCGGGCCGCGTCAGCTGGACGACCCGAAAATCGGCCTGACCCACAACCTGGGCGGCTTCCCCCACCAGAACGTGGTCAGCGTCGCCATCGTCGGGCGTTACGACGCCTGATCGCGGGCCGGGCGCGCCTGGCAGGATGCGTCACCGGCGGCGGCCCAGAGGGCGCCGCCGCTGTCCGCCACTGTCCGGAGACCGCCGAGGAGGTCCGATGAACAAGATGATCGAACAGGGCGCAGCGGTTCCGCCCGGGGTCGAGCGGGATGCGGATTCGGCCCAACTGCGCGCTGTCCTGGCAGCGACCCAGGCGCTGGTCGACACTGCGCTCGCGGCACTGCGCGTGCAGTGCAGTGCTGACGGCTCCCTGAAGCCGGAGCTGCTCGATAGGCAGCAGTTCCCCGCCTACGAAATCGCCTTCTGCGCCGCGGATCTGAGCGCCGCGAACGCCTTTCTCGACTACAGCGAGCGGGTGCGCGGCGACGCCCTGGCCGGCTGGGCGGCGCTGCAGTTCGGTGCCGAGGCGGTCAAGGCCGTGCTCGCCCGGCTCGCCAGCCGGCCGGCCGATTTCGGTCTGGCGCTGCGCCAGGTCACCGAGGCCGCGCTGGCCTTCGAGGACACCGGACTCCCCGGACGCTACCTCGCCGCGGCGCGGATGGCGGAGCTGGGGCGGTTGCTCGGTGCGCGCGAGGGGGATTTTCTGCCCGCCGCTCTGGACGGCGAAAAGGAGATCATCCGCGACACCTTTCGCCGCTTCGCCGCGGAGGTGGTGATGCCGCTCGCCGAGCGCATCCACCGCGAGGACCTCGACGTCCCCGAGGAGATCCTGCAGCCACTGCGCGAGATGGGTTGCTTCGGCATCTCCATTCCCGAGCGCTACCAGGGCCTGCAGCCCGACAGCGGCGACGACAGCCTGTACATGATCCTGGTCACCGAGGAGCTGTCCCGCGGCTCTCTGGGCGCCGCCGGCAGCCTCATCACCCGGCCGGAAATCCTCGCCCGCGCCCTGCTCGCCGGCGGCACCGAGGCGCAGCGCGATCACTGGCTGCCCAGGGTCGCCAGCGGCGAAACCCTGTGTGCCATCTCCCTGACCGAGCCCGACTACGGCTCGGACCTGGCGGCCGCCCGCTTTCGGGCCACCAGCACCGCCGGCGGCTGGCTGCTCAACGGCGGCAAGACCTGGTGTACCTTCGCCGGCGCCGCCAACCTGATCCTGGTGCTGGCCCGCACCGGCGCCGAGGCCGAGGGTTTCCGTGGCCTCAGCCTGTTTCTGGTCGACAAGCCGCGCACGCCCGGTCACGAGATCGAGGTCGTGCAGCCCGGCGGTGGCCGTCTCCGCGGCCACGCCATCCCCACCCTGGGCTATCGTGGGATGCACTCGTTCGATCTGTCTTTCGAAGACTATTTCGTGCCGGACGCTCAGCTGTTGGGCGGCGAGAGCGGTCTCGGCAAGGGCTTCTACTACACCATGGCCGGCCTGACCGGCGGCCGCCTGCAGACTTCGGCGCGCGCCGCCGGTGTCATGCAGGCCGCCTGCGAGCAGGCCCTGGCCTATGCGGGCGAGCGCAAGGTATTCACCCAACCGATCGCCGATTACCAGCTCACCCAGGTGAAGCTGAGTCGGATGATCACCACCTTGCAGGCATCGCGCCAGTTCAGTTACGCGGTGGCGCGCCAGGTGGATGCCGGCGGCGGCCGCATGGAGGCCAGCCTGGTCAAGCTGTTCGCCTGCCGGGCGGCGGAGTGGGTCACGCGGGAGGCGCTGCAGATTCACGGCGGCATGGGCTATGCCGAGGAAATGCCGGTGAGCCGCTATTTCGTCGACGCCCGGGTACTGTCCATTTTCGAGGGTGCCGAGGAGACCCTGGCGCTCAAGGTGATCGCCCGGGAGCTGATTGCCAACGCCCGCGCGGATACCTGAGCGCGCGGCACATGAT
>CAJXRS010000009.1 GCA_913060555.1 uncultured Gammaproteobacteria bacterium | reverse complement strand
CATTCCCTGCGAAACGCGCCTTGATTCGCACCAGCACAGTGGCTCTGAGCGTTACAGAATTAACCGCATGGACCACTAGCTGCGGGATACTCGGCAACCATACGCCTACCGGAGAGGAGAGAGAACTGATGCCACTGGAAACCGTCGCCACACTCGATGAGCTGCCGCTGGGGACTCGCAAGGTAGTCCGCGCCGCCGGCGCCAAGGTACTGCTGTTCCATCTCGATACCGGGGTCTATGCGACCCAGGCCTACTGCCCCCACCTGCTGGCGCCGCTCAAGAATGGCAAGCTGCTGGAAGGCAATGTTCTGCAGTGTCCATTTCATCGCGCGCAGTTCGATCTCACCACGGGCGAAGTCGTGCGCTGGGCGAACTTCCCGCCGGGCATCCAGGCTCTCAATCTGCTGCGCGCGGAAAAATGCCTGACCACCTATCCGGTGGTCGTGGAGGGAGACGCCATCAAGGTGGATCTGCGCTGATCCGTCGAACCTGGGAGGAAGGTCGTATCCGGGCGGCGACTCAAAGCAAGTGCGCCGCCCGGAATTACCTTGCGAGCGTCAGCGCAGCCCGCCGCGACGCACCTGTGCGGGAGTGAAATAACTCTCGGCATCGACCCGCCAGTTGAAGTCGATGGGCACTTCCTTGTCGACATTGGTCAGCAGCATGCGCCCGGCATTCAGGTCGTACTGCAAGGCCACCGGCGAGGGCAGCGAATCCCAAACGCCCTGGTCATACATCATCAGGCCGTGCTCTTCCCAGATCCGCCAGAGTGCATTGCGGCGATCATAGCCGTCGGAAATCATGATCGCCCAGGTATCCTCGTCGAGGAAAAACTGCCGGCGGCCGTAATCGTGACGGGTGCCCTCGCGCAGCTTGGCCTCCAGCACCCATACCCGGTGCAGCTCGTAACGCGCCAGATCCTGGTTGAGCCTACCCTGGTCGGTGATCATATCGGGAATCTTCACTTCCGGCGCCCACAGCTTGTAGGCGTTATAGGGAACGTACATCTCCTTGCGCCCGAGCAAGGTCCACTCAAAGCGATCATTGGGGCCGTTGAAGCCGCCTTTCTGGTCGGTGGTGGCGAGGCCGTCCGCCGAGGTGTAGGGATTGTCGTAGACGATCTGCGGCGCTCGCTTCACCCGGCGCTGGCCAGGGCTGTAACTCCAGGCCTGGCGAAACTGCTTGGCAAAGCTCTGGGGCTCGCGCACCAGGATGACCTGGCCGGCCTGTTTGGCGGGTGCGACCGTGGTCTGATAATAGAGGTAAGCCGAGCCCGGGACCGTCGGATCATAATTTTCAAGGGTATTGCTGGGGTCGCTCCAGCGCAGGTTGTACTGGATATTGAGCTTGACGGTTTCGTAATCACCACTGGAGGTTATCGGCGTGGTGTTCTCTACGGTGTTTTTCCACAGGATGGTCGGTCGGCTCGTATGGTTCATCAGCGCCTGAGGACCATTCTTGGGTATGGGAAATGCCCAGGCCTTCAGCGCACCTTCGAAGCCGATCAGGTTGGGATAGGTTTCCGACATCACAATTCGCGCCCGGCCGGCATTTTCGAGCGCAGCTTCGTAGAGGTGTTGCTGGTATACCGCGCTGCGCCGGGTGGGATAGACGTTCATGAAGTAATCTGGATAGGTCTCGAACAGCTTTTGCTGGCCGGGTGACAGCCTATCGGCATGCTCCTTGTAGTTCTGTGCGGTGATGGTGAACAGCACTTGGTCATCAGCGAAGGGATCGGCATGCCAACCGCCCGGCTGCCACCCGGCCGGCGGCTGCACCGGCTCGTTTTTCCACGCAGGGATGGTACCGTCCGCATTTCCCGCCCGGATCGCCCCGGTCGGGGTAAGCTCGGTACCCTCAAGACCCAGCTTGGCCAGTTCCTCGGGCGTCGGTTGCTCGTTGTAATCCTGTGCAGCCACTCCTTGAACAAGTCCCAACGCCAAGGCACCAGCCAGTAGACGTTGTCTGGTTTCACGGCACAGTTTGGTTTCACGGCACAGTTTGGTTTCACGGCACAGTTTGGTTTCACGGCATATTGTTGTCATTATTTATAACCCCATTGCTGGCACGAAGAGATTCTGCGGCCATTATTGCTATTCGGCTATCGGCCCAGTCTGACCAGCCTAGTGTGGCGCATTGACCTCAGCCTATGTGTCATTTCCGAACACTTCAAGTTTTCCCAGCAGAAATTTGTAGCCTTGTGGGTTCTGAAATGACCGACCGATTTTTTGGCCTGGCCTTCGGATCATCTCGTCAACGCAGGCCATCCCTGCGCACCTGTGCGGGCGTGAAGTAAGAATCTGGATTCACGCGAAAGCTGAAATCCGGCGGTGTATCCTTGTCGAGATTGAGCAGGATCATGCGCCCCGCGCTCATGTCGTACTGAATCGAGGCAATGGCCGGAAAGGCGGTCCACATAGCGATGTCGTACCACATCAAGCCATGCTCCTCCCAGAGGCGCCACATCTCACCACGGCGATCGTAATTGTCGGAAATCATGACCGCCCAGGTGTCCTCATCGTAGTAAAAGGTTCGCCGCCCGTAGTCGTGCCTGGTCCCTTCCCTGAGGGTTGACTCAACCACCCACACGCGATGCAGCTCGTACCGGGCAAGGTTCTGGTTGAAGCGACCCTGATCCGTGATCATATCCTCAACCTTGACCTCCGGCGCCCAGATCCTGTAAGCGTTGTAGGGCACATACATTTCCTTGCGCCCGATCAACTTCCATTCAAAGCGGTCATTCGGTCCATTGAACCCAAAACCCTGATCCGTGGTGGCGAGACCGTCCGATGAAGTCAGGGGATTGTCATAGACGATCTGTGGCGCACGCTTGACCCGGCGCTGACCTGGGCTGTAGCTCCAGGCTTGGCGAAACTGCTTGGAAAAGCTGGTGGGATCCCGCGCCAGCACCACTTGGCCAGCCTGACGAGCCGGCGCGATCGTGGTCTGATAGTAGTAAAATCCGCCGGCACCGGGCTCCGTCGGATCATAGTTTTCGAGCGTGTTTCCCTCGACCCCCCAACTCGCGTGGTATTGAACCGCAAGCTTGACGGTCTGGTAATCCCCGGTGGACGTCACGGGCGTGGTGTTGTTGATGTGCGAGGACCAGGGTGTAAAGGGCCGGGTAGCCTGGTTGACAACGGCCTGGGGCCCGTTCTGGGGAATCGGAAATGCCCAGGCGTTGACCGCGCCTTCGAAACCAACGAGATTGGGATAGGTATCGGACATCACTATCCGCGCATGTCCCGCGTTCTCCAGCGCGGCCTCATAAATGAAGCGCTTGAATACCGCGCTGCGTCGGGTGGGGTAGATGTTCATGAAATAGTCGGGATAGGTCTCGAACATCTTGACGTGCCCAGCACTCAGCTTGTCCGCATGCTCCCGGTAGTTCTGCGCATTGATGGTGAACAGCACTTCGTCTTCCGCAAAGGGATCGGGGTGATAAGTGCCGGGCTGCCAGCCGGCGGGCGCCTGGATGGGCTCGAACTTCCAGGCCGGGATGGTGCCCTCGGCATTGCCGGCGCGGATCGCCCCGGACGGCGTCAGCTCGGTCCCCTCCAGACCCAGCTTGGCGAGCTCTTCAGGGGCTGGTTGCGCGTTGTAATCCTGGGCTGCGACGCTCGCACACAAGGCAGCCACCAACAAGGCCGACGCGACCTTGACCGACGTCGACCGAGAAGGAATTTTCATCATCCTGAAAGTCTCCGATCACGGATATAGAAATAGGTTGTTATGGTTATTTTCTTAGCTGCTTTCTGCCGCAGAATGAGCGCGGCACAAATCGATGGGCTTCCTTGCTTCCAAACGCGAGGCGGGCCGAAAAGCTGTTCGGGCATATTGCCCTGGAGCACTGCTCCCTCAGTGGCTCCAGAACGGGTGGATCGCCAGTTTCCCAGATCACCGCAGCCCGTCGCGACGAACCTGCGCCGGCGTGAAATAGGACTCCGGATTTTCGCGCCAATCAAAATTCGGCGGCGTTTCCTTGTCCAGGTTGAGCATGATCATGCGCCCTGCACTCATGTCGTACTGCGTGGACACCGGAGGTGGAAAGGACGCCCAGAAACCCTGGTCGTAATACATCAGGCCATGCTCTTCCCACAGCCGCCAGATCTCGCCACGGCGATCGTAGCCGTCCTGCAACATCACGGCCCAGGTATCCTCGTCGTAGAAGAAAGTCCGCCGGCCATAGTCGTGGCGGGTACCTTCCCGCAGCGTGGCCTCCACGACCCAGACCCGGTGCAGCTCGTAGCGGGCGAGATTCTGGTTCAACCGACCTTCGTCAGTGATCATGTCACTGACCTTGACCTCCGGCGCCCAGAGTTTGTAAGCGTTGTACGGCACATAGATCTCCTTCTTGCCCACCAGCTTCCATTCGAAACGATCGTTGGGACCGTTGAAACCGCCTTTCTGATCCGTGGTCGCCAGGCCATCGCTGGAGGTCAGCGGATTATCGTAGACGATCTGCGGTGCGCGCTTCACCCGCCGTTGGCCGGGACTGTAACCCCAGGCCTGGCGAAACTGCTTGGAAAAGCTCAAGGGCTCCCTTGCCAACACCACTTGCCCAGCCTGCCGCGCCGGCTCGATGGTGGTCTGGTAGTAATAGAAACCGGTACCCGGCACCGTGGGGTCAAAGGTTTCTATCGTGTTGTCGGGGTCGGAATAGGGCGCGCGATAGCGGATCTCCAGCTTGACGGTCTCATAGCTGCCGCTCGAGGTTATCGGCGTGGTGTTCTCGATGGTTCTCTTCCAGGGCACTACCGGCCGGGTGACCTGATTCATGATCGCCTGCGGGCCATTCTTGGGGATCGGAAAGGCCCACGCAATCACGGCGCCTTCAAAGCCAATCAGGTTGGAATAGGTTTCCGACATCTTGATCCGCGCCCGACCGGCGTTCTCCAGTGCGGCCTCATAGACGTACTTGGGGAATACCGCACTGCGCCGGGTCGGATAGATGTTCATGAAGTAATCGGGATAGGTCTCGAACATTGCAATCTGCCCGGCGCTCAGCTTGTCCGCATGCTCCCGGTAATTCTGCGCATTGATGGTGAACAGCACCTGATCATCGGCAAAGGGGTCGGCATGATAGGTGCCGGGCTGCCAACCCGGGGGCGCCTGGATGGGCTCGAACTTCCAGGCCGGGATGGTGCCCTCGGCATTGCCGGCGCGGATCGCCCCGGACGGCGTCAGCTCGGTGCCCTCCAGGCCCAGCTTGGCCAATTCCTCGGCAGTCGGCTTCTCGTTCACATCCTGCGCCAGGGCGGTGTGCGCCATCGCCAGGCCCAGCACCAGGGCGCCGGTGGCGCCCGTAATCTGCTTATAAATAGACATCAATGCAGTTCCTCAGAAGCTGTACTTGAAAGTGACCGCGATATTGTCCCGGTCATCCCAGACACCGGCGGAACCCAGCCACCAGGTATGGGCGATATCCAGGGACGTCGAGCTCAGGTACTCGAAGGTCACCCCGACCACGGCGGTGCGCTGGTTTTCCACCAGGGCGCCACTGCCAAAGGGCGTATAGCCCTCCACACCGTGAGCGAACACAAACCGCGGCTTCACGTTCAGGTTCCAGAACAGGTTGTTGTACTCATAGGAGGCCACCGCCGTATAACCCCAGGCGAAGGGAGTTAGCGGCCGGTCCAGGGCATCCACACCCTTGAAGCGACCCGGATCGACAATGGTGCCGGCCTGGGCGCTGGTGTTGCCCGCCCGTGCCGGATCCTGAGCCGCGGCGGCTGCCGCGCTGACCGGCGTGAGGTTTTGCCGGTCGGTCGGATCGCCATGGTCCAGGTCGTCGATCCAGGACAGGGCAAAGTCGAAGACGTAGCTCTGCCGGTCGGCGCCGAACGGGCCACCACCCCCAGATTTCACGAGGTTACCCAACCACATCCAGGTATTGGAGTTTTTTTGGTCGCAACCGGGAATGGTGGGCGTGAAAGCGGGGTTACCCAGTGCCAAACCACCCAGCCCGAAGAGGTTCTGGCATTGCCGGGTGTCGTAGAAGTTCTCCCGCAGGTTGACCTCGGTGCCGTAGGACAGTCCGGTGGTGCCCAGTTCCCCGCCCAGAGAGATGGCGTAGGTGTCCTGATCCTGGGCGAAGACCGACTGATAGGTCAGCCCGTTCGGACCCATGGGGCTGGTGGGGTCGAAATTGGCCTGCAGCGTGGGAACGAAGGCGTGACTACGCACCCAGTACAAGCCCAGCTCCGCCCAGTTCAGGCTTTCGATGATGAAGCGCGTTGCCAAGCCCCACTGACCGCCGCGGTCAGCATAGTCGTGGCCACGGTGCTCGACGCCGGGAATGCTCAGATCAGGGTTGAAGCCCGGGCCCAGGAAATCGAAGGGACTGAACAGCGTGCCTACCCCGATGAAAATACTGGGCCGCCAATTCCAGACGTAGTAGGCCTCGACATTCCACTTGTCGGTGATGTCGTAAGAGGCCCACACCATCTCCTGGGGCAGCAACCGCTCCTTGACCTCGGTGCCTGGGGTCACCCGGCCGTTGACGTCCTCGGGGCTCTGCGCGGTGGAGATGCCGCCGCCCATGATATTGCTCTCGCCCCAACTGATCACCTGCTTGCCGGCCCGCGCCGACAGTGCCCGATCGCCCAGCGTCCAGTTGCCGTACACGAAGGCGTCGAGCAGGAAGAACTTGTTGAAGGCATCCTGGGTGCCGTCGGGCACCCCGTCCAGGGTGCCACCCGGGGTGCGCCCGAAACAGTTGTCGCAGTCCTTGGAGTTCAGGGTGACGTCATAGAGGTACTTGAAGCGGGTGAAGAACCCATAATCCCCCTTGGAGATGCCGAACTCGCCGAGATAGGTCAGCGGCGTGCTGTAGACGTCGCCGGCATCGTTGAAGATGTTCCAGTTACCGCTGGCGCTGAAGGTGGGATGTGTGGCGCTGCGGGTGCGCATCGCGGTGGAGACGGAGACGGTGCTATCCAGGAAGGCATCGATTTCCGGATCCTCGAAGTCGATCCGGAAGGCACTGGCCGGCGCCGCCGCCAACGCCAGCGCCGCGGCGCCCACCCCCAATGCCAGCGGCCTGAGTCGGAATGAGCCCCCTCTCCGGCCGGAAATGCCTGCGTTTTGCTCGGAAGAAAAATAATCATGCTTCACAGCCATACCCCCAATTATTATGGTTTATGTATCCGGTAAGGCGCACGCTAAGCGCCCGCAATGGCAATGTCAAGCTATTGACCTATGAATTTCGGGAACCATTCAGGGCAGAAAACCAGCACCCGGAGGCATGTCTGCCGAGGCCCGGGCGCAGCCTGTCCGGCGCGGCACAAGGGCGGCCTGCGCGACGCGGCCCAGATCGAGAAGGAGAGAAAAAAGGGGGAGGTAACCCCAGCCCGGCCGGGGTTACCTCAGGGCTCAGCGAAAGCTGTTGTTGATATTTTCCAGGATCTTGCCGCCCGGACAGAGGTCGGCGGCGTCGAGATCGCGGAGCGCGGTCTTCACGGTGCCCAGGGTCCGGTGTAGCTCCTGGCTGTCGGGATCCACGTAGAGCAGGCCCGTGAGTATCCGCCCCTGTCGCTTGTGGGCGGCGATGGCCCTCAGCGCCGAATCGCGATCGCGCACCGAGCCGTCTGCGGACTTGTAGAGATGGATCACCGAACCGTCGTGCAGGGTCACTTCCTGGGTGTATCCGGGCTCGTAGTCGGCGGTAATCTCCTTGCGCACCGGAACGAAATCCAGTTTGCCGGTAGCCTCCATGTGGTCGCGCACGAAATCGTAGCTCTTGGTGGAACGCGGGTTGTCATTGAAGGTGACACAGGGCGAAATGACATCGATAAAGGCAAAGCCACTGTGCGCCAGCGCGCCCTTGATCAAGGGCACCAGCTGCGCCTTGTCCCCGGAAAAACTGCGCCCGACATAGGTCGCTCCGAGTTGCAGCGCCAGGGCACAGAGATCGATGGCCTCATAGGGGTTGGGATCACCCTTCTTGCTCGCCGAGCCGACATCTGCGGTTGCCGAATCCTGCCCCTTGGTCAGTCCGTAACAGCCGTTGTTCTCGACGACATACACCATATTGAGGTTGCGGCGCGTGGCGTGGGCGAACTGGCCGAGGCCGATGGAAGCCGTATCACCGTCGCCGGAGACACCGATATAGATCATCTCGCGGTTGGCGAGATTGGCGCCGGTGGCGACCGACGGCATGCGCCCATGGACCGAGTTGAAGCCGTGGGAGTTGCCCAGGAAATAGGTCGGCGTCTTCGAGGAACACCCGATTCCCGATATCTTGGCCACCCGATGCGGTTCGATGGCGAGGTCGAAGCAGGCCTCGATGATGGCCGCACTCACCGAATCGTGGCCGCAGCCGGCGCAGAGCGTCGACAGCGCGCCCTCGTAATCCTTGCGGGTAAAACCCAGTTCATTGGCCGGCAGCCTGGGATGCCGGAACTCGGGTCGGACATAACTCATGACTGGCCTCCTCCGGACTGCCGCCGCAATGGCACCACCTGACCTCCGCCGACACCGGCGCGAATCGCGTCACGGATGAATCTGGCGGTGATCGGCATGCCGTCGAAACAATTCACCGAGCGCAGTTTGCCGGGCGCCAGGTCACATTCGGCGATCAGCAATTTGCGCAGCTGGCCATCGCGATTCTGCTCGATCACGAAGACTCGCTCATGGGCATCGATGAAATCCGTCACCTCGCGGCGGAATGGAAAGGCGCGGACCCGCAGGCCGTCGAGCAGCAGCCCCTCCTCTGCGAGCAGATCCAGGGCCTCCAGAGTTGCGGCGGTGCTGGTCCCGAAAAACAGCACGCCCTCCGGCGTGGCGTCACGCGCCGGATAGGCTTCCGGGACCGGCATCAGCGTCTTGGCGGTCTCCCACTTGACCAGCAGGCGCTCCATGTTGCGGCGGTAGGCGTCGCCATCCTCGGTGTAGACCGCGTATTCGTCGCGCGAGGTGCCACGGGTGAAAAAGCTGCCCTTGCTCGGGTGGGTCCCGGGATAGGTGCGGTAACAGATGCCGTCGCCGTCGACATCGAGGTAGCGCCCGAAGCGCTGTTCGCCGTTCTCGAGTTGCTCGGTATCGAGCACCTTACCCCGGTCATAGGCTCTGGTGTCATCCCAGGCGAGCGGCTCGCTGAGATTGTCGTTCATGCCCAGATCGAGATCAGAGAGCAGAATCACCGGCGTCTGCAGGCGATCGGCGAGATCGAAGCTGAGCGCGCCCATGTCGAAGCACTCTCGCGGCGTCGCGGGAAACAGCAGCACCTGTTTGGTATCGCCGTGCGAGGCATAGGCCGCCGCCAGCACGTCCGATTGCTGCGTCCGGGTCGGCATCCCGGTGGACGGCCCGGCGCGCTGGATATCGAACAGCACCACGGGCACTTCCGCAAAGTAGGCCAGCCCCAGAAACTCACTCATCAGCGACAGTCCCGGGCCGGAAGTCGCAGTGAACGCCCGGGCGCCATTCCAGCACGCCCCGATCGCCAGGCCGATGGCCGCCAGTTCGTCCTCGGCCTGGGCGATGGCGAACTTGCTGAGTCCGCTGCCGGGATCGATGCGCAGCCGGTTGCAGTACTTCTCGAACTCTTCGACCACCGAAGTGGAAGGAGTGATCGGATACCAGCCGGCCACGGTCGCGCCGCCATAGATGGCGCCCAGCGCCAGTGCCGTGTTGCCTTCGATCAGAATCCGCCCACCGACGGCATCACGCCGGGCGACGCGGATCCCGAGCGGACAGTCGAAATGCTCCACGGCGTACTGGAAACCGAGCTCCAGGGCGTGAACATTGGGCGCGATCAGTTTCTCCTTGCCTTTGAACTGCTCGCTCACCAGATCCCGGAGTACGCCGAACTCGATATCCAGCAGGGCTGCCAGGGCGCCCACATAGACCACATTCTTGAACAGCTGGCGCTGGCGCGCCTGGCTGTATTCGTTGCGGCAGATCTCGGTCAGGGGCAGGCCGATGAAGTGCACGTCATCACGCATCAGTCGCAGGTCGAGCGGCTTGGTGTTGTCGTAGATGCAATAGCCCCCGGGTTCGATCTCGCGAACATCCTTGGCCATGCTCTGCGGATTCATGGCCACCACCGCATCCACGCCCCCGCGGCGTCCCATATAGCTGTGCTCGGACACCCGCACCTCGTACCAGGTCGGCAGCCCCTGGATATTGGAGGGAAAGATATTCTTCGGACTGACGGGAATCCCCATCCGAAACACCGCCTTGGCGAACATGTTGTTGGCGCTGGCCGAACCGGTGCCGTTGACGTTGGCGAAGCGGATGACGAAGTCGTTGACGCCCTGGATCGCTTTCATAGGATGGGTGCCGCCTTGGTGACCTGATAGAGAAACTTCTGCATGTCCCAGGCTGCGGTCGGGCAGCGCTCCGCACAGAGTCCGCAGTGCAGGCACAGATCCTCGTCCTTGACCATTGCGCGACCGGTCTTGAGCTCGTCGGACACGTACAGCGGCTGCTCCAGATTGGCCGCAGGCACGCGTAGCTGCTGGCGCAATGCCGCCTCGTCCCGATCGTTGGGCAGAAAATTGATGCAGTCCGTGGGACAGACGTCGACACAGGCGTCACACTCGATGCACAGCGCCTCAGCGAACAGGGTCTGCACATCACAGTTCAGACAGCGCTCGGCCTCCTTGTAGCCGGTCTCGCGATCGAACCCCAGCTCCACCTCCATATGGCGGTCGCCGAGCGCCAGCTCCTTGGCGGCATGGGGCACCTGGTAACGCGGGTCGGAGTCGACGGCGCTATCGTAGCTCCACTCATGGATGCCCATTTTCTGAGTGATCAGCGTGGTACCCGGCAACAGCCGCTCGGCGACATCCTCGCCCCGGCAGAAGCGGTCGATGGAGATCGCCGCCTGATGGCCATGGGCGACCGCGGTGATGATGTTCTCCGGACCGAAGGCGGCATCGCCGCCGAAAAACACCCGGGGATTGGTGGACTGGAAGGTGGTGCGATCCACCGCTGGCAGACTCCACTGGTCGAACTCGATACCCAGATCCCGCTCGATCCAGGGAAAGGCGTTTTCCTGGCCGATCGCCATCAGCACTTCGTCGCAGGGATAGAATGCCGGCTCCTCGCCGGTGGATACCAGCGAGCGCTTGCCGGACGCGTCATAGCGCGCTTCGACGCGGTCGAATCTCATGCCCACCAGGCGGCCGTCATCCACCACGAATTCAAGCGGCACATGATTGTCGATGATCGGGATGTCCTCGGCCATGGCGTCTTTCTTTTCCCAGGGGGACGCCTTCATGTCGGCGAAGGGGCTGCGCACCATGACCTTGACGTCATCGCCGCCCAGCCGGCGGGCGGTACGGCAGCAGTCCATTGCGGTGTTGCCACCACCCAACACGATGACGCGCTTGCCGATGCTCGTGGCGTGCTCGAAGGCGACACTGGCCAGCCAGTCGATGCCGATGTGGATGGCGGCGTCCGCTTCCTCGCGGCCGGGCAGCTTGGGCAGGTCGCGGCCGCGCGGCGCACCAGAGCCCACGAAAATGGCGTCGTAGCCGGCATCCAGCAAGCCCTTGAGGCTGTCGACATAACGGTTCAAATGGATCATCACACCCATGTCGAGAATGCGTTCGACCTCCTCATCCAACACGGCTTCCGGCAGCCGAAACGAAGGGATCTGGCTGCGCATGAAACCGCCGCCCTTGGCCTGTTCGTCATAGATATCGATCTGATACCCCAGGGGCAACAGATCTCGGGCCACGGTGAGCGACGCCGGTCCGGCCCCGACCAGCGCCACGCGCTTGCCGTTCTTGGCGGCTGGCACCGCGGGTAGCCAGGTGCTGATGTCACCCTTGTTGTCTGCGGCCACGCGCTTGAGCCGGCAGATCGCGACCGGCTCCTCCTGTTCCAGGCGACCGCGGCGGCAGGCGGGCTCGCAGGGGCGGTCGCAGGTACGGCCCAGCACCCCCGGGAAGACATTGGACTCCCAGTTGATCAGATAGGCCTCGGTGTAGCGACCGGCGGCAATCAGGCGGATATATTCGGGCACCGGCGTATGCGCCGGACAGGCGTACTGGCAGTCGATCACCCGGTGAAAGTATTCGGGATCCTGGATATTCGTCGGTTTCAACCTCTACCCCCGTAGCGCGCGGCAACCGCCCATCTGGTGTCGGCGGGCGGCTGGGAAAATCAGCGGATCATACATTATATCAACAGCGGTCCTATATGGGCTATGGACGGGTGCCGGTCAGGCATCCCGGGGCGGGGGATAGCCCAGTACCGCGAGCGCGCTGCCGACCTCGTCGAGCACCGCGGGATCGTCGATGGTGGCGGGCTGCTTCCAATGCGCGCCATCGGCAATGGCGCGCATGGTACCGCGCAGCACCTTGCCGGAGCGGGTCTTGGGCAGCCGGGGAACCGCGATACACAGCTTGAACGCCGCCACCGGTCCGATGTGCTGGCGCACCAGCGCCACGGTCTCCGCGCAGATCGTCGCGGGATCCCGGTCGACGCCGTCCTTGAGCACCACCATGCCCAGCGGCAGCTGACCTTTCATCGGGTCGGCGACACCGATCACCGCACACTCGGCGACGTCGGGATGGGCCGCGAGCACCTCCTCCATGGCGCCGGTCGACAGCCGGTGGCCGGCGACATTGATGACGTCGTCGGTGCGCGCCATGACGAACACATAGCCGTCGGCGTCGATGTAGCCGGCATCGCCGGTTTCATAGTAGCCGGGAAAGGTGGAGAAGTAGGCCTTGACGAAACGCTCCTCGTTGCCCCACAGCCCGGTGAAGGTCCCGGGCGGCAGCGGCAGCCGCAGCACCAGGGCGCCGATCTCTCCGGCCGGCAGGGGCCGGCCCTGGCTGTCGAGCACCTCCAGCACAAAGCCGGGCACCGGCTTGGTCGGCGAACCCGGCACCACCGGCAGCAGCTCGATGCCGCGGCAGTTGGCGCAGGCGGGCCAGCCCAGTTCGGTCTGCCACCAGTGATCGAGCACGGGTACGCCCAAGTGCTCCTGCGCCCAGCCCAGGGTATCCGGGTCACAGCGTTCGCCGGCCAGAAACAGCGCCTCGAAACCACTCAGATCATAGCGCTGCAGGTGCGCCGCCTGAGGGTCCTCCTTCTTGATGGCGCGAAAGGCGGTGGGCGCCGTAAAGAACACTTTCACACCATGCTCGGAAATCACCCGCCAGTAGGCGCCGGGATCCGGCGTGCCCACCGGCTTGCCCTCGTAAAGGATCGAGGTGCTACCGTTGAACAGTGGCCCATAAACGATATAGGAATGACCCACCACCCAGCCCACGTCCGAGGCCGCCCAGAACACGTCGCCGGGAGCCACGCCGTACACCTTGTGCATGCTCCACAGCAACGACACCACACAGCCGCCGGTATCGCGCACCACACCCTTGGGCTGTCCGGTGGTCCCCGAGGTATAGAGCACGTACAACGGGTGGCCGGCGGGTACCGGAACGCACGCCACCGGCTCCGCTGCGGCCTCCAGCTCGCGCCAGTCGAGGTCGCGGCCGGCAATCAACTCCGCCGGTTGCTGCTCGCGCTGGAAGACAATGCAGGCCTCGGGCTTGTATCTGGCCAGCTCGATCGCCTGATCGAGCAGCGGCTTGTAGGGCACCAGGCGGCCCGGCTCGATGCCGCAGGAGGCGGCAACCACCAGCTTGGCCCGCACGTCGTCGATCCGCACGGCGAGTTCGTTGGCGGCGAAACCGCCGAACACCACTGAATGAACGGCACCGATGCGCGCGCAGGCCAGCATCGCGATCGCCGCTTCCGGCACCATGGGCATGTAGATCACCACCCGGTCGCCGGTTTCCACCCCCAGGGCACGCAACGCGCCGGCAAAGCGGGCCACCCGGTCACGCAACTCCCGGTAGCTGAATCGCTGGACGCTGCCGGTAACCGGGCTATCGTAGATCAGCGCCGTCTGTTCGCCCCGCCCCGCCTCGACGTGCCGGTCCAGGGCATTGTGGCAAGCGTTCAACTCACCATCGGGAAACCAACACGTGAACGGCGGATGGTCGTCGTCCAGCACCGTCTGTGGCTGCCGGTGCCAGTCGACCGCGGCGGCGGCCTCCGCCCAGTAGGCGCGCGGCTCCTCGCGCGCGCGCCGGTATTCGGCGTCGTATTCACCGCTCATTCTTCACCCCCATAACTGCTACTGCCCGTGCATTATCTATATCTATGAGCCGGCTATGAGCCGGCGCGGCGTCCGGAATCAAACCGCTCGGCCATGGCCTGAGCCGGCTTCCGGGATCCGGCGCCGCGTCACTGCCGACCGGCCCATTAAACAATGGTGCAACGGCAGCTTCAACGCACCCCGGGCTCCCCGGCCCCGGGCGCGTACTGTTACCCTATGACACACCTGATCCCATCCCGCACCTGTGGCACCCCGCTTCGGAGAAGTACATGTCGCTGCCAGAAACCATGAATTGCGTAGAGATCACCCAGCCCGGGGGTCCCGAGGTACTGCAGCTCGGGCAACGGCCGTTGCCCCAGCCCGCCGACGGCGAAGTGCTGATCCGGGTGATCGCGGCGGGCATCAACCGCCCCGACGTATTCCAGCGCCAGGGCGGCTACCCGCCTCCGCCCGGCGCCTCGGACCTGCCCGGCCTGGAAGTCGCCGGGGAAATCGTCGCCCTGGGAGCCGAAGCCGGCCCCTGGCGGCCCGGAGACCGGGTCTGTGCGCTGCTCTCCGGCGGCGGCTACGCGGAATACGCCCTGGCCCATCGGGATCTGTGCCTGCCGATCCCCGCCGGTCTCTCCGCCACCGAGGCCGCCGCGCTGCCGGAGACCGCGTTCACCGTCTGGCACAACGTCTTCGAGCGCGCCGCGCTCCGGGCCGGCGAGGTACTGTTGGTCCACGGCGGCACCAGCGGCATCGGCACCATGGCGATTCAGCTCGGCACGGCGCTGGGCGCACGGGTGTTCGCCACCGCCGGCGGTCCGGACAAGGTCGCCACCTGTGAAAAGCTCGGCGCCCTGCGGGCCTTCGACTACCACCGCGACGACTTCGTCGAGGGCATCAAGACGGCCACCGGTGGCGCCAACGTGATCCTCGACATGGTGGGCGGCGACTACGTACAGAAAAATATGCGCGCGGCGACCTTTCGCGGCCGTATCGTGTCCATTGCCTTTCTGCGCGGCTCCAAGGTCGAGGTCGACCTGATGCCGATGATGCTCAAGCAGTTGATGTTGACCGGCTCCACGCTGCGCAGCCAGCCGGTCGCGGACAAGGCGCGCATCTGCCGCGCGGTACAGGAGCAGGTCTGGCCGCTGCTGGAGGGCGGCGACATCCGCCCGCTGATCCACACCACCCTGCCGCTGGCGGAGGCTGCCGCCGGGCATCAGCTCATGGAGAGCGGCACCCACCAGGGCAAGATCGTCCTCGAGGTCGGCCAGTGAGCGACGAGCGCAGACTGGTCTACAGCACCGACCGCGGTCGCATCCGCACCCCGGCCGCTCCCCCGCCCGCCGCGGGCAAGGGCGACGGCGTTGCCCGGGTGCGTCGCGAAACCTCGGGGCGCGGCGGCAAGACAGTCACCACCATTGCCGGCCTGGCCCTGCCGGACACCGAATTGCGCGCCCTGGCCAAACGCCTGAAACAACAGTGCGCCACCGGCGGCAGCCTCCACGACGGCGTGATCGAGTTACAGGGCGACCATCGCGACGCGGTGCTGGCCGCGCTGGACAGGCTGGGACACAAGGCCAAGCGAGCCGGCGGCTGAGGAGCGCGGAGACGGTGCCGAAAGAACTCGCCTGCGGAACCTGGCCGAGCCCGATCACGCCGGAATTCGCGGCCGCCGCCGGCGGCGCACTGGCGCATCCCCAGCGCGACGGGCCAATGCTCTACTGGCTGGAGACCCGGCCCCGGGAGGGCGGCCGCAGCACCCTGGTCGAACGCGATCCGGACGGCCACCTGCGCGACCTGCTGCCGGCGCCCATCAATGTGCGCAGCCAGGTGCACGAATACGGCGGGCGTCCCTTCGTGGTCGCCGACGGCGTGCTCTACTTCGTGCTCCGCGATGACCAGCGCCTGTACCGGCTGGACCTCCGGGATCCGCGCGCCCTGCCCGAGCCCCTGACCCCGGATCACCGCGGCCTGCGTTTCGTCGAGCCGATCGTGGATCGAGCCAGACAGCGCCTGCTCGCAGTCTGCGAGTGGCACCGCGAAGGGCACCATTCCGCCGAGCCCGAGAACTTCATCGCCGCCGTACCGCTCGCCGGTGGCGAGGTCGAACCCCTGCTCCGCGGCGCCGACTTCTATGCCGCACCCAGCCTCGACCCGACGGGCAACCGGCTGGCCTGGCTGAGCTGGAACCACCCGGACATGCCCTGGGACGCCGCCGAACTCTGGAGCGCGGAGCTCGACCAGGGCGGCCGGTGCCGTGCTGCACGGCACATCGCCGGGGGCCAGGGCGAAGCGGTCTTGCAACCGGGATGGCTGGCCGACCGGCGCTTGGTGTACAGCTCCGACCGCAGCGGCTGGTGGAATCTCTACGCCTGGCGGGAAGCCGGAGACCACGCGCCGCTGGCGGCCATGGCGGCCGAATTCGGCGCCCCCCTGTGGACCCTGGGCATGTCGGTGTGGGCGGCCGGCGAGGGGCGCATCACCACCTGCTACAGCCGCGACGGCCGCTGGCAGCTGGGCATTCTCGAAACGCAGACCGGCGCTCTCACCGAGATCCGGACACCGCACAGCGAATTTCGCGACCTCAGCGCCCATGGCGACCGCGCCTACTGCATTGCCGCGGGGCCGGATCGCGGCGACGAACTGCTGGAGATCGATGTCCACAGCGGCAGCTGGCGGCGCCTGCACGCGGTCGGCGGTCCGGCGCTGGACCCGGGTTTCGCGCCTGTCCCCGAGGCCTTCCGCTACGCCACCGGCGAGGACGCCCGCGCCCACGGGTTCTACTACGCCCCGGCGCACCCCGACCACCGCCCCCGCGCCGACGAGCGACCGCCGCTGATCGCCCTCTGCCACGGCGGCCCCACGGGGGCCACCAGTACCGCATGGAATCCCAAGGTGCGCTTCTGGACCAGCCGCGGCTTCGCGGTGGCCGACTTCAACTACCGCGGCAGCTCCGGCTACGGGCGCGCCTATCGGCAGGCGCTGAACGGCAACTGGGGCCTGTTCGACGTCGAAGATCTGGTCGCCGGGGTACGCCACCTGGCGGCCACCGGACGTGCCGACCCCGAACGCCTGTTGATTCGCGGCAGCAGCGCGGGGGGCTACACGGTATTGGCCGCGCTGACCTTCACCGCGGTCTTTCGCGCCGGCGCCAGCCTCTATGGCATCGGCGACCTGGAGCGCCTGGCGCGCGACACACACAAATTCGAATCCCGTTATCTCGACCGCCTGATCGGCCCCTGGCCGGAGGCCCGCGAACTGTACCGCGCCCGCTCCCCCATCCACCACGCCGAACAGATTCGCTGCCCGGTGATCTTTTTCCAGGGCCTGGACGACAGGGTGGTACCGCCGGATCAGACCCTGGCCATGGTCGAAGCGTTGCGCAAACGCGATCTGCCGGTCACCTATGTGCCCTTCGCCGGAGAAGGCCATGGCTTCCGGCGCCCGGAAAATGTCGCCCGGGTGTTCCGTGAGGAACTGGCCTTCTATCGGCGCGTACTGGGCCTGGATACGAGCGCTTGAGGCATGCGCTGGCGCCCACCGCGACAAACTCCGATCTCCCCCTATATCACCCCGGCCGGTGCCGCGGCGCTGCGCGACGAACTCGACCGGTTATGGCGTCGGGAGCGCCCACAGGTCACCGCCCAGGTACAGGCAGCGGCGAAGAACGGCGATCGCTCGGAGAACGGCGATTACATCTACGGCAAACGCCGGCTGCGGGAAATCGACCGGCGGGTGCACTATCTGCGGCGCAGGTTGACCGAAGTGGTGGTGATCACCGAGCCCCCGGCAGACACCGGCCGGATCCGTTTCGGCGCCCGGGTCCGCCTGGCCGACGACCATGGAACAGAGTTCTGTTACCGCCTGGTGGGTTCCGACGAGATCGAGCCCGCCAAGGGCTGGATCAGCATCGACTCCCCCCTGGCACGGGCCCTGCTGGGCCGTGGCGTGGGAGACCTTGTCACGGCCACCGGCCGCGGCCACTGGCAAGTGCTGGCGATCGCCTATGCGACGGATCCGCGGGAATCGGCAGAGGGCCGGTAAGCCGGCAGATGTCCGCAACCCCGGGCGGGCGGGGCTCTGTGTCCGATGCCGCGCCGCCTCAGAGGGCCGCGGGAGTCTCCTTGACCCGGTAGTCCCGCACCGATAACCCGAAACTGCCGTCCGGGTGGGTGCGCTGGATCAGAAACTCCTTGCTCAGTGCGCCGGAATCGGTGAGATCCAGCTCGACGGTACGCTCGTCCATGGGCTGCTTGCCGGCGTCGCGCAACAGCAGCACCGTCGGCAGGTGGCGGAATCTCGGCTTGCCCGCCAACACTATGCCGACCATGCCGTTGCGCAACTCCACCAGGGTACCCGGCGGGTAGGGGCCGATCGCCTGGATGAAATGCAGCGCCAATTCCTCGTCGAACTGGCCGCCGCGGTTTTGAAAAATGATTTTCTGGGCATCCGCAGAGGGCTGCTCGCGCGCGTAACAGCGATTGCTGGTAATGGCGTCGTAGGCATCGACGATGGAAATGATGCGGCTGAATTCAGAGAGTTCATCCAGACCCAGACCGCGCGGGTAGCCGCCACCATCCGGTCGCTCATGGTGATTGAGGGCTACATCCAGCGTCAGCGGGTGCAGGCCCTTGCCGGTTTCTTCCAGTAACCTATGGCCGCTCAGCGTATGTCCCTTGATGATGTCGAATTCCTCGGCGCTGAGCCGTCCGGGTTTGTCGAGGATTGCGGGGGGAATCCGCATCTTGCCGACGTCGTGCAACAACCCGCAGAGGCCGAGCAGCTGCAACTCCTGCTGGTCCATGCGCAGATGGCGCCCAAAGGCTATCGCGAGCACACAGACGTTGAGACAGTGTTCGGCGGTATATTCGTTCTGGTCCTTGATCCTGGTCATCCAGAGTATGGCCTCCGGATTGGCGAGGATGGTCTGCACACAGCTCGACACGGTTTCTTCGGCCAACTCGGTATCCAGCATCTGACCGGTCTGGGCGGATCGCAGCAGGGCCTTGATGTTGACCCTGCCCGTTTCCAGCACCCGCCGCGCGACCCGGTGTTCGAGACGCACCGGCTTGCCGGGCTCGTAGGCTGGACGCGAGCGCAGCACCGGCCTCTTGGCGCGGGTCTTGCGCTTCATCCGCGCATTGGGCAGTAGGGTGCCCATGTCCTGTTTCTTGGGCGGCGGTGCGAACCTGGGCACATTGGTTTCCAGATGCTTGCGCTGCACACCTTCCTTGAGCACATAGACATACTGGCAGTGGTTCATCAGGGAGCGGATCTGGCTGCGGCTGCGCACCTCGAATCCCTGAAGGAGAAAAGGCGTCTCGATCCAGGGGCGATCGAGCTCGGCCACGAACATGCCGATCTCCACTTTCGCCGCGGGAACCTGCACCAGACTCTCGCGGGAATACGAACGCTTCTCCGACCCGAATTGATCTGTCATCGCCGTCCCTTTCCATGCGCCCTGCGGCAGAGCGACTATAGCAGCAGCGGGGTAACCGCTCTATATACCGAGTACAGGCACCGAATACCCAGTACGGGCACCGAGTATTCCGCAGATCTGTCCGGGTTCAGCAGCCGGCCAGACAGCCACGCACCCGCTCGCGTACCAGGGGCACGACTTCCGCCTCGAACCAGGGATTCAGCGCCAGCCAGCGCCGATTGCGCGGCGATGGATGCACCAACGGCAGGCGCTGCGCATCCGCCATCGGCCAGTCGCGGATGCGCGTCGCGAGCGAGCCCGGGCCGCGCCCCAGGTAATACTCCTGAGCATGGCGTCCGATCAAGAGCGTGAGTTGCAAATTGGGCAGCAGATCAAGGATCCGCCGGTGCCAGCGTGGCGCGCATTCGGCGCGCGGCGGCAGATCGCCATCCCGTCCGCGACCCGGATAGCACAGCCCCATGGGCATGATGGCGATGCGATCCGCATCATAGAACTCCGCCTTGGCCAGTCCCAGCCAGTCGCGCAGCCGGTCGCCGCTGGCGTCGTCCCAGGGGATGCCGCTGGCGTGCACCCGCGTCCCCGGCGCCTGGCCGACGATCAGCAGCCGCGCGCCGGAAGCCGCGCGCAGCACCGGCCGCGGCCCCAGCGGCAGATCGGCACAGTGCCGGCAGGAGCGCACTTCGGCCAGCAGCCTATCCAGCGCCTGGGCGCCGGCACGGTTTGGCGCCCCGCTGGCGGCGCTGCTAACATCCGCTGCGCCCTGCCCCTTGCCGTCTTCCGCTGTAGGCACCTGCAATGACCCCTACCCAAGGATTCGATGAATTCTCTGACGCCGACGATTTCCGCGCTCGCCACATCGGCCCGCGGGACTTGGCCCACGGGACGGACCTGCCGGCTCTGCTCGCCGCCCTCGGCGCCGAGGACCTCGATCGCTTCGTGGCCGATATCTTGCCGGAAAGCATCCGCCTGTCGCATCCGCTTGCGCTCCCCGCCCCCTGCTCGGAGGCCACCGCCCTGGCCGAACTGCGCGCCTTGGCGGATCGCAACCAGGTTTTCCACTCCCTGCTCGGCCTCGGCTATCACGGCACCCTGTTACCGGCGGTGATCCGCCGCAACCTGCTGGAGAACCCCGGCTGGTACACAGCCTACACCCCCTATCAGGCGGAGATTTCCCAGGGCCGATTGGAAGCGCTGCTCAACTTTCAACAGTTGATCATGGATCTGACCGGCATGGAAATGGCCAACGCCTCGCTGCTCGACGAAGCCACCGCCGCCGCCGAGGCCATGGCCATGGCCCATCGCGTCAATCGGGGTCAGGGCGGCAACCGCTTTTTCGCGTCGTCCCAGTGCCTGCCGCAAACGCTCGCGGTGCTGGCCACCCGCGCCGCCCATTTCGGTTTCGAACTGACGATCGGCGACCCCCGCATCGAGCTCGACCGGCGGGAGTATTTCGGCGCCCTGCTGCAGTACCCCGGCCGCGATGGCGCCGTGGACGACCTCGACACACAGATCGAGATCATCCACGCCCGGCACGCGGTGGCGGTGGTCGCCGCCGACCCGCTCTCCCTGGTGCTGCTGCGCTCGCCGGGGTCGATGGGTGCCGACATTGTCGTCGGCTCCTGCCAGCGCTTCGGCGTCCCCATGGGTTTCGGCGGTCCCCACGCCGCCTATTTTGCGTTCCGGGAGCGCTACAAGCGGGCCGCGCCGGGTCGCATCATCGGCGTTTCCGTGGATCGCCGCGGCAAGCCGGCCCTGCGCATGGCGCTGCAGACCCGGGAACAGCACATCCGCAGGGAAAAGGCGAATTCCAACATCTGTACCTCACAGGTGCTGCTGGCGGTGATCAGCGCCTGTTATGCGATCTACCACGGTCCCCAGGGCCTGCGCCGCATCGCCCGGCGCGTACACAGCCTCGCCAACGCGCTGGCCGCCGGGCTGCGTGCACTGGGTTTCCCGCTGCGCCACGACACCTGGTTCGATACCCTGACCGCCGCGGCCGGCGACCAGCAGCAGGCCATTCTCGATCGCGCCCGCGGTGACCGGATCAATCTGCGCCCGGTGGACGGCGACAGCATCGCCATCAGTCTCGATGAAAGCTGCACGCCCGAACTGGTGGCTCGGGTACTGGCGGCCTTTGCCGCCGCGCCGCCCGCTCCCGAGGCACTGGCAACACTGGCCGGTGACGCCTGTGGGTTACCCGAAGGGCTGTGGCGCAAGGATGCCATCCTCGATCACCCGGTGTTCCATCGCTACCACAGCGAAACCGAAATGATGCGCTATCTGTGGCGCCTGCAAGGCCGCGACTTCAGCCTGGTGCACGGCATGATCCCCCTCGGTTCCTGCACCATGAAGCTCAACGCCGCAGCCGAAATGCTGCCCATCAGCTGGCCGGAATTCGCCGATCTGCATCCCTTTGCGCCCACCGAGCAGGCTGCGGGATATCTGCAACTGTTCAGCGACCTGGAGCGCTGGCTGGCGGCCTGTACCGGCTTCAGCGCCGTCTCCCTGCAGCCCAATGCCGGCTCCCAGGGCGAATATGCCGGCTTGCTGGCGATCCGCGCCTATCACGCCAGCCGCGGCGAGGACCATCGCGATGTCTGTCTGATTCCCGCTTCGGCCCATGGCACCAATCCGGCCAGCGCCCGGATGGCGGGCCTGAGGGTGGTGGTGGTGCGCTGCGACCGCGACGGCAATGTCGACCTCACCGACCTGGACCGCGCCATCGCCGCCCATCGCGAAGGGCTTGCCGCCATCATGTTGACCTACCCCTCCACCCATGGCGTGTTCGAAGCGCAGGTTTCCGAAATCTGCGCCCGCGTCCACGCCGCCGGCGGCCAGGTCTACATCGACGGCGCCAACCTCAACGCCCTGGTGGGGATCGCCACCCCGGGGGAATTCGGCGGTGATGTCGCGCACATCAACCTGCACAAGACGTTCTGCATTCCCCATGGCGGCGGCGGGCCCGGGATGGGGCCGATCGCGGTGCGCGCCCATCTGACACCCTTCCTGCCCGATCATCCGCTGCGCGGCGATAGTGGTGTCCCGGCCAGCCGCACCGTCGCCGCGGCGCCCTGGGGATCGGCCGGCATTCTGCCCATCTCCTGGATGTATATCCGCATGATGGGCGCCCAAGGCCTGCGCCGCGCCACCCAGATCGCCATTCTCAATGCCAACTATGTGGCGCAAAGGCTCGCCCCCCATTATCCGGTGCTCTACACCGGCCGCGGCGGCCGGGTAGCGCACGAATGCATCATCGACATCCGCCCGCTCAGGGCCGCCACCGGCATCGGCGAGGAGGACATCGCCAAACGGCTGATGGACTATGGCTTTCACGCCCCGACCATGTCCTTCCCGGTACCTGGAACCCTGATGATCGAGCCCACGGAGAGCGAGGCGAAGGCAGAGCTGGACCGCTTTGTCGAGGCCATGATTTGCATCCGCGCCGAAATCCGGCGGGTGGCGGACGGCGATTGGCCCGGCGACGACAACCCGCTGGTCAATGCGCCCCACACCCAGGCGGACCTGCTGGACGACCGATGGGATCACCCCTACAGTCGACGGGAGGCAGCCTGGCCCGCGCCCTGGCTGGCGGAAACCAAGGTATGGCCGTCGGTCAACCGGATCGATAACGCCTACGGCGACCGCAACCTGGTGTGCAGTTGCCCACCGGTCGCGGACTGGGCCGAGCCGGACCCGGCACCCGGAGCCAGCTGATGAAGCACCTGTTGATCATCTATCACACCGGCGGCGGCAAGACGGAAAGGATGGCGCAGGCGGTCTATGCGGGCGCCAGCCAGGAGGCCGAAGTCGAGACCCGGCTGCAGCACGCCTTCGACAGCGGGCTGGACGATCTGCTGTGGGCCGACGGGCTGATCTTCGGCACCCCGGAAAACTTCGGCTACATGAGCGGCGCCTTGAAGGACTTCTTTGACCGCACTTTCTACCCGGCGGAGCCCCATCAGCTCAATCTGCCCTATGCGCTGTTCGTGGGCGCCGGCAACGACGGCAGCGGCGCAGTGCGCGAAGTGGAACGCATCGTCCTCGGCTATCCGCTGCGCAAGGTGGCGGAGCCCGTAGTGGTCGTGGGTTCACTGGGCGAGCGCCATCTGCAGGAGTGCGAGGAACTCGGCGGGGCCATGGCCGCCGGCCTGGCCCTGGGAATCTTCTGAGCGCCATGGCCTCGACTCATGGGGACCGCCGGTGACCACGGCCCTGGTGCTGAGCGGCGGCGGCGCCCGCGCCGCCTACCAAGTGGGTATTCTCCGCGCCCTGGCGCGCCTGCTGCCGGCACGCACCCACAACCCCTTTCCGATCATCTGCGGCACCTCGGCGGGTGCGGTCAATGCGCTGTCGCTCGCCGGCCAACCGGGTCCGTTTCGGCACCGCGTGGCAAGCCTCGTGAAGATCTGGCGTGAGCTGGAGCCAAACCAGGTCTACCGCACCGATCTGATCGGCGTGCTGCGCAACTCCGCGCGGCTGGCGGCCTCGCTGATGAGGGGCGGCCATGCGCCCAGCCGCGCAGTCGCACTACTCGACAATGCGCCCTTGCGCACCCTGCTCGAACGCCATGTTCATTTTCGGCATATCGACGAGGCGCTGGCCAGCGGCGAACTGGACGCGGTCTGCGTCACCGCCATGAACTACGCCAGCGGTCAGTCGGTGAGTTTCTTCCAGGGCCGGCAGGCGCCCTGGAAACGCAACCGCCGCCGTGGTGAGCGCGCCGGCCTGTCGATCGACCATCTGCTGGCCTCGGCCGCGATTCCCATTCTTTTCCCCTCGATGCGCATCGGCGACAGCCACTACGGCGACGGCGCCCTGCGCCAGCTACGCCCGCTGAGCCCGGCGCTGCGGCTGGGCGCAGACCGTCTGTTCGTGATCGGCGTCAGCGACAATCCGCTGCATCAGGCGTCGGAAGCACCCAGCAAACACCCGCCGCCGGTCGGCCAGATTCTCGGCCATATGCTCAACAGCGCCTTCATCGACAGCATGGAGGGCGAGATCGAAGGCCTGGAAACCGTCAACCTGCTGACCCGCCAATTGGGTGGCCCCGTGGTCCAGGACGACCGCCTGCTGCGCCCCATCGAGACCCTGTGCATCTCACCCTCACAGCCGCTCGACCGGATCGCCGCCGACCACATCCACGAACTGCCGCTGAGCATGCGGCTGTTCCTGCGCTCGATCGGCGCCACTTCGGAGAGCGGTGGCGCCAGCGCCGCCAGCTACCTGCTGTTTGACGCCGGTTTCTGCCGGCGGCTGATCGCCCTGGGCTATGCCGATGCCATGGCGCAACGCCATGGCATCGCGGCGTTCTTTGGGTTGCCGGGCCCCGGAATCACTCCGGGCGATACACCTTGATGGGGTGATACGACCTCTGGAACTCGGGCTGGTCGGCCCACTTGAGCCCGCAGGTCACACCGCCATCGACGACGAAATGCTGCCCGGTAACGAAAGTCGAGCGATCGCCGGCCAGCCAGCAGGCCAACTGGGCGATATCGTCCGGCTCTCCCGACCGGGGAATCGCCTGCATCTGGGAAAACGCCGGCTTGACGCGATCCACCAGGGCGTCGGAGCGGCCCACGGTGTTGGCCGCCAGCGGCGTGGCGATGAAGCCCGGGCAGACGGCGTTGGCGCGCACATTGTGTTCGCCGAGTTCCATGGCCACCGACTTGGTCAGGTGAATCACCGCGGCCTTGGCCGCCGCATAGGGATGGGGGCTGTAGCCGGCCAGCAGCCCGGCGACACTGCCGGTATTGATGATGCTGCCGGATGCCTGCTGCTTCATGACCGGCGCCGCGTGCTTGATGCCCAGAAACACCCCGCGCACCAGTACATCGAAGGTCATGTCGAATTCGTCGACCGGAATCTCGGCGATCGGGCCCAGCACCCCGCCGAACCCGGCATTGTTGAACATGCAGTCGAGCCTTCCCCAGCGGTTCACGGCGAGTTCGACCGCCGCCTTGACCTGGGCTTCATCGCGGACCTCGACCCGGGCGAAGGCGGCGGCCTCACCCAACTCCGCCGCCAATGCCCGGCCGCGTTCCTCCTGCATGTCGGCAATGACTACCCGCGCACCCTCTTCGATGAACAAGCGCACGCTGCGCTCGCCGATACCGCTGGCGCCGCCGGTGATGACCGCCACCTTGCCGTCCAGTTCTCCCATTTCGCTACCCCTCACTGTTGTCGATGAAAAATTGCTCAGTCGGCACCGTCGCCGGACGCCACCCGAATCCAAACCTGACTGGCGCAGGCCCGCAGCCGCGCGGTCGCATCATGAATGGCGACCCCCATGAACCGCTTTCTGCCCGCCGGCGGCGCGATCTCCCAGGCGCTCAGGACATAGGTCTCCCCGGCCATCAGCGGGGCGCGGATCGAACCTGCACAGGTACCCAGCATATGGCTGCCGGCCCCCGGGGCCAATGTCTCTATGGCGTAGCCCCCGGGACAGTCCAGCGCTCCCCAGACATGGTGCGGAAAAATTTGCCCGCGGGCGTCCCCCCACACCCGCCCGGGGCTCCAGACCGCAGCGACCAGGTTGCTCCGCCCCGGCGCCAGCGGGCCGCAGAACAACCGCAACCCCTCCTCGGGCGTCCGCAGCGGGCTGCATACATAGCAGCCGCGAGGATCGCTGAGGTGGATGAAACGGTAACGGGAGCCAGCCACCCGCGCCTCTTCCAGAGACGGTGGCGCCGGAACCTCCAGATCCAGCGCGAGCGGCCGCGCCCGGCCCAGCTCCACGCCGTCCCGCTCGCAGCTGACACTGCCGTCGGCGGTGCGCCTCAGGGTCAGCGGCACAGCCACTGGAAAACCGCGCGTCAGGCGAACCTCGGCATCGCCGGCGATATGCCGGGCCAAGGCGCCGGCCACATAGCCACCGTTACCCAGTCCGCGCGGGCCGTTGAACAGCGCGGGGATGATCAGCTCTTCGAGTATCACGGATCTGCCCTAAACACTGCCGACATTCTACCCATCCTTGCGCCCGTCCCGCCGGGCAAGGCGCGGTCGCAGCCTCTCAGGTCGAAGCAGGGCGGTCGAGACGCAGCAGCAAGGCGTCCTCCCGGCCACCGGTCGCCAACGGGTAATAGCCGCGCCGGATTCCGACCGGCACGAAACCGGATTCGCCATACAACGCCAGTGCAGCCCGGTTGCTCGCCCGCACCTCCAGATGCAGGCAACGCGCACCTTCCAGCTCCGCCAGGCACGCGGCCAGCAGGCGCCGCCCGACGCCACGGCGACGATAGGCCAGCGCCACCCGGATATTGAGCAACTCGGCCTCATCGAGGATCCACTGGAAGACCGTGTAGCCGACCATCCTCGTACCATCCATGGCCACCAGCATCCGATGCCGGGCGAGGCTGTCCGCCAATTGCCCGTGGCTCCAGCGACTTTTCCCGGCGCCGGCCTCCAGCGCGCAAAGTGCATCCAGATCGCCGGCGCGGGCGGCGCGCAGCACCGCGCTGCCTGCGCTCATGCGCGCTCCGGGGCAAGTCCGCGAATGGCCCGCCAGGTCAACGCCTTGAGTTGCGGGTCAGCGAGCATGTCGCCGAGCCCCGGGATCGGGATCGCGTGGGCCCGGCCGTCGGCCAGAGAGATCCGGGCCTCGGCCTCGCTCGACTCACCTCCGCTGAGCCAGCGTCGCGCCGGCTCTCCCATCACCAGCACCCAGGCGAAGGGCTCCCGGGTCATGCGCCCGGCGAGGAACAGTGCCAGTGCTTCGCGCGCGCCGGACAGCGAACGATCACCGCCGGGCAGCGGCGGCCAGTCGATGAATTCGGCAGCCGGCAGCGCACCTGGCAGGCGATCGATGGCGCGCAGGATATTAGCCAGCAGCGTCAGGCGTTCGCGCTCGGGGTGCTGCCCGGGGGGCAACGCATCGAGCACCAGCAGATCGGCTGTCGGACGCCAGCAGGCAAGCCGCACAGGCGCGAGCTCTTCCGCAGATGCCGTGTCAGGCGGACCTGCGGGGAGCTCGGGCCGCTCCTGCGCGGCAACAGACCCAGCTTCTGCGGGCGACGCACTGGGCACCTGGGTCTCTTCCGGCCCGTGATCCACTGACCTGCGTCGCCGGTAGCGGACGATGCCCAGCGCCGCCAGGTAGCGCTCGCGCTGTCCGCCGTGCACCGCCGACTAGACTCCGTCGCGCTGGGGATGCACCCGGCCCGGCGCCTCGAGCAGATTGAGCGCGTTGAGATAGGCCTTGGCGCTGGCCGCGAGGATATCGGTATCCGCGCCCTGGCCGTTGACGATGCGCCCGCCGCGTTCCAGCCGCACCGTGACCTCACCCTGGGAGTCACTGCCGGTGGTGATGGCATTGACCGAATAGAGCTGCAGGCCGGTGCCGCTGTTGACCAGCTGTTCGATGGCCTTGAACACCGCATCCACGGGACCATCGCCATCCGCCGCGGCCTCGCGCTCATACCCGCGCACATTGAGGGTCAGCGCCGCGTGGGGAGCCCGGCCGGTGCGCGAGGCCACATCCAGACTGACCAGCCGGTAGTGCTCGTCGCTTGCGCCGATCTGGATATCCGACACCAGCGCCTGCAGATCCTCGTCGTAGATCTCGCGCTTCTTGTCCGCCAACTCCTTGAAACGCGCAAAGGCGCGATTGAGATCGGCCTTGCTGTCGAAACTGATGCCCAGAGCCTCGAGCCGGGCCGTGAACGCAGCGCGCCCGGAGAGCTTGCCGAGCACGATGCGGTTGGTATTCCAGCCGACATCCTGGGCGCGCATGATCTCGTAGGTCTCGCGGTACTTGAGCACCCCGTCCTGGTGAATGCCGGACTCGTGGGCAAAGGCGTTGGCGCCGACCACCGCCTTGTTGGGCTGCACCGGGAAGCCGGTCACGGTCGAGACCAGCCGCGAAGTGGGCACGATCTGGGTGGTGTCGATCCGGGTTTCCACAGGGAAGACATCCGGCCGGGTGCGCACCGCCATGACGATCTCCTCCAGCGCGGCATTGCCGGCGCGCTCGCCCAGGCCGTTGATGGTGCATTCGACCTGCCGGGCACCCTGGAGCACGGCGGCCAGCGAATTGGCCACGGCCAGACCGAGATCGTTGTGACAGTGCACCGAAAACACCGCCTTGTCGGCATTGGGAACATTGCGGATCACCCGGCCGATCATGGCGCCGTACTCGCCCGGCTCGCCGTAACCGACGGTGTCGGGGATATTGACGGTGCGCGCGCCGGCATCGATCACCGCCTCGACGATCCGGCACATGAACTCGAACTCGGTACGGCTGCCGTCCTCGAGCGAGAACTCCACGTCGTCGACCAGCTTGCGGGCGATGCGCACGGCGCCGATCGCCTGCTCCATCACCTGCTCCGGCGTCATCTGGAGCTTGTACTTCATGTGAATCGGCGAGGTGGCGATAAAGGTATGAATGCGCGGCGCTGCGGCGCCCTGCAGCGCCTCCGCAGCCCGTTCGATGTCCGCCGGCAGGGTTCGCGCCAGGCTGCATACCCGGCTATCGCGCACCGCCTCGGCGATGCTCTTCACCGCCGCGAAATCCCCCGGACTGGAAGCCCCGAAACCCGCCTCGATGACATCCACGCGCAGCTTCTCCAGCGCCTTGGCGACCCTCAGCTTTTCCTCCCGGGTCATGGCCGCACCCGGGCTCTGCTCACCATCCCGCAGGGTGGTATCGAAAATGATCAACTGGTCCTTGGTACCCATGGCTATAAGCTCCTGGATCGGTCAGCGGTTGTACAACCGCAATAGCATGAATCGACCCGCCGCGGCGGGTTATTGAAAATCAGATGAATTGAACGATCGGTCGGCTGCCCCTCAGGGCAGCAGCGGGAGCAGTCGTAGAACGCACAGGGCCGCACGCTGGCCGCGGGCCGGAAGGGAGTGTTGCAGTGCGGCTGGATCTGCCACATTTCGTTGGGCTGTGCGTGCCATAGCAGCATTCAAGCAGATTTTCAGCGGACTGCCAACCCCGAGCCTCTTCCTGTGACATCCGGGACTGGTCCGGCAATCGCTTGGGCGCATCGCGCAGGGTTTGCCCGACCGAGTCACCCCCGGGAGTTCGTGATCTCGTAGACCAGGTCACCGACAAAGCGCTTGGTTTACGAGGAGTACGACAGCTGTCGCGGCACCAAAAGTCGTCCGGTGCTGTTTATGGGCGGGGAAGATATGGGCAGGCTGGGCCCGGCAGCGGGCATGACCATCGATCTGTCCTCTCCCCATGGCCACATGAAGGGGCTGACCCTCCACGCCTTCGAGCTGCCGCCGGGGAACCTGATGGCCTACTACGCGGAAGCCAATGTTCTGATGGGGCGGGAATCGGACCCGCGCAGCAAGATGCCGGCGTTCCAGTCGCTACCCGTGGCGATACCGAAAGCGAGCTGAAGTAGCGGGTCAGGCGCGCTACCTTTCAAAGGCGACGAGTATGCTGCAATCCGCGTGATCGAGCAGCTGCTGGCTCGTTGAGCCCTGCCACCAGCGCGCCAGCAGGCCGCGGTGGCGGTGGCCGACGACGACAAGATCCGCGTCGATGTGCCGGGCCAGTCGGGCAATGTGCTCCGCCGGCGGGCCAGACGCAAAGTGTCCCACCGGTTCCTCTACGCCCTTGCGGCGAAGCTGCTCCAGCCCCTCGTCCAGAAAGCGCTGAAAGTGGTCTGCCTCATGGGGATGGAGGCCCGCTTCCATGGCCCTGGCCCCCGTCATTTCGAGTACCGACAGCAGGTGCACCTCGGCCTTGCACAAAGCCGCAAGTTCGATGCCTTCGGTGAGAGCGACACGACCCTCACGCGAGCCGTCAAAGGCCAGAAGAATGCGTTGGTACATGGTGATTGGCTCCCCGGTCAGTGGCCGGCATTGTCACCGCTGATGTCGATGTCGACTACCACCATCATACCCGGGCTGAGCTGCTCGCGAGGGCCCTTGTCGATAAGAATCCGCACCGGAATGCGCTGGGTGATCTTGGTGAAATTCCCCGACGGGTTGGGGTTGGGAAGCAGTGCGAACTCGCTGGTGGCGGCATGGCCGATCATCTCCACATGACCGCTGAAGTGCAGGTCCGGGTAGGCGTCGACGGCGATGGCCACCTGCTGCCCCGGCTTTAATTTCCCCACCTCCGTCTCCTTGATTCTGGCCTGGACCCAGACATTGTGAGGGGCGTGCATCATGATCAGTGGCTGCCCGGGCGAAACGTATTCGCCCTGTTCAACGAAGGTCTTGTCCACCACGCCGTCAATGGGGCTGAGCACCGTGCTGTCCTCGACCTGGACTTGCTGGCGCTTGAGGTCGGCCTTGTCCTGGGCCAGGTTTTGCCGGGTTACCGCCAGCTGCGCGCGGAGCAGGTCGGGGTTGGGTACCGTCATATCAGGGCCATCCAGCATCCCGGCCCGGGCGTTGCCGAGGTTGCTGCGATCGACGGCTACCTGGTACCGGGCACGCTCGTACTCCGCTTTCGCGGCCTGGTAGGTGTAGTAATCATCTTCCTTTTTCTGGGGCGAGACGGTGCCGCTTGCAAAGAGGCGTTGGGAGCGCTCCCAGGTCTTTCGGGCTTTTTGCATGGTTGCCCTGGCGGCATCGGCCGCGGCCAGGTCGGCCTGCAGCCGACCAGAGGTTCCCTCGATGCCGCCGGCCAGTTGCCGGGTCGCCAGATCCAGCTGCTGGCGTTCGAAGGCGAGCTGTGCTTCGCCACCCTTGACCTTGGCCTGGAGCTTTTCCAGCATCAGTTCGTCGGGCTTCTTGTACAGATGCGCCACTGTGTCGCCTTCGGCCAGCCGGTCGCCCATGGCGAGGGAAAAGCCGGTGATGCGGCCGGCCAGGCGGCTGCTGACCGTGATTTCGTTGGAAACCACCCGGGCATCGTCGGCGCTCACATGGGTGTGTTGGTGATAGAGCCAGCGGCCGATCCCGACTATCAGCGCCAAGACCACGATGACGGCGCCACCGAGCTTGAGCCTGTTGAACCAGTTCCGGGCACGGGAGGCCCGCTGCGGGTAGACGCCCTGGTTGTCGGCGCTTGACGGCGTGTCTGCCATGGTTATCCAGATTTCCGTAGAGTTATTGGTTGATTTCCGCGTCAATCAGCTCTGCTGTGGCGAACTGGCGCCGGACCAGCCGGCCCAGCGGCTGAGGAGCCAGGCGGGGACCGTGAGAAGCAAGAGACCGACTGCCACCACCCAGAAGCCGTCCTGGTAGGCAAAGGTTCTCGCCCACAGTTGATCCATTTGCCCCAGCAAGTGACTGGCGCCCGGCTGCTGGTAGAGTACCGGCGTGCCGGCGCGGGCGAGTGCCGCCTGCAGCTGGTCCAGGCTGTGTACCGCGACCGCATTGCCGGCATTGAGCTGCGCCGTCAGGCTGTCGCTGTGAAACAGCGTGCGGCGATCCATAAAGGTTACCAGGGAGGCGGTGCCGAAGGCCCCGCCCAACTGCAAGGCGAAATTGATGGCCCCCGAGCCGTAACCGATCAATCGGGGCGGCAGGCAGGCAATGGAACGAGCCAGCGTGGGCGGGGGAAAAGACGCCATGCCGGCGCTCAGCAGCATCATCGACAGGGCCAGCGAGGCGAAAGAGGTATGCCAATCTACATGGGCCATGCGGTAGACGGCGAACACCGCGAAACCCAGGCCGGGCAGGGTCAAGTAATGGGGCGGCCAGCGATCGCTGAGCTTGCCCACCAGCGGCACCAGCACGGCCAGTACCAGTGTCGAGGGTACGAACAGTTCGCCGGCGGTAACCGGGCCGTAATCGAGGATGGTCTGCACGAACTGCGGCAGCAGGTACATGATGCCGTAAAAGGCCGCGCCGAACAGAAACAGGGCGATCGATCCCATCAGAAAACCCCTGTTGGCAAAGATCGCCAAGTCCAGCAGTGGTTTGGCGATGCGCTTTTCCCAGCCGATAAAGACTGCCCCAAGGGCGAGGAATGTGGCGATGAGACCGGCCACGCCGTCGCTGTGCCAGCCCCAGCGTTGGCCGTTGGACAGCGCCGCCAGCAGGGCAAAGATGGCCGCGAACAGCGAGATTGCCCCCATCCAGTCGAAGGGCGGCCGGGGACCGCTGTCCTCCCGCGGCGGCAGAAAAAAATAGCCCATGATGATTGCCGCGATGCATACCGGGGGCACGATAAAGAACACATAGCGCCAGTTGTAGGTGTCCACCAGCCAGCCGCCGACGACGGTGGCGAGTGTCAGCGGCAGGCCCAGGCTCATCCCAAAAATGGCCGTGGCCATGCCCCGCTGATCGGGGGGGTAGACGGAGAACAGGGCTTCCAGCGCAACCGGGCGTACCAGCCCGGTCATGGCGCCCTGGATGATGCGGGCGGCGATGATGGCCGCCATGCCCGTGGCCAGCCCGCCCAGGACGGAGGCGCCGACGAAGACCGACAGCAAACCGATGTAAGTCGCACGCTGGCCAAAAGCGCTCACCAGCCAGGGCGCCACCAGAAGGGCCACGGTGGTAGCCGCCAGGAAGCCGGTGGCCAACCACTGCACCTGGTCGGCACTCATGCCAAAGGTGCCCTTTATATAGGGGGTGGCGACATTGACGATGGTGATGGACATGCCCAGCGCCATCAGTCCCAGCAGCACCGTGAGGGTAACGAGCCATTTGTACCTGGGGCCGTATCGCTCGAACAAGATTTCCACCTGGGTCATGGAACTCCTGGCAGCGTTTTGCGGGAAAAGTGTGTATTATGCACGTTTATCCCACGCCGTACACACGGGCTTGGCCGCGATGCCGTCGATAGCGGTAAAAGGCGGCCGCTGTGAAGCAGGTACCTGCTCGGAATCCGGTGCTGAATGATCCGGCTCTTTGTAAAATAGCGGTTTCCACGGGCGGCGGGAGGCCGCCACTGGAGCGGATGGACTAATGCCGAGTAACGATCGCAAGCGGGCGCCGGCACGGCACCCGCAAGAGGCAGCGACCACGGGGGGCGCCCGCTCAGGACTGGAGCAGGAACTGACCTTTCTGGTGCGCTGGCTGGAGGCACTGCAGCGCCATCACCGCTACCCGCTGGAGCGGGCCCATTACCTGATGTTACTCCTGCTCATGGAAGACGGTCCCCAGCATATCGGTCGCATCGCCGCACGCCTGCACCTGGATTCCTCCACGGTAACCCGGCAGGTGGCGGTGATGATCGAGCGCGGACTGGCGAGCAGGGAGACAAGCCCCCAGGATCGCCGGTGCGGGCTGATTCGGGTCACCGCCCTGGGCCGGCAGGAGGCCACGCGGATGCGGCGCCTGCGGGAGGAAAAGGTCGAGGAACTGGTTGCCGGTTTGTCGGAGCCAGAGCGGCAGCTTCTGGCCGAAGCCCTCGGTGACCTCAATGAGCTGTTCCTGCGTATGCTCGCTGGCCGCGAACAATAACAACGCGCCGCCAGCGCTCAATGGTGGCGGGGAATCGTCAATTTTTGTGGGTCTTCACCAAATCGAGTGGCAAACCACTGGCGGATTCCAGCCGCCTGAGGGTCTGGCAACCCGGCCCCCGGATCTCCCTGCGCCCGGCGCTGCCGGGGCCTCATGTCCAGCTCCAGCGGCCTCGGCACCGGCCCGGAGGATCGCGATCAGCGCCGGGCGGTCGCCTGACCGAGATGTCCGGCCTCCAGCCAGCGGCGCACCCGGTTGGCGTCGCCGACCCGGGTCAGGGTGCCCCAGGAGTTCATCAGCACCAGGACCACCGGGGTATCTGTGATCCTGGCCTTCATCACCAGGCACCGGCCGGCCTCGTTCAGGTAACCGGTCTTGGTGATATCGATGTCCCAGGCGGGATTGCGTACCAGCGGATTGGTATTGCGGTAACGGGTGGGGTAGCGGCCCACCATGATGGTGAATTCCTCGCGGGTCGAATAGTCGCGGATCAGGGTATAGCCGCTCGCCGCCTGCACCAGGCGCACCAGATCGCCCGGGGTCGATCGGTTGTCGCCGGACAGCCCGGTGGCCTCGACGAAATGGCTGTGGGTCATGCCCAGGGCGCGTGCCTTGCGGTTCATCGCCGTGACTCCGGCCGCCTTGCCGCCCGGATAGCTGCGCAACAATGCCGCCGCGGCCCGGTTCTCCGAGGACATCAGCGCCAGCAGCAGCGCCTGGCGGCGGCTCAGCCTGGTGCCCACGGCAAGCCGCGAGCTGGTACCCCGCAGGCGATCGATCTCGGCGTTGGTGATCTGCAGCTGTTCGTCGAGGGGCTGCTTGGCATCGATCACCACCATCGCAGTCATCAGCTTGGTGATGGAGGCGATGGGCACCGCCTGTTCCGCATTCTTGCTGTACAGCACCTCGCCGGTGTCGGCGCGCACCACCAGGGCCGAATGGGAGCGCACCTCCGGCCCCAGGGCCTGAGCGGCTGCCGGCACCAGGGCCGCGCTCAGACAGAGTGCCATCAACAGCCCCATCCACAGCCCGACAAATCGGCTTCGCATTACTCGGATATGCATCGGTTCCCCCTCTTGTTGGGCTCTCGAGGCCGGTGACCCGGGAGTCGCATGGCTGCGCCTAGTGGGCCACGCGGCTAATAAGGTAACACTCAGAGCCACTGTGCTGGTGCGAATCAAGGCGCGTTTCGCAGGGAATGGTTGTTCCCTTGCCAAGAAACGCAACGCCGAGTCGCGCCAGCACAGTGGCTCCCGGAGGGCCGCCGCGCAAGCGCCGTGGGCTGCGTTCCGCTCGCTTGAATTGGCAAAGCCAGTCCTGCACTCGCGCGCCTTGCCCACAACGCTTGTGCGACGGCTGAGCGTTACCTTATTAGCCGCGTGGCCCACTAGTATCTGCAATTCGTCGTGAATTTCCAGCGCTAATTTACTGTTATTGTGAAAACTGTGCCGTTCAGCGCACTGGGCAGCGCCACTCCGGCAGCCAGCCGGCCTCGCCCGGCCCGGCGGCAGCCTCGGCACAGACCAACAGGTCACCCACGGCGACCAACCGGCCATCCCGCTCGATCAGGGGCACCCGGTCGCGCAACCAGGGCTCCAGGCCCTGCTCGTGGAGAATCTTCTTCAGCGTATTGGACGCCGCGCGGCCCAGGGGCCGCAGCCGCTCACCGCCGCGGCGATAGCGCACCAGGAACCCGCCTCCGCCGCGCACCCCGCGGCCGGTTGCGGTCCGGGCAGCGAGCGCGGCGCCGTCCGGCAGCCGCAGCGGCGCACCCGGCGTCCAGGGCCAGGGGCCGCGCTGCGCGTCCGGCGCCCTCCCCCAACCCGCGGGCAGCAGGTACAGCCGACCGCGAAAGCGCCGCCACTGGCCGCCCGGCCAAGTCACCAGGGGCTCGGCGTCGGCAGCGGCATCCAGCTGGGCGGCCAGGCTGGCGAGCGCCCGCGCCCCGGGTTCTGGGGCATCGGGCGCCGGCAACCAGTGACGCAACAGGTTATCGCGGCGATGGCCGGGCAGGGCCAGCAGTGGCGCGAGGTCGAGGCTCCAGCCCACGCGTTCGGAACGCTCGTCGGCCGCCGTGAGATCCATCGCGGCCAGGTCGCGCTGCAGGCGCCCGGCAACGGCGCCGCGTGCCGCCGCACACCCCAGGCGCGCCACGGCATCCGGCCAGCGCCCGGCGAACGCGGGCAGCACCAAGTGGCGCAGATAGTTGCGATCCGCGTGCAAAGCGGCGTTGCTCTCGTCCTCGATCCACTCCAGCCCCCGGGCCAGGGCGTAGCCGTGCAGTCTGGCCCGCGGGAAAGGCAGCAGCGGCCGCGCCAGCCACCCGGCGCCCAGGGCTCGGCGCTCCGGCATGCCGGCTGGCACGCCGTCGCGCAGCAGCCGGTAGAGCAGGGTCTCGGCCTGATCATCGGCGTGATGCGCCAGCAGAAGCAGATCGTCGGCGCCCAGCAGCCGCCGGAAGACGCCGTAGCGCGCCGCCCGCGCGCGCGCCTCGGGGCCGCCGCGGCCGGCGCCCACCGCCACCCGTTCGGCGTGGCAGCGCACCCCGAGATCCGTGCAGACCGCGAGGCAATGGCGCTGCCACTGATCCGCGTTGGGAGACAGGCCGTGATGAACATGCAATGCGGTCACGGCGCCGGCGCCATAGCGCCGCCGCGCGAGGTGGAGGAGCACATGGGAATCCAGGCCGCCGCTGTAGCCGATCAGGATGCGCCCCGCCGGCGGCGCCGGCGGCGCCGGCAGGGCGGCGCTCAGCTCGGCGTCGGCGCTGACCATGAATCCTCGGCGTCAGCCGTTGCCGTAGGACATCAGCCGCTGGAAGCGCTTGTCCAGCAACTGGTCGAGCGGCTCGGCGTCGAGCCGCGCCAGCTGCTCGGCGAGCCGGGTGCGCAGGGTCGCGGCCATGGCGTCGAGATCGCGGTGGGCGCCGCCCAGGGGCTCGGGGATGGTTTCATCGACGATGCCGAGCTCTTCCAGCACCTGGGAGGTCACCCCCATGGCCTCGGCCGCCAGCGGCGCTTTCTCCACCGTCTTCCAGATGATATTGGCGCAGCCCTCGGGAGAGATGACGAAATAGGTCGAGTACTGCAGCATGTTCAACCAGTCGCCGACGCCGATGGCAATGGCGCCACCGGAGCTGCCCTCGCCGATCACGGTGCAGATGATGGGCGTGCGCAGGCGCGACATCACCGCCAGATTCCGGGCGATCGCCTGGCTGATGCCGCGCTCCTCCGAGTCGATCCCGGGGTAGGCGCCCGGGGTGTCGATCAGGGTCAGCACCGGCATCGAGAAGCGCTCGGCCAGCTCCATCAGGCGCAGCGCCTTGCGGTAGCCCTCGGGTTTGGGCATGCCGAAGTTGCGGCGGACCTTGTCGCTGATGCCGCGGCCCTTTTCCTCGGCGATCACCACCACCGGGCGGTCGTCGAGCCGGGCCACACCGCCGATGATCGCCGGATCGTCGCCGAACTGACGGTCGCCGTGGAGTTCGTCGAATTCGCTGAACAGCCGCGGGATGTAGTCGCTGGCGTAGGGTCGCAGCGGATGGCGCGCGATCTGCACGACCTGCCAGGACGTCAGGTCGCTGTAGATACTGGCGGTCAGCTTGCGCGACTTTTCGCGCAGGGTGGCGATCTCCTCGGCGATATTGAGCGCGTTGTCATCGCTGACCGTCTGCAGCTCGGCAATCTTGGCTTCCAGTTCGGCGATGGGCTGTTCGAAATCGAGATAATCGAGATTCATCAAGAGGTCCGGTCGTCGGGGCGTCGTCGGCGCGCCGACTCAGTAGTTGAGTTGCAGGCTGTCACGGCCGAAATTATCCCGCAGTCGGTGCAGGAGTTCATCCTCCGGGTTGAGTGCCCAGGCATCGGACAGGGCGATGTCGCCCACGGCGCCCGGCCGGCGCAGCCGCAGGCGCAGCGGGCAGGCGCCGCTGCGGTAGGGGGCAATGATATCGGCAAGCCGGGAAATCTGCTCCGGGCCCACCTGCTCGGTGTGCAATTCCAGCACCAGGCTCTTGAGCGCGGCGCGGCGCGCCTCGACCAGGGTCTGGACGGCGTCGGCGCGCATCTTGAGACCGCCGGTGTAGTCGTCCTCGCTGGCCTGACCGGTCACCACCAGGATGGCATCGCGGCCGATCTTGTCGCGATGCTCGCGGTAGAGCTCGGCGAACAGCGCCACCTCGATGCGCGCGCTGCGATCGTCGAGGGTGATGAAACACATGGCATCGCCGCGGCGGGTCTTCATGGTGCGCATGCCCACCACCAGGCCCATCACGCGCTGCGCTTCGCGGCCGGCGCGCAGGCCGGCGATGCGCTGCGGCACCAACAGTTCCAGTTCGCCGCCGTATTCGTCGAGCGGATGTCCGGTCAGGTACAGCCCCAGGGTCTCCTTTTCGCCGCGCAGTCGCTCGGCGACACCCAGCGCGCGGGTCGGCGCAAGGGCTGCGTAACCGCCGTTTGTCGGCTCCTCGGATTCTCCGGCCCCGAACAGGTCGCCGATGCCGGCGTCCCGGTTACGGGCCTGCTGATCGGCGCCGCGCACGGCTTCATCCATGGCGGCGAGCAGCACGGCGCGGCGATAGCCAATGTCGGCGGGAACGCCGCGTCGGTCGGTCTCGGGCCCCAGGGCATCCATGGCGCCGGCGCGCACCAGGGCTTCCAGCACCCGCTTGTTGAGCCGCCGGGGATCGACCCGGGCACAGAAATCGAACAGATCCCGGAACGGTCCTCCGGCATCGCGGGCGGCAATGATCGCCTCCACCGGGCCCTGCCCGAGACCCTTGATGGCGCCCAGGCCGTAGATCACCTGACCGGCTTCGGACACCGAGAACTGGTAGCTGCCGGTGTTGACGTCCGGCGGTCTTACTTCCAGGCCCAGGTCGCGGCACTCATCGATCAGCGTCACCACCTTGTCGGTGTGCTGCATGTCAGCCGACAGCACCGCCGCCATGAAGGCCGCGGGATGGTGGGCCTTGAGCCAGGCGGTCTGGTAGGCGAGCAGTGCGTAGGCCACGGAGTGCGACTTGTTGAAGCCGTAGCCGGCAAATTTCTCCATCAGATCGAAGATGTTCTCGGCGAGTTCGGCGTCGACGCTGTTGTGCTTGGCGCCGGCCAGAAACACGGCGCGCTGCTCGGCCATCCCCTCGGCCTTCTTTTTACCCATGGCGCGGCGCAGCAGGTCCGCTTCGCCCAGCGAATAGCCGGCCAGCACCTGGGCGATCTGCATCACCTGCTCCTGGTAGAGGATGATGCCGTAGGTGGGCTCGAGCACGGGCTTGAGCGCCGGGTGCTGATAACGCGGGTGGGGATAGGCCACCGGCTGACGGCCGTGCTTGCGGTCGATGAAGTCGTCAACCATGCCCGATTGCAGCGGCCCGGGCCGGAACAGCGCCACCAGCGCGACGATATCCTCGAAACGGCTGGGTTTGAGGCGCAGGATCAGCTCGCGGATACCGCGCGATTCGAGCTGGAACACCGCCGTGGTGCGCGCCTGCTGAAGGAGTGTATAGGTAGGCTGGTCGTCGAGCGGGATGGCAGCGATATCGATGGGCGGACGGCCATCGCGTGCGCGTTCGCGGTTGGCGTTGCGCACCGCCCAGTCGATGATGGTCAGGGTACGCAGGCCCAGGAAGTCGAACTTGACCAGCCCCACCCGCTCGACGTCGTCCTTGTCGAACTGGGTGACCACGCCCTCGCCGGCGGCGTCGCAGTAGAGCGGCGCGAAGTCGGTCACCGCGCCTGGCGCGATCACCACCCCACCGGCGTGCTTGCCGGCATTGCGGGTCAGGCCCTCGAGCTGGAGCGCCATGTCCCAGATCTCCTGGCCCTCCTCGTCGCCGGCCAGGAAATCGCGCAGCGCCTCATCCTGCTCGCGCGCCTTGGCCAGGGTGATACCGAGCTCGTTGGGAATCAGCTTGGAGAGCTTGTCGGCAAGCCCGTAGGACTTGCCCTGCACCCGAGCCACGTCGCGCACCACCGCCTTGGCGGCCATGGTGCCGAAGGTGATGATCTGGGAAACCGCCTCGCGCCCGTAGCGCTCGGCGACATAGGCGATCACCCGGTCGCGGTTGTCCATGCAGAAGTCGATATCGAAATCCGGCATCGACACCCGCTCGGGGTTGAGAAAGCGCTCGAACAGCAGGTCGTAGGCGATGGGATCGAGGTCGGTGATTGCCAGCACATAGGCGACCAGTGAGCCGGCGCCGGAGCCCCGCCCCGGCCCCACGGGAATATCGTTGTCCTTCGCCCAGCGGATGAAATCCATGACGATCAGGAAGTAGCCGGCGAAGCCCATCTGCTCGATGACGCCGAGTTCGAATTCCAGGCGTGCCTGATAGCGCGCACGCACATCCGTGTCCTGCCCTCGCGCTTCCGGCAGGGCGGCAAGCCGCTGTTCCAGCCCGTCCTGGGCGAGCTGACAGAAGAAGGCGCTGGTCGACATCCCCTCCGGCACCGGATATTCGGGCAGCCGGATCTCGCCCAGTCTGAGCTCCAGGTTGCAGCGCCGGGCGATTTCGACACTGTTGGCGAGCGCCTCGGGGAGGTCGTCGAACAGCTCCGCCATCTCCTCCGGCGAGCGCAGGTATTGGCGATCGCTGTAGCGGCGTTCGCGGCGCGGGTCGTTGAGGGTCCGGCCCTCCTGGATGCACACCCGCGCCTCGTGGGCCTCGAACTGATCCGGGGTGAGAAAGCAGACGTCATTGGTGGCGACCACCGGGCACTGGCGGGCCGCGGCCAGCGCCACCGCCCGCTCCAGGTAGTCGTCCTCACCGGGGCGGCCGGTGCGCTGCAGTTCGAGGTAAAAGCGCTCGGGAAAATCGCGCAGCCAGCCGTCGAGCAGGGCTTCGGCCTCGCCGCGACCGGCGAGCAGCGCCTGGCCGATATCGCCGGCGCGCCCCCCGGAGAGGGCGATCAGCCCCTCGGCGGCGTCGCTGAGCCAGGCGCGGCGCAGTGCCGGCCGGCCGCGCACCTGGCCCTCCAGATAGGCCCGCGAGATCAGCCGGGTCAGATTTCGATAGCCCGCTTCGTTCTGCACCAGCAGGGTCAGCCGCGCCGGCGGCGCATCGTCCGCCGCCAGCAAGGTGAACTCGGCACCGCAGATCGGCTTGAGGCCGCGCGCCTCGGCGGCCTGGTAGAAATGCACCAGCGCGAAGAAGTTGCAGACATCGGTCAGCGCCACGGCCGGCATGCCCAGTTGCGCGGCGCGTTCCACCAGTTCGTCGATGCGGATCAGGCCGTCGACCAGCGAGTACTCGCTGTGCACGCTGAGGTGAATGAACTGCGGTGCGGTCGCTGCGGACATCCGCTTCAAGACGCCGGCTGCTGGTGCGCGCGGCGCGCGATGGCCGCCTGGACAAGTTCCAGCCCGGTCTGCTCACAGGGCGGCAGTTCGGCGTCGGACAGACCCAAGGGACTGGTGCGGTCGCCCCATTTGAGCAGACTGGCGCCCCAGGTCAGCCCGGCCCCGAAGGCCGTGAAGAGAATGGTCATGCCGGGCTGCACCCGGCCCTCCTCCAGCGCCTCGCACAGCGCGATGGGGATGGTGCTGGTCGAGGTGTTGGCGTACCTGGCGAGGGTCAACACCACCTTGTCCATATCGGCGCCCAGGCGTCTGACCACGGCCTCGACGATGCGCACGTTGGCCTGATGGGGAATGATCAGATCGAGCTGATCGAGGCGGGTATCGCTCTGCGCCAGCACCGCCTCGCAGGCGTCGCCCATGCCCTTGACCGCATGCTTGAAGATCTCCGGGCCGCTGAAGTCGATGGAGATGTCCAGGGGACGGAACTGGGCGATGGCATCGAGGCCGAAATCGGGGATGGCCAGCAACTCGCGGGTGCCCGGCACACAGCCCAGCTTGCCGGCGAAGAAGCCGGATTCGCGCGCCGAGGCCTGCAGCACCACGGCGCCGGCGCCATCGCCGAACAGGATCGCGGATTCGCGCCGCGACCAGTTCATCAGCGAGCTCAGCCGCTCCGAGCCGATCACCAGGGCGGTGCGGATGCTGCCCATGCGGATCATGTCGGAGACCATGTTGAAGGCGTACAGAAAACCGCTGCAGGCGGCGTTGAGATCCAGCACCCCGGCATGCACTGCGCCGATCCGGTTCTGCACGATGGAGCCGGTGTTGGGCACCACCTCGTCCGGCGTGGTGGTGGCATAGGCGATCAGTTCGACGTCGCGCGCGTCCACGCCGGCCGCGGCCAGGGCCCGCAACGCCGCGACCTCCCCGAGGGCGGCATTGGGCACATGGCTGATGCGCCGCTCGCGGATCCCGCTGCGCGTGGTGATCCACTCATCGGACGTGTCCATGATCGTTTCGATGTCGCGATTGGCGAGCACGGCGGGCGGCAGACAACGCCCCCATCCGGTGATCTCGGCGTAGATCATGGGGCTTCCCGGCGGATCTTGTAGGTCCTGTCTCTTATACACATCTCCGAGCCCACGAGACTAGGCATGATC
>CAJXRS010000008.1 GCA_913060555.1 uncultured Gammaproteobacteria bacterium | reverse complement strand
TCGGCTTCAGCTTCCCGCTGCGGCAGATGCACGGCCGGGTCGAAGCGGTGGATCGCCGGCAGCAGCGATTGCGCGAGGCCGTGCCCGCGCGTCACCAGGTACAGGACGGTCGTGTCCTCGGGCGTCCCGCGCGGTCCGAGCGCTTCGTGCTGGAAGGTGGCGGTGAGGAAATCGCCTTGCAGCACGCGCGGGTCGAGCGTGACCCAGCCGCTGCTGCTGTTGGTCAGGCGCACGGCCGTGACCCACTGGTCTTCCAGACGCCACGACGCGAGCGCGACCGCGCGCACCGGCAGCGTCGGCATCAGCGTGCCGAGGTCGAGGTCACGGCGCAGGTTCACCCGCATGACGCCAGGCAGCGACTCCACAGTGCGCAGCGGCGCGTAGAGGTTCTGCGCGGCGAAGCGCGTCAGGACGACCGGAACCGGGGTTTCGCGCCGGGTCGCCCGCGTACCTGCTTGGTCCTGGGCGCGTGCCGGGGCCTCATCGGCACCGCCTGGCTGATCGCCGTAGCGCGCAGGGGTGCTGCTGCCCTCGACGATGCGCACCGGCTCCAGCTCGGCTTCGCCGTCTTTGGGCGGCTCGGCCGCAATGTCGAGCAGGATCAGCGCGCCCGTGTCGGCGTCCTGCAATTGCAGCCGCGTGGGCTCGATCGGCTCGCTGGCGCGCAGGTACACCGCGCCACCTGCGCTCTGCACGCGCAGGCGTTCGCCCACGCCTGCGGGCACGCCCACGCGGACGTTCCGGTCGATGAACACGATGCGCTCCTGGCCGACCTTCAGCGGCACCGCCAGCGGCATGCGTTCCCACCGCAGAATCTCCACAGCATGGGAGACGGGTGCCGCGGCCACGGCCAGCAGCCCCAGCAGCACGAGTACAGGATGCTTCATGGGGTGTTTCCTCCTTGGGGCGCTTGCGGAGACAGGCCGCCAGGTGCCGGGCGAGTCGGCTCCGGTGCGCTGATGCGCTGGGGCGCGCCGTCGTAGCAGTCCAGCGCCAGGCCGAAGGGGTTGCGGGCGGGATCGACGTCCACCCGCGTGACCTTCACCGGGTAGCGCACGAGCGCGCGCTTGACCTGCTCGGCGCCGTAGTACTCGTCGGCGGTGATGTCGAGCGTCACCACCCAGTCGCGGTCGGAGACCACGCGCACGCGCGCCGTGGGGTCGTCGCCGTAGCCGCGGCCGGGGATCTCATAAATCCCGCGCACGCGCTGGCGCAGCTCGCCCGTGGAACGGCGGTAGTCGTAGTCCGCGCGCAGGAAGGCCTGGCAGGACGGGGTAAGGTACGGCGAGAGCGTGTGGAGGTTGCGCGGATAGTCCTCTTCGCCGTTCGTCGGCCAGCGGTTGAGGGTCTGGAACACGTAGAACGTGAACGCATAGACCGATTCGGGCGGCACTTCCCACCACTTGCGGGTACTGCCCGAGCGCAGGTCGGGCGGGACGTGGATGGTCAGGTCGCGCGGCGCGCTCCACCAGCCACCGCCCATGACCAGGGCGACGATGACCAGCGCACCAGCACCCAGGCGAAGCGTCTTGATGTGCGCCTGCAGGTGGGTGATCTCGTTCTTGAAGCGGCTCATCGTGCCCCCCTTGCAACGGACCTTCGGGTGGACCAGAAGCCGGAGCGCGAGATCAGCACGTGGCCGCCTACCCATCCCGCCATCAGTGGATGGCGCGTGGCGATGCGCCATTGCAGTTGCCGGTACAGCCAGGTGTCGGGGCGCCCGCGCTTGAGCCGGCGCAGGATGCCGCCGCCGATGAAGACGCCCAGGGCCACGCCCAGGACGACGAACGTCGGCGCGATGGCGATCGTGCGGAACACCCAGGACAGCGGCGCGCCGACCAGCAGGCCGGCGGCGCCGGACAGGCCGCAGCAGATCCACAGTTCGTCGGCGGTGAGGCCGCGCACGACAACAGGGTGGCGGTTGAGCCGATGCGGAAGGAACGTGACCGTCCCGTCCGCACGGACGTGCTGCTGCTCGGACATACCGGCCTCGCCTTACAGGATGCCGGTGGCTTCGGTGAGCAGCCAGATGCCGATCACGAGCAGCACGGCACCGATCGCGACGGTGAGGCCAAACTGGCCCCAGGTCTTGCGGCCGGTGTGGATTTCCGCGTAGGTGCCGTAGGCGTGGTAGCAGACGCCGATGAACATCGACGCCACGACCAGGAGGGCTACGAGCATGATGATGTCGTAGCCGTAGTTCCTGATCGTTTCCATGATGCCGTTGCCGGTGCCGCGGGTCGGGTTTTCCAACTGCGGCAAGCCTTGCGCGAACGACAGCGCGGGCAGCGCGGCGGAGCCCAGTGCCACAGCGGCGCGCTGGGCAAGGCGGGAATGGAGGATGCGGTTTTGCATGGTCGTGCCTTTCAGGTCAGGAGAGGAGGAAGAAGCTCAGGACGAGGTACATCGCGACGAAGCGGATGCAGACGCCGAGGAACTGGCGCTGGTTGAGGCGGCTCTCGGACCACCCCACGTAGGCCGTTCGGATGGCCCAGACGCCCCAGACGAGGAGCACCGCGAACACGGCGCCGACCAGGACGGTCGCCATCGCCGAAGGCGCGATGCCGCTGTTGGCTTGAAATGCCGAGACCTGGGCGCCGTTCATGGCTTGGCTTCCGTAGTCGTCGGCGATGGCGAAGCGGACCGCTCGGTGCGGTAGTCGCTGGCCAGTTCGGAGGGGTCGCGCGGCTGGGCACGCGACGGTGTGAGATGGGCCTGGATGCCGGCGCGCACGCGCGCCAAGTCAGCCAGCAACCGCGGGTAATCGAAGTGGTAGCGCTCGCCCGGCTGGATGGGGGCACGCGCGGCGCTGTCGGCGACGGTGCGCTCCAGCGCGTCGAGTTGGCGCAGCGCGGCGACCAGCTCCTGGCGCTGTGCGGGGGACTCGGCCAACGCCATCGGGGACTGACCCAGCAGCAGGGCCGTCACGAGAAAAATGGGCACGCCGCGATGCGCGGCGCGCTGCCAGATCGGAGCCAACATCGCGCCATTCCTGTGTGATCAGAATAGTGCGATGGTGGAGTTCAGGGTGACTGCAGGCAGCAAACAATAGGAAACTGCGCTGATCGGTTTGATTGGCAGCGTGCGTCCAGTTCGCTCAGGGAGTGGTCGTCAGGCCAGAATTCAAGAAGGGAATTTCCACCGGCCGCGTGGCAAAATATCAACGCTCTTACAAAGATCCAGGATAAAAATGCAAGGACTGACCTTTAGAACTGATCAAGATTTTGAGGAAATTTGCTGCTACCTCATGAGGGACTGGGTCGCGCGGAATATGAGGTATGACGTGCAATTCAGAAGATACGGCGGAAATGGGCAAAGGCAGCATGGCATTGACATTTTTCCTGCCGTTGGCGGCTACTCAGTGTTTGGGCAGGCAAAATTTGTTAATCAACTAAACTCTACAGACGTTACGGCTGAGTTGAGTAAGACCGATTCCTTCCCTGAGCCGATTGGTTGTTATGTGATTTTCACAACGGCAAATCGCCATACCAGCATAAATCATCATCAGTTCCATGGCACTCAACACAAAAGGCTGGATGGATCGATTTTTCCGGTTCACGTGGTCTATTGGGGTGAAATTTCTGATATTAGTTTTATCCCACAAGATGTCTGTAAGAGAATTTTCCCATCAGCATTTCAAGTTGCCAGGAGCGCATTAACGCCTCAGCAGATGGCGGATTCCATAGCCACACTTCAAAATATTGTTCCTTCATATTTCAGGTCTGACTTTCTCGACTGGCTCGAAACATGGGACTTTTCATGTGGTTACATTCCATCTGTGCATTATGACGCCGTGGACAATCTTTACATTGAGTTGGATCGGGTAGGATGGGGAATGAAGGGTGTCAATGATTTTTTATATGCCCAAGGTCGCATTGACTTATCTCGTGCGCTTCCGGCTGGCGATGCCTTCTTTTATGCTCTCACTGAATTTCGAGATTCAATATATAACTACATAGCTTTTGTACGCGGACAGGATGGGCAGGGCTACGTTACATTGCAAGGAATGGATGGGCGCGGCGCAACAGATTTCCCAAAGATTACAGAGCAGTGGAGCATGAGGGCGCGCCATTTGGCCAATATGTATCGCGAGAAAATCCTTGGTCAGCAAATTCAATAAATAAGAAATACTGAATGAGTTGCCTAATGATCTGGTTTCTCTGTCATCACAAGTATTTTTTGAAGCTGCCCGCAGTCAGGCTCACGGCCAGTCCCAGCAAGGCTGCGCTGGGCAGCAGGATCAGCAGTGGATGCACAGAGATCGGCAAGGCCAGGTACGTGACCCACGGCAGCACGGCCAGCGGCATCAGGCTCGCCTTCGCGCGGTGGTAGATGAAGCCGGATTCCCGGCCTGCGCCGAACCGGCGCACGTCCCGCCGCACAAGACCGTCGATCAGGCCGACGAACGCCGCGGTGCAGATCAGCGGCAACGTGAGCACCAGAACCAGCAGGCGCACCAGAAACGTGAGGGTGGTGAAGGCCGCGGCAATCAGGTAGTTCTCGGTCCAGACATAGACCTGGCTGATGTAGTAGCGAAAGTTGCGCCCCCCGTCCTGGATCCTCCCGTGGCTCGGCGCGCGGGCGCGCTCGGCGGTCTGGCTCATGCGCTCCAGCAGCCCGGAGCGAACGAATACCCATTCGTAGCCGGTATCCACCAGTTCGTGCGCGGTGCGCCCCGGCTCCTGCACGACGACGCTGCGCGTGAAGTGGCTGGACAGGTGCCCCAGTTCGTACTGCAACATCTGCTGCGAGTGCCGCCAGCCCTGGTCCTTCCAGAACAGGTGCATGCCGACGCACTCCACGACGATCGAGAACAGCAGCGAGCCGATCAGCACCCCGAGCAGCCGGAACGGCAAGGTGATGGTGCCGACGATCAGGCCCTGGCGCTGGTTCTGCTCCCGTTGTGCAGTCGAGGCGGCGTCCTTCATGGCGAGGCCTTGTTGCCGGTGTCCTCGTCGGTGGCAATGGCCACCGCGGGAGGTTCGGCCGCAGCGGCGTCATCCAGCAGGTCGTCGGGCAGGCCCGTGTCCTGCAAGGCGGGGGAACTGGTGAACTCCCACCACTGCGTCGCTTCGCTGTAGCTCTGGCGCATGTACCCGGCCAGTTGCTGCAAGTCTGCCGGCATCACTTCGTCCGGGTCCGGCGCCGGCAGCGGCATGCGCACTTTCCAAAGCTGGCCGCCCTGCAGCAACGCGAAGCACTGGCCTTTCGGCAGGCCGACGACGTGCGACGGCTCGATCATCGGCACGCTGGACATGCTGATGCGGTCCTGAGTGTTCGACGTGAAATCCGTCGCCCCGCGAATGTCCGAGCTGTCGGTCGCGCCGCTGACGATGGTGGTCGTATAGACCTCGACCTTCGGCAATTGCCGGGTCAGCAGTTCGGCGGTCGCGGTCTCGCGCACGCGCAGCATGAACAGGTTGTTGAAATTCCCGATCACCTGGCCTGCCTTCGCGCGGTTGCCGATGCGGGCCTCGATGTCCGACAGGGTCTGCGTGTACGCAGTGACTTGCAGGCCGGCACCGCCGCCCTTGTTGATCAGCGGGATGAACTCGTCGCCCATCAATTCGTTGAACTCGTCGGCATGGACGTTGATCGGCACGCGCGCACCGGCCGATGCGCCCGGCAGGCCATCGTCGATCCCATGCTTGTAGATATGCCCGGCGACCGACACGAGATCGCTGAACATCGAGTTGCCGACCGCGGTGGCGACCTCGGCGTCGGAGAGCGCATCCAGGCCCACATAGACGATGGCCCTCTTACGGATGATCTGCATCCAGTCGAAGATCGGGCGCGGGTCGGCCAGGTCGGAGTAGTTCGGGGCCAGGAGCTGCGCGATCTTGCCGCTAGTGAGCTTCTCCAGCAGCGGCAGCAGCGATGCGACGATCTTGTCGAAGTACGTCTTGTCGTAGCGAACCGCCGAGCGCAGGCCATCCAGCACCGGGTCGTAGTTGCGCGCCTGCGAGAGGTACTGCTCCAGCGCCACCACGCGCTTCTCGCGCCCGATCATGTTGCGCGGGATGTTCTTCTCGTTGAGCTTGGCCTCGATCTGGACGATCACCTCCCAGGCCTTGGGCTCGGTCTTGGCGAAGTAATGCTGGGCGTACTCGATGAACAGCGCGTCGATGTTGATGACGTGCCGTTGGATCAGCATGTAGTCGGGCCGCTGTCCCAGCTCCACCAGGGCGCGGGCAATGATGTTGACGAACCGCCACGCAAACTCTCGGAAGGCGGCCGAGTTGCCTTCACCGGAAAGCTGCCCCGCAACGCGGGTGGCGACTTCCGATATACGCCCGAATCGCCCCACGGCGTTGTAGCGCGCGGAGATGTCCGGCCATCCCAGGTGGAAGACGTAGAACTCGCCTTCGCGGCCGGCGCGCTTAGCCTCGACGTACATCCGCTTCAGGAGATCGGCATCGCCCTTGGGGTCAATGACGATCACCACCTCGTGCTCGCCCGCGGCGTTCACGCGCCGGATGTCCTGGGTCACGAATAGTTCGGCCAGCCGGGTCTTGCCGACGCGCGTCGTGCCCAGCACCAGCGAGTGGCCGACGCGCTCGCCCAGCGGCAGGCTGACGTCCATCTCCTCGGGTTCGATGCCGTGCAGGCGCGGCAGGCCGCCCACAGGCGGCAACGGCCGCACCGGGTTGAAAGGTACGTCCCAGCCGGTGAGTTTCGACAGCCGGGACAGCGGGAACGGCGCGTACTCCAGCCGTTCTTCCAGCCGTCGCGCCAGCCGGTAGGCTGGTGTGGGCTCGACGTAGCGGCGGAACTCCGGCCGGTACGTTTGCATGAGCCTATGGGTGTGCTTCTGCTCCCACAGGAACCCGCGCCCCACGAACAGCCGCTGCTGGCTGACCGGCACGTCCTTGCTGGTCATCACGTAGCGCGGCAGGCGGCGGATGTTGCGCCGGTAGCGCAGGATGACGCGGGCATCGCGGTAGCGGATGGCACCGTAGGCGCCGAACGCCAGCGCGCTGCCGACGCCCATGGACGGGCTCAGCGCGAGCGACCATGGGGCCACCAGGGACAGAAACGCGGCGCCCGCGCATGCGGCAACGGTGTATAGCTCCACCGCTGGGCGAAGCAGTACCTCGACCGGCTGTTTCCCCGACATGGCTTCATTGCTCGATGCCGGTGGCCGTGATCAGCACCGGGTAGTGCCGCAGGCCCAGGCGCTCGGCCAGGTCATCGCCGGACACGGGCGCGAGGGGTACGCCGGGCACCAGGGCGCGCAGCCGCGCCAGGCCCTGCACGGTCTCGACGTTGACCACCAGGCCGACCGCGCCGCGCTCGCGCAGCGCTGCCGCCTGGCGGCGCATCCAGGCCCGGGAGGTTTCGTCGTCGCCGACGACCACGAAAGGCCGAAGACCCGGAGCCTCGATGACCCGCCGCGCGACGGTGCCGGGCGCGAGCTTGGCGCTGCGTACCGGCAGCATTGCGGCCTCGCCTGCCGGGGTGGCGGGAACCTGGGTCGTCGGGATCGGCGGCCGGGCCGGCCCGTTGGCGCGCGGCTGGAGGTTCAGGGCTTCGTAGTACGGCAGCGCCGACGTGCCGCCGCGGTCTTCGACCACGATCAGCGGCTCGCCGGCAAGCGAGGCCAGCGGCAGACTCGCCAGCAGCACGAGCAGGCCTCGTAAGGCCAGATGGGATGTCGTCATGGGGATGTCTCCTGGCGCGCGGCGAGGACCGCGGCGGTTGGGCGCGGGCCCTGCACGCGGGCAAGGTGGCGGGATACGCTGCGCCGGTAGCGGGCGGCAGGCTCACCCCCGGCAGGACGGTGGTAGCGGCCGATCGCCAGCAACCAGTCCTCGCCGGGGGTGTGCTGCTCCCGCAGGATCTCGGCGGCGATGGCGAGGTTGCGGTACGGGTCTAGCAAGTCGCACGCGCTGGTGTAGCGCTGCTGGTGGTAGCCGAGGTTGATCTGGCCCAGGCCCGCGTCGATGCGCGTGTGCGGCGTGGAGCGCATTGCCCGCTGCAAGCCCGCGCAGGCGTCGGCACGGGTCGCGTAGCGGTGCGACTGGCCGGCGACATTAAGGGACCACGGCCACGGAACGATGCGCCCGTGGCGGCGGATGCCGCTCTCTTGCAAGGCCACGGCGTAGAGCACCGTCGAGGGGATGCCAGCGCGCTGCGCGGCGAGCTGATAGGCCGGTGGCGGAACCTCCTCGGCCTGGGCAACGCAGGCGCAGAAGCCGGCGATGAGCACCAGTGCGCGCAGGAGAGCGGCTACGGCTGGCGCTGCCATTGGCCGTTCACCTCGCGCACGACCGCCGGCAGATCGCCGGGCACCCCCAATGTTAGCCAGCGACCGCCGTCGTGGTTGAGCGTGATGCTTCCGCTGCGCACGCGTGCCGGATCGACGTTCGCGCGCTTGGCCCAGTCGCGGATGCGCGCGTCATCCTGGCGGCTGCCGACCATGTACAGGTCGAATTCGGCGCCCGTAGATTGCAGGCGCTGGACGAGCTGGCTGCAGGCCACGCAGCCGTCCTTGACGAACACTGCTGTGCGGCCGGAGCCGCGCGTGGCGCCGGCGACCGGCTTGTCGTCCGGCAGGTTCACCCGCTGCATTCCGGGGTTCAGGCGCTGCCAGGCCTCGTCGTAGGCGCGCTGATAGGCAAGCAGCTTCTCGACGCGGCGCGCCTCGACCTGCACCTGCAGTTCTGCGTAGCGGCGCCGCTCCTCGTCGGTGCGGGCCTCGATGCCTAGGGCCGACAGCGGGTCCAGGTTGGGCGAGTAGATGCCCAGCGGCCCGTCCATCAGTTCGCGGTAGCGCGCCCACTCCTGCGGTTGCAGGCCCCAGTCGCTTGACACCCGGCCGTCCAGAGCGCGTGCGGCCAGCGGGCGCTCCTGGCTCTGCGCATTGCGGGCCGGAGCCGTGGCCGGCTGCTGAGCCCACGCGGGAAACTGGGTGGATGCCAGCAGGAGCGCGGAAAGGACGATCGATGGCTTCATGCGCTGTACTCCGGTCAGGGAATCGCCACGCGGCGGGTCTGGTCGCCGGCCTGGAACACCGCGGTGTTGCCCTCGACGGCCTGCAAGCGCCACGGGCCGACCGCATCACCTGGCAGCAGCACTTGAAGCTGGTCGGGCGTGAAGTCGCCACTGCTCGGCGCGACGGACACGCTGCGCTCGCCGGCACGCAGTTCGGCACCCACGATGCGGAACGGGAGCGGCGGTGGTTCGGGCTTGGCGGTGGGCTTGTTCCCGCTGCGCGGCTGGGCGGGTGCAGCGGCGCGCGCAGCGGTCTGCCGCGTCTTGACTTGCTCGACTTCGGCGCGCAGCGCCTGAAGGTCGGCGGCGGCGGCATAGTCGCTCAGCGATTGCTCGACCTGGGCGGCGCGTGCCTCCAGGATTTGGCGCGTGTCCTTGAGGTCCGTCGCCGTGGCGACGGCTGGACGCTGCTGGATGGCCTCGACGGTCTCGGCCAGGCCCGTCGCCAGCGCTTCGAGGCGTTGCAGGCGGGAATTGAGGCGATCCTGGTCGGCCTGATCGTTCATGGCCTGGTAGCCGAGGGCAATGAGGACACTGAGGCCGATCAGCCAGAGCCACATCAGGCTCTGCACCACCACGGCGGCGGTTGAGCGCTGGGCGGGCTGCGGGCCGTTCATGGCTGGCCTCCCGATGCCGCGGGCGCCAGCGGAAACGTCTGCACCGCCTCGTTGGCGGGCAGCGCGGGTGCCTTGTCGGCGGTCATGCTGTCGTTGGGACGCTCGAAGCAGATTTGCCGCGCGCGGTCATCCGCGTGCAGTTCCCAGGCCGGACCAGCAAGGGTGAGCAGCGCTTCGCGCAGGGTCATGGGGCCTAGGTGCAGGTGCGCCGCCGGCAGCGGCAGTGCGTACAGCTCGACCACCGCGTGCGCCGTCTGGCACAAGCCGTAGCCGCTGCGCTTGAGCACATGCCGTAGCCCGTCGCCGACCGTGGCGCGGGCATCCTCGGGCATCGACACGTCGATGGTCTGCAAAAGCAGGTCGCGCTGCGCTGCTGTCGGTGCCAGTTCCACGAGGGTGTAGCGCCCGTAGCGCACGACGGGGATGTATTCGGGCGCCTCGGATGCGGGCGCGGCCGAGGATTCCTCGATTGTGTCGGGCGCGACCGGCGCGCTCGTCGTCGCGCAGCCGCCAGCCAGCACCGACCAAAGGAGGCCGAGAAAACCCGCCAGCAGGCGGCGTTCGGGGTGGTGAAACCAGGGTGGTGAGGGGCACATGGCGCGTCGTCCTGAAACATCGAGCCCTCACCATCGCCGCTGCGTGAGGTTGCGACAGCAAACAATGCGAAATGAGGGCCGTCCGATTTCCTGGCGCCGACCAAAACAAACGGCCCCGAAGGGCCGTGGGCATAGAAGGTCGGTCGCTGGGGTGCATCAGGCCAGACGCGACATCGCAGGGAATCGATCGACGTGGCGCATCCTCATCGGTTGAGGCGGCCCAGTGCAACCGTTCCGGTCAGCATCAGGACGACAGCCAACCCTAAGCCCAGTACCGGCGAGGTCATCGTCCATACGGTGCCTACGACCGCACTCGACAGGAACTTGGCGCTGCCATCGACGGTGCCCAGCGCTCCGTAGCTCATAGTCAGCGCTTGCGGTTCGATCATGCCCGCGGCGACCGTGGATTCCAGCGCCTCCTGCATCGCCACGTAGAGCCCCGCGGCCACAAAACTGGTGGCGAGCAGCGGCAGGCTGCCTATGCCCAGGCAGAAGGCGAGTGCCGCCAGCACAGCAGTGGCCGCGCCCAGCGCGTAGCCCGCCACCCATAGCGGCAGCGGGCCGATGCGATCCGCCCAGGCGCTAACCGGATAGGAAGCCAGCACCTGCACGGCGTTGCGTCCCACGTAGAGCAGCCCGGCGACCTGTGTCGCATGCATGATGTCGATCGAGGGCGCCAGCAAGTGCGTGGCGGCCAGGATCAGCAGGCTGTGCGAGAAGTTCCCCAGGCCAGACAACCCGACCGCGCAGAGGTAGCGTTTGAACCGTGTTGGCAGCTCGTGCAGCGCGCCGAAGAAGCGCAGGCCGGGATTGGGCGATTGCTGGGGGCGTTCACGAGCGTCAGGAAAACCAGCACGGCCAGCAGGCCAGGGATCACGGACAGCCCGAGCACCACGCGGAACGGGCTGGCTACGTCGTCTCAATGCAGCGTCTGCGCCCACCCCAGCGCAGCCACGCCCAGCAGCTGCCCGGCGACCGCATCCACCGTATCCATCGCCCGGTGAAAGCCGAACGCGCGTCCAGGGGTCTGCGCGCTCACCGCCTGGATCACGATGGCGTCGCGTAGCGGCCCGCGCAGTCCCTTGCCGAATCAGGACAGCAACTGACCCAGGAGCAGCAGCGGCCATCCCACCGCCAGTGCGATGAAGACCTGGACGAGCGGAGTGAGCGCATAGCCGAGCAGGACCAGTGCTTTGCGATGGCCGAGCGAGGTAGCCCGACACCATCTTGGTGAAGCTGGCCACCGCATCGGCCGCGCCCTCGATTAGGCCCAGCGCCGCGGCCGGCACCCCAGCACCGCCAGGGAGCCCGGCAGGGATCCGAAGGGATTCACTGAAACTGCGCTCGACCATTTCGTCACGAAAGGGTATAGTGCGCGCTTGGAGATGGCGTTCCTCCTGGGAAACCGAACCGCAGCATTCGCTGCCGATGACGCCTACAGTTACCTGACCTTCTGTCGGGGCTGTAGGCGTTCACGTCCACATCTCTTGCATGGGTCAGCCCGATGGATTTCGAGCGAACCGACCCCATGCCTAATCGCCGTCTAGAACAGCTTGAGCTGCTGCCCTACGTGGGCAAGTGGCTTCTCATCGCCAGCGTTGTTGCCGTCCTGGCCGGCAGCGCCTCCGCCTTCTTCCTCGTCTCCCTCGATCATGCCACGGCCTGGCGCGAGTCCCACCCTTGGGTGATTTGGCTGCTGCCGCTGGCCGGCCTGGGCGTGGGCCTCGTGTATCACCTGCTCGGCAAGACGGTGGACGGAGGCAACAACCTCATCATCGACGAGATCCACGACCCCAAGAAGGTGGTTCCGCTACGCATGGTGCCGCTGGTGCTGGGCGGCACGGTGGTGTCACACCTCTTCGGTGCTTCCGTGGGCCGCGAAGGCACTGCGGTGCAGATGGGCGGCGCGCTGGCCGACCAACTCACCCACGTGTTCCGCCTGGAACATGAAGACCGACGCATCCTGCTGATGTGCGGCATCGCCGCAGGCTTCTCGTCGGTGTTCGGCACGCCCATGGCGGGCGCCGTGTTCGGGCTGGAAATCCTGGCCATCGGGCGCATGCGTTATGACGCCCTGTTCCCCTGCATGGTGGCGGGCATCGTGGCCGATCAGGTATGTCTGGCCTGGGGCGTGCACCACGCCCATTACGCGATCGGGCAGATCGTGCCGGTCGGCGCTTGGAGCGTGGTGGCGGTCGTGCTCGCCGGGGTCGTGTTCGGCATCGTCGGCATGCTGTTCGCCCGCGTCACTCACGCGCTCGGGGCGCGGGTCAAGCGGCTCATCCATTACGCACCCCTTCGGCCGTTCGCCGGCGGCATCGTCATCGCCCTCGCGGTCTGGGCGCTCGATGGCTACCAGTATATCGGTCTGGGCATCCCGGAGATCGAGCGCGCCTTCCAGGAGCCGATGCAGCCGTGGGATTTCCTTGGCAAGTTCGGCTTCACGGTCGCGTCGCTGGGCACGGGCTTCAAGGGCGGTGAGGTCACCCCGCTGTTCTACATCGGCGCTACCCTGGGCAACGCACTGGCGCCGATCCTGCAGATGCCGTTCGCTTTCATGGCCGGCATCGGCTTCGTCGCGGTGTTCTCCGGCGCGGCCAACACCCCGATTGCCACGACCCTGATGGCGATGGAACTGTTCGGTGCCGAGATCGGTCCGCTGGCGGCCATCGGCTGCGTCACGGCTTACCTGTTCTCGGGGCACACCGGCATTTACCACGCGCAGCGCGTAGGCCACAGCAAGCACCGCCGGCATCGGGCCGCTGTCCCTGAAGACCTGCGCATCGCCGATCTTGCCGCCTTCCTCAAGAAGCGCCGCGAAACCTCGAAGTCTTCCGCCGCAGATCCTGTGGCACTGCCCCCTGTCTCCAAGGAAAGCGTTGAATGAAAACAGACACGTCCCAGACCATCGCGGCGCTGCGGCTGTACTTCCCGACCGCAACCCGGGCCAAGGTCACCCGTTTCTGGCACCACCTGAGCGCGCCTGCACTGGCGCATCACCTGCTTACCGTGGCCAAGAAGGCCAACATCCTGCAGGCCATGCTGCACCGGGTCAGTTCGGGCTACCTGCCAGGAGAACGCTTGTCGCACCAGCACCCCGAACTGACGGGCATGCGGCACCCGGAATGCCTGGAATTGCTGGACACCGAGCAGCGGCTGCGGGCGTTCATGCACGAGCACGGGGACGAGTTGAAGAAGGTCCACGCCGTGCTGTTCCTGTGTGAGCTGCCGCTGTCGCACCTGAGGACCGCCTCCGGCAATGCGACCCGGGGCGTTTGACGATGAGCGGCGCATACGCAGTCCTGGCCATCAGCCTCGGCTCCATCATCGGCGCGCTCCTGCGCTACGGCCTGAGCGTGGCGATGAACGCCCTGGTGCCGCCGATCCCGATGGGCACCCTGGCATCGAACCTGATTGCGGCCTACATCGTGGGTTTTGCGATCGCCTACTTCGGGATGGCACCGGGCTTGTCGCCCGTGTGGCGCCTGTTCGTGATCACCGGGCTCGCTGGTGGTCTGTCCACCTTTTCCACGTTCTCGGCCGAACTGCTCACGCTGCTGCGCGACGGCCGCCTGGGCTGGTCGGCCGGCATGCTGGCGCTGCACGTGGGCGGCTCGCTCACGATGACGGCGCTGGGCATGGCGTCCGCATCCGCTACTCGCCAATCGTAAAGGAGACCCCATGAAAGGCTACCAACTGACATTCTTCACGGCGCAGGACCGCCGCCACGGGCACAAGCCCATCGGTGACTGGCTCCTGGAGTTCGCCAAGGACCATGGCGCTGTCGGCGGCACGCTGGTGGGCGGTGCGGAAGGATTCGATCACGTCGGCCGCTTCCACTCCGCGCACTTCTTCGAACTGGCCGACCAACCGCTGGCGGTGACCGTCTCCGTAGACGAAGCGGCCTGCCGGCGTTTGATGGACGCGCTGGCGCAGGAAGCGATCGACCTGACCTACGTGAAGGTGCCCGTCGAGTACGGACGCATCGGTCTGGGCGCGAAGTAAGCACCTTTGGCGCGACTCATGACTTGGTCCAGGAGACTGCCATGTTGAGGGTTTACAACCTGCCGCCCGAGCCGGGCATGCGCGATTGGCTGCGGGAAAACGGTCGGCTGATCGCTGCGCTCATCGCCTGGTCCGTCGTCATGGTGTGCAGTGCCAGCGTTGTCGCACCCCTGAGCGACACGGAGTGGTACGCAGTGCGCACCGTGGAAAACGGCTTGATCTACGAACGCGCGAACGGCGAGCACGGCTGTCTGGCGCGCGTGGCTGCTGGCGACGCGATCACCTGTGGGCAGGGCAAAGACCTGACCGGCAAGCTGCGGGCTGATTGAAAGCGCGGGCAGATCCGGACACCAAGGCCACGCGTCCCGCCCGTCCAAGTTCAATTGCAGGGGGTTATATGGTTTCCAAGATAAAGATGATTCACGCGCGTGAAATCCTCGATTCGCGCGGCAATCCGACCATCGAGGTCGATGTGCACCTGAGCAGCGGCGTGATGGGACGCGCCGCGGTTCCGGCCGGAGCTTCGACCGGCATCCACGAGGCCGTCGAACTGCGCGACGGCGACATCCGGCGTTTCGACGGCAAAGGGGTCCGTGCCGCTGTGGCCCATGTAAACAAAGGCATTGCCGCGGTGCTGCTCGATGCCGACGCCTTCGATCAGGAGACGATCGACCGGCGGCTGCGGGACTACGACGGCACGGCGAACAAGAGCCGCATCGGCGCCAACGCGATCCTCGGCGCGAGCCTGGCCGTGGCGCGGGCGGCATCGCAGGCCGCCCAACAGCCACTGTTCCGACATTTGGGCGGACCCGAGGTCCACCGCATGCCCGTGCCCATGTTCAACGTCCTCAACGGCGGGGTACATGCGAACTGGCAGGGAGTGGATTTCCAAGAGTTCATGATCGCTCCGGTGGGCGCTTCGAGCTTTGCCGAAGCGATGCGCTGCGGTGCCGAGATCTACCACCGTCTGCGCGAAGTCCTTAAGGACAAGGGCCACTCCACCACTGTGGGCGACGAAGGCGGGTTCGCGCCGCCGCTCAAACGCAACAGCGACGCGGTGGAGTTGATCCTGGCGGCCATCTCGCGGGCTGGTTACGAAGCGGGAAAGGATGTCGTCCTGGCGCTGGACCCTGCATCGAGTGGGTTCTATCACGACGGGATGTACCACTTGCGCAGCGAAGGGCGCACGGTCACGGCCGAGGAACTGGTCGCACTCTACGTCGAGTGGGTGGCGCGCTACCCCATCAAGGTCCTGGAAGACGGCCTGGCGGAAGACGACTGGAGCGGCTGGGCGCTGCTGAACCAGACCCTGGGCAAGAAGATCGAACTGGTCGGCGACGACCTCTTCGTGACCAACGTCGAGCGCATTGAGCGCGGTATCCGCGAGGACGTGGCCAACGCGGTGCTGATCAAGCCCAATCAGATCGGCACGCTGACAGAAACCTTGTCTGCCGTCGCCTTGGCCTACAACGCCAACTGGGGTGCGATGGTGTCGCACCGCAGCGGCGAGACCGTGGACAGCTTCATCGCGGACCTGGCAGTCGCGCTGGACACCGGGCACCTCAAGACCGGCGCGCCTTGTCGCGGCGAGCGCGTCGAGAAATACAACCAGCTCCTGCGCATCGAGGAAGCGCTGGGAAGCGCGGCCACCTATGCGGGGACCCACGCCTTCGTCCGTTGATGTCTTGAAAACCTGTTTTTATGGAGAGTGAATGAATGACAAACGTTATCCTGACCCGTCATGGTCATGTGGACTGGATCGCGCCTGAGCGCTTTCGCGGGCGTGCCGAACTGCCACTTTCGGAGCTGGGAAAGCGGCAGGCTGAAGCGCTCGGCAGGCGCGTCGCAGAGGGCTGGAAGCCCGATGCCATCTACGCCAGCCCGCTCTCGCGGTGTGTTCACACGGGGGAGGCCATCGGCCGCGCCACGGCCTCGAAGGTGCACGTGCTCGAAGACCTTGCCGATACCGACTACGGTCAGTGGCAGGGACTCACGCACGAAGAGGTGCGTTCACGCTGGCCCGACGAGTCGCGTCTGTGGTTTGAGGCACCCGATCTTGCCGTGATTCCGGGTGGCGAGACGATGGCCGGTGTGCTGGGGCGCGCCATCAACGTACTGCGGATCGTGCTGCGCAAGCATCGGGACCAGACGGTCGTCCTGGTGGGCCACGACAGCATCAATCGCGTCCTGCTGCTGCATAGCCTGGGTCTGCCACTGTCGCGCTACTGGCGCATCAAGCAGGACCCGTGCTGCCTCAATGAGATCGAGCTGCAGGACACGGTGTTCACCATCCATCGTGTCAATGAAAGCCACCACACCGCGAGCCTCGCCTGACACGGCAAGGCGCTGACTTCGTCAAGGAGAAAAGCCGGCGCCTGATGGCGCCAGCTTGTGAGACGGATCACGCCGCCACGAGTTGCCTCGCGAGAGCGACCTCTACCGAGTCTCCATCCTGATTGAGGACGTCGAGCCCGGATTCGGGCACGTCTCCCGACGTGCTCTGGGACACCATGATCTTCTTGGCCATCAGCTCCAGGCAGGTCATCTGCGAGGAACCGGCGTAGCCGAGGTAGATCACGCGCACCGGCTGTTTCTGTCCGATGCGCCAGGAGCGGCGTGCCGCCTGCTGGAGCGAGTACACGTTGTAGCCCGACTGCATGAAAACGATCGTCGGGAAGTCCAACAGGTCCAGTCCCGTCTTGACCAGTTCGGGATTGGTGATGAGCACGTCGATGCCACGGTCCAGTTGCTCGGCGATCCAGTCCTCGCGTCGGCTGGCGTCCACGCTTGCGCGCAGCACCGCCACCCTAAAGCCTTCCTGCTCCAGCAGCACCTTCAAGCGCGACGTGGTGTCACGCGTGCCGGTATAGACCGTGTAGGCCAGGACCTTGCGGCCCTGCGCCTTCTCTTCCTTGCAGATGTCGATCAGCTCGCGCTCTTTCGGCGTCACCTCGAACTCGTTGAACTGAGCCGGGACGAACGCCAAGGTGTTGCGCGTGCGCGGATGCACCACGGTCTCCGACCGGAAGCAGCAGTCCGGCCAGGCCAGCAGTACGTTGAGCACCACACCCAGCAGCGTCGTATCGCGTCGCGCAAGAGCCTGTTTCAGCTCCGCGGTCAGCCGACCCGCCAGGTCGCGGTAGGCCGCGGCTTGTGCCGTGTCCATTGCGACTTCACGGAACTCCTCGTCATACGGCGGCAGGACGTTGCCGCCGATGTCCTTGAGCTTGAGGAAGATCGTGAACGGCAGGATGCACCGCAAGACCCCCTTCGGCCCGAAGCCCGGAGCCTTGACCGTGCGCACCGATACCTTGGTGCCCCTGGCCGTCTTGTGCGCCGTGCCGGTGTTTTCGGAGTAGATGTCCTTGAGGACCCCGTGGTCCCTCATGAACGCCATGGCCGCCGAGGTCATGCTGCCGCTCGTGGTCGGGCGGTAGCCGTCTTCGATCATCCGCCCAGGCAGGGCTCGGAACAGCAGGTAGAACAGGTCGTCCCCGTAGCCGCCCATCAGCGTGCCTGTCAGCAGCAAGGTCTTACGAGCCTTCGCCGCCAGCACGCCCATGGCTTGGCCCTGGGCACTGCCACCGTTCTTGTACTCGTGTGCCTCGTCCGCGATGCACAGGTCGAACGTGCCTTGCGGCAGGTAGCGCTTGATGAACTCGGACGGCTGGTAGCCGCCCTCGCCAAAGCCGAGCTCCATGTTGGCCATCGCACGCTCCATGCGCGTGGCCTGACGGTCGGAAAACACCAGTTCGCCGTTGCCGTCCATGAGGTTGATGAACTCATGGATGTTGTCGCCCAGCATCGACGCCAGGAACCCGTCGCCGAACTTCTGCATCAGCTTCTGCGCGGTGACTTCCCCGATCGTCGGGATGCGCTTCAAGGCTTTCAGCACGGCCGAGGACCGGTCGCTGCCGGACAGGCTGCGCGGGCGGATCAGTGTCCACAGGGGTGCGGCGCAATGGCTGCACTTCCTGCGGTATTCCTCGGCTTGGAGCGCGACCGGGTTGACCGGCTCGCCGTCGAGGTCGGTGATGACCGTACCGCAGTCCGGGCACGCCGCCACGTTGCCATGGCGGGTACGCCGCTGGGTGAAGACAGGCTTCCAGTGGAACCCCATCCGCATCCTGACCCGGCCCAAGACGAAGAACTCCTGGCCCGTGGGCTGGACATTCAATTGCTCGCGCAGCTTGATGAGCTTGACGAGCGTGTCCGGCCCGTTGAGCACCCACACCTTGGCGCCTGCCACTGTCTCCTGGATCTCGCGCCGCCACTTGTAAACAAGGTGCGGTGGCGAAAGAACCAGGGTGCGGCGGTAGCCTTCGGCGTTGAGAACGGCGGCCGTGGCGATGCCGACGGTCGTCTTGCCACAGCCCATTTCGCCATTGACAATCGCGGCGCGTTCGCCACGGTCGATCAGCAGTTCGGCGGCGGCGTGGACGACTTCGGCCTGGGCCGGGAACAGCTTGCGCTTGAGGCTGGCGACGACGAGTTGCCGGTGCGCCTGCGGCTGGCCGTTATAGACCGGCGGGTTGGCGCTGTTGAGGGCGTCGAGCAGTTCGTCGCCGAACTCGCCGACGAAATCCTGAAGGCTCAGGGTCAGAGGGGAAGATTCCGCATCGAGCAGTTCGCCCTGTACGGGTGCGGCTTCAACGGCAGTGGTTTCGAGATCGAGGGACATGGTGATGTTCCAATAAAAAATGGGGCATGCCCCCCCACAGCGGGGTGATGGCATGCCCCGTGGTGGGATGAAGAGACGGCAGGCGGCCGTCGGGTGGAGAGAATCAGTACTCGCTAGGCAGCAGCAGCGTGGTCACGCTGCGATCCGATTCGGTGATGATCCAAAGCTGCAGGCCGGGTGCGATCTGGTAGGAAGAGAACAGGCGGTCCTCGCCGGACTCCAGCGCGGCTTCGTTCTGCCGCTTGTCGTAGTCGTCGAGGTCGCCCCAGTCGCCATTGAGGTGGCGGTGCAGGTACGGCACCGGGTTGAGCCGGCCTTGCTGGACCAGGGCGTCAACGCCGCAGGTCACGACGGTCTCGCCTGGGAAGAAGCGCCGGCTCGATGTCTGGCCGATGGGAAGTGCTTGGGCTGCCATGGAAGGCTCCTTGAAGATGGAGGGGCCACGGCGCCCCATCGGGGCGACTGGACCCCGGTGGGTGGAGGAAGCCGACGGTGACCGTCAGCGGTAGAGAAGCGATCAGCGGATGGTCAACACCTCGCCCCGCGTGGGGGAGCCAGGCGTCATGTCCCACGCGCGGATGACGGGCACGAACTTGTCGGTGAGGATGCGGGTCTCGGCGATGGAGCCGTCTTCGCGTTCGGTGAATTCGCGTTGAAGCGTCTTGTCCTTGTGGGTGTCACCTTTGACGACGAGTACGCGCCCGGTCTTGGAGCGCACAACCCCCGAGATCGCGCCCGCGGCCAGAGCCAGGGCGAGATGCCAGTGGGACAAGGCACGCGCCGGTGGACGCAGCGACTGCTGCGCGGCCCCCAGGTGCGTGTCCTGCGACGGCCAGAGGCCTTGCAGCCGGCCGACTTCATCGGCGAACTGCTCTGGCTCCATCGTCACGCGGAAGAAATGCTCCGGCTCGGCCGGACTGGCGGGGACGATGTACGGCAGGAACGGCCATTCGCTCGGCAGTTCCTCGGCTTCGACTTCACCAAGCCCGATCTGCAGCAGCAGATTGCGCACGGCCTTGAGACCATCGGGTGCCAGCTCGCGCTGGCGCACCCTGCGGCCGAAGATCACCACCTGCTTGAACTGCGTTTCCACCGCTCGGTAGATGCGTAGGTCCGTGTAGTGGCGTGTCAGCCAGCCGACCAGCTCGGCGTCGAGCACGTAGCCAGGGACGATGAAGACCAGCACGCCGCCATACTGCAATAGCGAGAGGCTGCGCTGATAGAAGAGCTTCTCGAAGCGGGCACGGCCCTGGCCCTGATAGCCGATGTTGCCGTTGACGTCCTTGGACAGATCGCCATACGGTGGGTTGAGCCAGAGCAGTCCGAAGGACTGCTTGGAGATCATCGTGTCCATCAGGTCCGCGTGCAGGCAGTGATCGACCAGGCCGCGGGCATGGCGTGCCCGCTCCGCGTCGAACTCGACGGCGAACGCCTTGGCTTGCTCGCGCCCGAGAGCATGAGCGGCTTCGGCGATCGCCACGCCTTCGCCGGCGCAGGGATCGAGGATGCACATCGGGCCATCGCTGGGCATCAGTGCGTTGAGGGCTCTTTCGAGCGTGGGTTCGTCGGTCGGGTAATACCCGTTCTTGGCGAAATTGCGGGCGAGCCGCGGGAACATGAGAGCCATGGAAGTCTCCTGGTTGGCGGGGATGAAGTGCGAAAGCACGCCTTGGCGTGCTCTCGCGGGCGGGTCAAGCCGCTACCGCTTCCGGCGTCCAAATCTTGGCCGGATAGGGATAGGCGGTGAGTACGTCACTGCGGATCAGGGAGCCCAGCGCCAGGGTCAGCGCCGGCACGTCGATGGCGAGCCGATTGCCTTCCAGCGGCCCGAGGGCGAACGGAAGGCGGGCCAGCATCTCGCGGGTCTGTAGCAGTTCCAGCACGGTTTCGCGCCAGTGGTCGAGCAGCGGCAGTGGGCAGGTGTCCCGCACCAGCATCCACAGGCGGTCAAGCCGGTGGGCGCTGCCCTTGGGCAGCAATGCCAGTGCGCTGGCGTTTGCCTTGTCGGGCTTGATGCAGCGGCGGTCGAACAGCCACACGTTGGACAGCGAACCGAACAGCGTTCGCCGGTAGGCACGGGTCATGCGCTTTTCCAGGCGATCGACGTTGCTGACGAACACCGGGACGCTGCCGCCCTGGTCGGTGATGACGTGGAACTGGTCCAGGCCCTGTTCGTCGCGCCCGAGGGTCAGACGAGCGAGGAACTGCTGGACGGCGGTGTCGCGCGCCCAGATCGACAGGAAGATCAGATTGCCCTGGTCATCGCCGACGCAAGCATCGGCCATCACGTCGGAGCATTCGTCGATGCGATACAGCGTGGTGGAAGAAGTGTTTTCGGGCATGGTGGTGTCCTCGGATGAACGGGAACAGCACCGCCCGCTGGGGCAAGTACTGCCCCAGGGGGTGGAAGAAAGCCGCTCAGTCCGGCTCGAACTGCCGGGTGTGCGGGTTGAAGTGAAGCGCCTCATCTACCGAAGTGATTGGCGTGAAGCCCTCCAGGTAGATGTTGTTGAGGTACTGGTCGCGGTGGGTCAGTGCCTGCCGTGCCTGTGCCTCGGTGAGGCCGTTGCTGATGAAGTACTCCAGCATTTCCTCGTCGGAAGAAACTTCGTCGTTGGACAAACTCCCTTCAACGAGCTTCAACAGCGAGGGCGGAAGCGCAGCCAGGATCGGGTCCATGTCGGTTCCTCCTGGCTCAGGCCATCAGCGCTGCGGTGGGTGCCGCAGGTGCCGTGGGTGTGCGCCGCCGCGCGTGGTAGGCGCGAACGCCTGCACGCCAGTCGGCGGACTGCTCTGGTGCGAGGTCCAGATAGGACAGCGGGCACGTGTAGTAGTACGGGTGCATGGACTCGTCCAGTGGCTTGTAGCCCCACTGGTCGCCGCTGCGTTCGAGAAGATCGCAGCGGATGTAGCGCAGGGATTGGCCTGGCGCCAGATGACGATGCACGCCTTCGACCTTGGCCGTCACTTCCGTGACGGACCACAGGACGTTGCCGCGCAGCGCGTGGGCGATGACCTTGACGCTGGCGCGCTCGGTCTCTTGCGGTGCGATCAGTTCCGCGATCAGTTCAGACCGCGATTGGGGGGAGAAATACCAGCCCATGAAAGGCCTCCTGAAGAATCGAGCCGGAGGCCTGCCCGTGGGGGAGAGCCCCCAGCGGGTGATGGAATGCCGCGCGTGCGGCGATGGAGTCCGGTGCGGACTAGGAGCCGCAACCGGCTGGGCAGTAGCCCAGTTCGATGCCATGGGAGCAGTAGCCGTTCGCAGCGTTCCACTCCTGCGTTTCCTGCCGTTCGGCAGGGGTTGCGTAGTCCCATTCCTGGGTCGCGATTTCCAGGGCCTGAGCCCGCTGGGTTTCCGGCAACCGACTGGCTTGCGCGTCGATCTCCGAACTGAAAAGCGTGACCCAGTGATCCCAGGACAGGCCGCAACCACGCTGGGCGTGCTCGGCGGCCGTCTTGCAGACAGCGCGCCACGCGGGTTCGTCCAGCGTGCAATGAGGTGCATCGCAAGCGATGGTGGACATGATGGAGACCTCCAGAAGAAAGTCGGAGCCTCCCCCGCATGGGGAAGGAACCCCGGCGGATGGATCAAGAACACCGCGGATGCGGCGTCTGCGATCACGCAGGTTGCAGTTCGGCCTGGCGGCTCCACTCCTGCGTCTTGAAGTCCAGCGCGTAGCCCAGTTCACCCAGGCGGGCGATCTGCGCGCGCAGGGTGCGGCGGTCGATGGTCGAATCCAGTTTCACGGACTCTCCCAGCGGCCAGAGCAGCCCGAATAGCGCGGCGTCGCCATCTTCGGTGCTGCCGGGGGCAGCAGCCGCAGCGGGCGGCGGGGCATCCACACCAAAAGGCGTGGTATCGATCAGCGGGTCCGCGGACGCCTGCACGGATGCGGGCTTGGCGGGTCTGGATGCCTTGGCGGGCTTGGCCGGCGTTGACGCAGGCTGCGCGCCCAGTTCTTCATCGAGCGGATCGACTTCCTGGGTGGTGAAGCTGCGTGCCTCGTCACGGCTCAGTTTGTCGATGCCGTTGAGCGTCATCCCGTCCAGGTTGGCACGGATCTCGAACCGCATGCCGTCGCCGACGGGATAGGACTTCGGGAAGATGTAGCGGATGACGAACTCCCCGTCGTACTTGCCTTCGGGGTACTGCTCCAGCTCCGCATCCTTCACCGCGAACTTGCCGATGGGGGTGACAAGTCGGCCGACGTTGAAAGGGCCGTTTCTTCCGCGGATCGTGCGCAGCGTGAGTTGGCCTGGGACGGTGATGGGCGAACCCGATTGGTCGGGCGCCGATGTGACTGCCATGATGGTTCTCCTTGGGGAATAGGAAAAAGGCAAGGCCCCGTGAGGGGCCATGCCGGATCAGAACGAAGCAGCCAATGCCGGCTCCTGCTCCTCGACTTCACCTGCGGGCTCGCGCACGGCGGGCTCGACAGGCTGGTCGGCAGCGGTGTCGGCGGCAACCTCGGCTTCGGGCGCGGGTGCGTCCTCGGCTTGCGGCGCCTCGGCTTGCGCCTGGCTCGTCGGATAGACCTGGGTGCCGTCGATCTTGATGAGACCGATGTGGACCAGCGTCGATTCCAGGCTCGCTCCCGGTTCCCCGGCGCGCTCGCCCTTGGTGCGGATGTACGGATCGATCTTCATGTCGTTCAGACGGAAGGCGATCAGCACCTTGCGGTCCCCTTCGATGGCCTGCACGCACCGGCGAACCAGGTGCTCGGCTTCAGGGGTGGCGACGATGGTGTCGAAGTACCGATATTCCGGTTCACCGACAGGTCCGGCCAGCGCCGCGACGCAGCACGACAGGAACGGATCGCCATCCTTGGGGGAGACGTCCTTCGGGCGGCTGAGGTAGCCGATGCCGCGGGTGATCAGCTCGTGCTGCTTGATCGAAGCCAGTTCGGCCCGGTCAAGCGGCTCGGCCTTCAGCAGTCGCGCCTTCAGAGACGCGGCGGCCTGGCCCTTGTGCTCACCCTTGTCGCGGATGTACGCATCGCCCCAGAGGTCGCCGAGGCGGAAGCGCACCAGCGGCCGCTGCTTGGGATCGTCAACGCCGATGTAGCGCTCGACCAGTTTCTTGGCCTCGGCACCCGAGACCTTGACGTCGAAGTAGCGGTAGCTGGGGTCCTTGGCGGAGCCGACCAGCGCGGCGATGGTGCATGCCAGGAAGGGCTGCGCACGGCGGCCGCCCCGGACGGGAACCTCGCGGACACGCTGGATGTAGCCGATGCCCGAGGTGTGGAGGTCGAAATACGATTTCTCGTTGGACGTGGTGCTCATGGTGAATCTCCATTGGGATGAAGCGGAGACACACCGGCCCCACGCATGCGGGGAAAGGTGCGTAACCCCGCGGTGGGTTGATAAGGCGAAAGCATCCGCCACCAGGACTGGTGGCCGCTCGCGGATGGATGCGGTGCGAGCTGGCTCGGTCACGCAGTGGAAACTGCGCGGCAACCTCGAAGACCGATGGTTGCCTGGCATGTCGCTGACAACGTCAGCAGGCATGGGGGCAGCATGGACGGGCTTCGCGCGCGCGGCAGTAATCAATCGGCATCCGGACGCTTCCCTTTGTCCATGCCGCCAGCGCCGCAAAAAAAGAAGCCCCCATGAAGGGGGCCGTGAGGGGACAGTGGTATTCGCACTACATCGATGGCACCACCTCCAGCGACAGGTGCGTCGTGGTGGCGGATAGCATCAGATCGTCCATGCCGCGCAGGATGCGGGCGAAGACGCCTTCCTTCGGATCGAAGAACTCGCCGAAGTCGTCGCCACCCAGCTCGGCACGCGCCAGTTCCCACCAGCCGTCAAACGGGTCGGTATCCGGGTTGCAGCCGACGGCATAGGCCAGCAGCTTCACGCGGCCATCGGGACGGCGCTCTCCCTGCTCGGCGAGGAAGTACACGCCCTGGTCCTTGGCGAGGACGACGCGGCATTGGTTGGCAACGGCCTCGGCCAGCACGGGGCGCAGGTCGGAACCTTTGAATCGCAGTGACATGGTTGATCTCCTGAAGAAAAAGGCCCTCCACCCGAATGGATGGAAGGCCTATGGGGGCAAGTCGCCGGTAGGCTGCGGTCAGCCGTAGCGCCGCTTGGTTGCCTTGGCGTCGATGACGCTCACGTCGATCAGACGCCAGTGCCCGTCGTCGATAAGCCGCTCCAGCACTTCACCGAGCATGTCGAAATACACCTCGTCGTGCCGATCGACCAGTTCGCCGTCGCGGCTCAGTTCCACCGCGTAGGTGTCGCCGCCGCGGTCGTAGAGGATCGTCACCTGGCCCTCGAACTTCGAGGTCGAAACCGAGAAGCTGATCGCCGGGGGTGTCTCGATGATCTTGGACGGCTTCGGATCGACCCAGGTGAAGTCGCGGGCACCCGCATCGACCAGCATGTGGGTGATGCGCCGGAACCCATCGGGAGCCGGCATTTCCTCCAACTGCTGGATGAGCTGTCCCAGTTCCATGCACTGCGGCTCGGGGATGGGCAGCTTGGCAGGCGCGGAGCCGAGGATGTGCCTGGTGATGGTGTAGGGAACACCGTCCGCGGTCTTCTCGGTGATTACTTCCGGGGTGTCCGCGCGCAGGCCGTCGAAGCGGCGGCGGGCATACGGTTGGACATGCACCTTGGCGCCTTCGCTGGGAAGGGTGGTCACCAGGTGGGGGTCGAGCACCGCGAACTCGCTGGGCTTGAGCTTGACGACGATGGCGTCGTCGCTGGCCGCGACCACCTTGCCGTCGAAGGGCTGGGGGTCGATGGCGAAGCCCAGCGTCGAGGACTGCGGCTGATCATCGAACACGCGATACTTGAACGACCGCACGTTGCGGGGCACATGGCCTGCGACAAGCGAAGGCATCATGGATTTGATGAGGGAACGGTCCATGGGAATCTCCTTGAGGAAGAACAAGGGATTCCCCGCCCGCAAGGGAGAGGTCCCTTGTGGGTGGATGGACGCGGTGCGTCCGTAGGAAGAAACAACCAGCGCGGTTTCCCGTGCTTGCAGCCTCGAAGGTCTCGGCTGCCTGGGCATGTGTCGGCAACGCCGACGAACATGGGGGCAAGGATGGCCCTGGGCCGGGCTACCCGCCCGCATGAAACGGCACTGCGCCGCACCCGGTTTCCCGCGCTGGGGACAAGAAAAAGGCCCCTCGAAAGGGGCTGGTTGGATCAGGCTTGGTACACGAAGTAGTGTTCGCGCTGACGCGGGAAGAACACATGCTTCCACGTGTCGCCGCCGGTGTTGCCACCGTCGAAGACGACCATCTCGTAGTCGTCAATGTCGGTGTCCACCAAGTCGGCGCCGGCGATATGGCGCATGTGCAGCGTGCCGTGCGTGCGCTCGAATACCAGGATCTGGCCGATGGCGTCGTCCTGGCTCATGGCGTTGACGCAGGCTCCGAGCTGGTGCTCGAAGTCCGGTGCGCGCGAAATGAGGTTGGGGAACATGAGGTTGCTCCTATGAAAATGGACCAGCCCGACTCTTGGGGGAGACGGGCTGGCATGAGGGGACAAAGAGGAAGACCCGCGTGTCGCGCGGCTGCTAGCCCTCGGCCAGCGGCAGGCCCAGCAACGCGGGTGCGTCTGCATCGAGGATGAGGATGCGCACATCGGCCTGGCCAGCCAGTTCAAGGATGTTCGCCAGGTCGTCCGGCATGCCCTTGTTCCGGTGCTCCTGTCGAAGCTGCTCGGCGGTGATGCCCTCGGCGTGCTCCAGGTTCTGGTCCGTCCAGGGCGTGGAAATCAGCTTGACGCCGATCGCCGGGCTGTACGGCACACGGAAGGCGATGAACAACATGGCCTCCGGCGTGGCGATGTCCGCCAGGCCGGCGAGGTAGTGCCAGCTATCGACCGTGATGTGCTCACGGCTGATTTCCCAGCACCGGCTGTAGTAGCCGGTCTCGAAACTCAGGCGCTGCATCGCTTCCCGCGCGGCCTCGGCCGAATAGGCGTCACCGACGTGGACTGGGCGGCCGTCGAAGTCCTCGCCATGGATGGCATAGACCACGGCACCGATCACACCTTCGCCGCTGACGCCTTCACCGGCATCGCATTCGGCCAGTACCTCGGCGTTCACGGCTTCGCGGCCATCGCTGACCACGGCGAAATCGTTGGCGACGATGCAGGACGATGAAACCAGTTCCTCGTCGGAGAGGTGTTGCTGGCTCGCGTGGATGTTGCGCCAGACATGCGGGCTTCCGTCCTCGTAGCTGATGCACAGCGTGCGGACGATTTTCAGATTCCAGTAGCCACGGTGAAAGGGATTGGGTTTCTGGGACATTGGGAACTCTCCAGATTGAATAATGGAGCCAATTCCCGCCACCGGGAATTGGACCCGGTGGGTTGAAAATGGAAAATGCGTCAGGCGGCGCTGATCGTTGGCATCTGGGCCAGTCGGTCGGCGACGCGACGGCGCACATTCAGGCGGAACTGCTCGTCGTTGATGCCTGCGAGCAGGTTGGCGGCCTCCAGCGCGATCAATGCCGAGGCCTCTTCGATGTCGGCGGACAGGATCGTCTTGCGCAGTTGGTCGCCGAGTTGGAGCGCCTGCGAGGACGTTCTGAAGACCTGGACCTCGCGGCTCAGGTAGCAGCCGTTGCCGCCGAACTCGAACAGCCTCGGCCTGCTGCAATGCCAGCAGCCTTCGAACTGGATGGCGGTCAGGCGATGGCCGTCATCGAAGCAGGAAGCGATCAGAAGCAAGGCTTCCAGGTCGGCGCTGTCCTCGAACTTGTGGTGCTCGATCAGGTTCTCCAGCTCCGCGTCCTGCTCGGCACCGAAGTGCGCGGCCAGCCGTTCGAGCAGAGGTGGAATCGACAACTCTTCGTCGTCGGGCATGGGGATGCCGAGTTGTGCGGCCAGGTCTTCCAGGCCGTCCAGCACATCCGTCCAGCGCGGATCATTGGTCTCGGCGATCTGGGCGATGTAGGCCTGCCCGTTGCCGGGATGGCCTTCGTTCAGCGCGAAGGCGCCGAACAGCGCCTTGATGACGGGGGTGACACGCTCCAGCACGAGAACGCCCGTGCCTTCGTAGTAGTTGTTCGCCATGGTGGCTCCTTTCGAGAAAGCGGAGCCAGCCCATGCGGACGATGGCATCCGCAGGGTGATGGAGAAGAAATTGAGGGACATGGCCTTTTGGGCGCATGTCCCTCTCGGGGGGAACGAAAGACAGTGGTGTGCCGGAGACCGGCTCACCAACCGTTGTAGTTCACGAGCAGGTCGGCGATGACCTTGCGGCGTTGCAGGTCGAGACCGTCGAAGTCCGACAGCCCGTGGAAGTGGCAGCGCTTGAGCATGGCACCGCCCTCACGCGCGTTGTAGAAGCTGACCATGGCAGACAGGAACATGCGTTCGCCGCTGCTCAGGACGCCGAGGGCGTCGTTGAGCCGCAGCATGTTGGGACGCAGATCCCACTTGCTCTTGGCCTGGTTCAGACCTTCACGGGTGCCGTCGCCGAACCACTCGGGGCCAGCAATCTCGACGCCACGCTTCCATGCCTCGAAAAAGGCTTGAGGCGCGGCGGCGAAATGCTGTTCTTCCCGCATGATCTGATCGACGACTTCCCGCGGCAGTAGCTGGTTCATGACGTGATTCCTCCAGTTTGGATCAAGGAACGGCGAGCTGGGACCAGCCGCCTCTTTCGAGGGCACGTTGAGCCGCGGCATAGCTGCGGAAGTACTCGCGGGATTCCCGCGAAACGGGGCCTTCGGTATCGCGCGTGCCGATGTAGTGGCCGGCGGCGCTTTGCAGGACTTCGAGCGGCAGGAACTTGCCGCAGTAGGTCGAGGCCAATTGCCCGAAGGTTTGGCCGAAAGAGGCTTGCTGGGACATGGATGGGCTCCTTGGAAAAGCGGGGCCTCGTCCCTCACGGGATGGCAGCTCCCGCACGCGGTTGATAAAAAGCATCGACGTCACGGGGACGCGCGTCCGCAGACCTGATGCGATGCGGACTGGTGGGCAACGCGGGAGAGACCCGCGGCAGCCTGGAACCCTGGCTGCTGGCATGTGCTGACGGATCAGCGAACATGCGGGCAGCTTCGTGCGCGGGCCGTGCCGCGTCAGTTGGAAAACGGCATCCGGCCCAGCCCCGATTGATGCGCGCAGAAAAAAAGAAGCCCCGCATCGAGTGCGGGGCTGTCAGGAGGGTGCGTCGGTACTGGATCAGTCGGGCTTGTCGCCCAGGACATGCTGCTTCCACAGGTCGAATGCCTGCTCGGGAGGAAGCTCGGCGAGGATGACGATGGGCTGGGCCTGCCGGGCGCGCAGCGAGGCGAAGTACGCCTTGCGGTCAGCGATGGCCTTGAGCTTGATGCCCTTGAGGAACTTCAGCTTGCCGTCCTTGATGAACAGCACTTTGTTGCCGATGTCCCGGTTGAACGCGGCTCGCACCTTGCGTTCCGCGTGCATGGCATCGGCCAGTTCATCGACCAGGAAGTCGAGCGTCATGTCGATGTAGTGAGGGTCTTCACCCTCCTGGCCGAGGTCAAGCGGCGCAGGCGGCAGGCCCTTAGCGAAGGCTTCGGCTTGAGCCAACAGCGCTGCCTTGCCGTTGAGCGCGTGGAGGAACGTCGAGCCGCCGTGGCCATCGTTGCGGGCCTCGGCGATGGGAGTGCCGTCGAACACGACGGTGGCGCTGAAGCACATCGTCTCCTCGCTGGCGAAATCTGCCACCTTGAGGTTCTTCAGCGTGATGCGGTCTTGCTTGGTGATGTTTTCCATGGGAAGTCCTGAAATCGACCGGGTGGCGACATGCCCCTGACGGGACGTGGCGGCCATCCCGTGGGTTGGAGAAATGAGGCATCGATGCCCCGGTGGGCAGCGTTCGCCGGTGAGATGCCGAGGCGAACTGGCTGGTGGCGTGGGCGGAACCCACGGCAGCCTTGACACCCTGGCTGCGGGCTGCTGCCGATACATCGGCAATGCAGGAGGGAGAATGGCGCGGCCCGCTGGCTGCGTCGCTGATCAATCCGAAGCGGTCGAGCCCGTCTTGTGCAGGCATTGCACGAGGCGTTGGCCCAGCCATGCCATGCACGGGACGGCCATGGAGTTGCCGATCGCCTTGTAGCGCGGAGCATCCGCGGCGGACTTGCCGCGGTACGGGATCAGCGTGTAGTCGTCGGGCATTCCTTGCAGCCGCTCGCACTCAACTGGCATCAACCGCCGCACGCGCCAGTGCGACCAGTCGCCTGGGCCGGGGTCGTTCCAGTCGTAGCGAAAATGCGCCTCGAAGTCGGGGGCCAGGGCATGGGGCTTGTCCGCGCCACCGCTGCTGGTGCGCAGTGCGCCCACTACGCTGCCGCCCAGCTCGGCGGCAAGACCCTGCTCACGGCCGCGCAGAGAGACGTAGGCCACCATCGGCACGCCGTAGCCCGGCTTGCCGTTGGATAGCACGGTGCAAGCGACCTGGCCATGGCCCGACTCGAAACGCACTTCACCACGGTTGTTCTGCGCGAAGGCTATGGCGGGCACGACACCGGCGTTCGCATGGCTATTGCGATGCCCGCCGGCGCGCAGCGTCGGCGCCAGGTCGAGCGTGGCATCCGCGCCGCTGCCCTGGGCGGTGAAGGCGATGATCGGAACACCCTTGCCTGTGCCGTCCTCGCTGCTGGCCTTGCCGTTGTTGGCGGTGTCGAGAGTGTGGGCGCTGCTGCCGGCGACCGACTGCACCATGAACGTCTCGGTACGGATGTCGTGCTTGGGGCCAGCGGCCATCAGGCATGCCGCCACATCGACGGGGCCGGTGCCGCCGCTGAACCCGAACGTCGTGGTGACCTTGCCGTAGGGCTGCTTTAGTCCTGCGAATTCTGCGTATCCGCCTGCTGCTTCAGCACCCGGTCCAGCATCGCGGGCAGCTTCTTGCCACGGCGCGCGGCCCGCACAAGAATCCCCGAGCACGCCTGCGCGCTCAAAAAGTACTTCTGCGGGATCGAGGTCATCTCCACCACTTGCCACAAGAAACACGCGCTTGCGGCGTTGGGCGACACCGAAATATTGAGCGTCGAGCACGCGCCACGCGATGCGGCGGCGGGGTCCAGACACACAACCAGCGTGCGCCCATTTTTCCCCTGGCGGCTGGAGCGCACGGCTTTCTCCGGCCAGTGCCCCCAGGAAATACCCGAAGGCATTGCTGCGGTCGTTGAGGACGCCGGGGACGTTTTCCCAGACGAGCGTGGCCGCCGGGCGGCGGTCTTGTTGGCGGGTTTGGTCGATGGCATTGGCAAGCTCCACATAGGCAAGGGAAAGGGCTCCGCGCGGGTCATCCAGCCCGCGACGGCTACCTGCAACGCTGAACGACTGGCACGGCGTGCCGCCGACCAGGATGTCGGGTGCCGGCACGGTGCCGGCGCGCACCTGGCGGGCGATCGCGGTCATGTCGCCCAGGTTGGGCACGCGGGGATAGCGGTGGGCGAGCACGGCGCTCGGGAACGGTTCGATTTCGGCGAACCACGCGGCTTCGAGGCCGAGGGGTTGCCAGGCGAGGCTCACGGCCTCGATGCCGCTGCACACGCTGCCGTACAGCAGTGGCGCGGCCTGGGGCGCACCGCGTGGGGTGCGAGGTTGCGGGTTCATGTCGGGTCTCCTGTTCGTGTGGGGCCCAGGGCGGGCCGGGACGTTGATCGGCAGGAGAAAGGCGCCGAAGGCCGTGTGGCCTTCGGCTCGGGAGGACAGAACCACCCGTGGGCTGTTGCAGGCCCGGTCGTCGCTAGAACCGTCTGCTGTCAGCAATCGCACCCGGCGCATGTCGTGGTTGGCGCCGGCATCTTCTGGCGCACATCCGCGCACAAAAGGAGCCCAGTTTTTCGCCGTTGGGCACGGCATCGAATACCGCTGACCACGAAGGGTCTCCGGGTGACTCGCGCAGCATGGCAAGTCATCGGGGGACCCTTCGCAGAAGCGGAAAAATGCAGATCAGCAGAACGCGCCGGAAATCCCGGACATGGTTCGCGGAGAAGCTACCTTCAGGCCCCGCGGCCGGGGACGGCTGGGCGGGACGCGCACACGGACAAGAGAAGGCGTTGCGCGCTGGGCGTCCCGCAGGGCGTGCGGGACATGGGCCACGCCGCCGATGGCGGGCACGGCTCTCGGGGAGAGGGGGCGGTCAGGAGCCCTTGCGGCCGCTACTGCGCGGGCGCGAGGCACCGCGTTTGGACGCGCCGCTCTCGATCGGCAGCGTGCCTTTGCAGTCGGGGTAGCGACTGCACGACCAGAAGGGGCCGGTCTTGCCGGTTCGCTGGCGCGTCGGTGTGCCGCACTGCGGGCAAGCAGGACCCTGGGGAACCTTGATGGACAGCGAGGTGCTGCCGTACTGCGCGATCAGTTGCGAAATCCATGCGGCCTGTTTGTCGATGAACACATCCAAGGTGAGCTGTCCGGCCTCGATCATGTCGAGCGCCTGCTCCCACACGGCGGTGGTTCCGGGGTCGGCAATCGCCGCGGGCACGGCGTCGATCAACGTGAATGCCGCATCCGATGCACGGATGGAGCGTCCTTTCTTCACGAGGTAGCCGCGGGCGATCAGCCCACTGATGATGTTGGCCCGTGTCGCCTCGGTGCCGATGCCGACCGTATCCTTGAGCTTCTGCTTCAGACGCGGGTCCGTCACCAGCTTGGCGACCCCCTTCATGGACTTGACCAGTTCGCCCTGCGTGTAGGGCTTGGGCGGCATCGTCTTGAGCGCCTTGATCTCGGCTTCGGCCACCCGGCACGCCATGCCCTCGCGCAGCGCGGGGAGCACCTGGCTGCGCGCCGTGGCTTCTCCATCCTCGTCCGCTTGCGGCTCGGCCAGCACCAGGCGCCAGCCCTTGACGACCACCTGCTTGCCGGTGGCCACCAGCTTCTGCTGGCCGCAGGACAGCTCGGCGACAGTGCGGTCGAACTCGTGGTGAGGGAGGAACTGCGCCAGGTAGTGCGCGCGGATCAGCCGGTACACCGCCAGTTCCTTCGCGCTCATGGCCGAGAGGTTCGGGGGTTCGAGCGTCGGGATGATGCCGTGGTGCGCCGTGACTTTACCGTCGTTCCAGGCGCGAGAGCGCTGGTAGTGGTCGAGCTTGCCCAGGATGGAGCGCAGCGAGGGATCGGTCTTGAGCAGGCTGTCCAGAACCGTGGGCACCTCGGCAAACATGCTTTCAGGCAGGTAGCCGGAATCCGAACGCGGGTACGTCGTGGCCTTGTGAGTTTCATATAAGGCCTGGGCAATCTCCAGGGTCTCCTGCACGTCCAGCCCAAGCTGCTTGGAACAAACCTCCTGCAAGGTGCCTAGGTCGAACAGCAGCGGAGGGCCTTCGCGCACGCGCTCGGTCTCGACCGATACCACCTGGGCGCTGCCCGCAGCGCGGATCTGCTGCGAGGCCTGCTGGGCGACTGGCTGCTGCAGGCAGCGGCCGGCATCGTCGGTGCAGCCATCGGGCGGAACCCACTGCGCGCTGAAAGCCTGTCCACCTGCGGACAGGGACACGTCGATGGCCCAGAACGGCACCGACTTGAAGGCCGCGATCTCGCGATCGCGGTCCACGACGAGCTTCAAGGTCGGCGTCTGGACGCGCCCGACGGATAGCACGCCGTCGTAGCCTGCCTGCCGGCCCAGCACGGTGAACAACCGGCTGAGGTTCATGCCCACCAGCCAGTCGGCGCGTGAGCGCGCCAGTGCCGAGTAGTACATCGGCAGCGTTTCGGAAGACGGCCGCAACTTGCCGAGCGCGGTGCGGATCGACGCATCGTTGAGCGCCGACAACCACAGCCGTTCGATGGGGCCGCGGTAACCGCACAGGTCGATGATCTCGCGGGCGATCAGCTCTCCCTCGCGGTCGGCATCGGTGGCGATGACCAAATGGGTCGCCTTCGCCAGAAGCGCTTTGACGACCTTGAATTGCGTGGCGGTCTTCGGTTTGACCTCGACCCGCCACTGCTGGGGAACGATGGGCAACTGCTCCAGCGACCAGCGCTTGAGCGCCGCGTCATAGACCTCGGGAGCTGCCGCTTCTACGAGATGGCCGATGCACCAGGTGACGGTGACGCCGGAGCCGCTGAGACAGCCTTCACCGCGCTGCGTCGCGCCGAGAATCCGGCCAATGTCTTTGCCCTGGGAGGGCTTCTCGCACAAGAACAGCCGCATGTCCGTCCATCCGATTTCCGTGGTTCATTGAGTTGCTGGAATCGAGTATGCCGAGCACCACCAGCGACAGCAGCAAACAAGCCGCATGCGGTGGCGACCACTTTCACGGGATGGAATGGCGGGGACAGGAGTGGCGTGCGGCCGGGGGTGTGCGGACCGGGAGCCGCGATTTTCAGGAGCACGTGGAAGCCGGTGGACGTTGATGGAGCTATCCCCAGGGGATAGCTCGCGAGGGCATGGGGCGACGGACGACTGCGCCGCCCCATGCCGGATCACTTCCTGCGCTTCGGCTCCTTCGGTGCGGTCGGTTCCTGGGCGGCCTGGGGTTTCGGCTGCGCGTCCTGCGCGGTCTCCTGCTGCCTCGGGCTGAGGGTCACGGACTCGATGCGGAACGGCAAGATTCCAACGCTGCGCGCGTTGATTTGCCAGGTCTCGCGCGGCTGATCCTCGTTGTCCGTCCAGGGTTCGCGCTCCATGCGGCCGACGACCAGTACGCGCATGCCTTTCTGGTACAGGTCCTTCCAGTGCGCGGCGTCGCGGTGCCAGATTTCCACCGGCGCCCAGAAGCCGCCGCGATCCTCGAAGGTGCCATCCTTCTTGGGAATGGGGTTGTCGAAATAGACGTTCAGGCGCAGAAGGCGGGTGGGCTCGTCGTTGCCGTTGGGGAACTCCCGGTACTCGGGGGGCGAACCGATGTTGCCCTCGCCAGAAAAATGCGTGCTCATGTTGCAATCTCCGTGGTGGTTGAAATACCCGCACCTGGTCGGCGGCGGGCGCGTGCTGGGGTGCCCGGCGCGATCACCGATCGCGCAGGGTGGGCGGTGTGGACTTGAGCCGGCGCAGGTAGGCGTCTTCCGCCTCGGCGGCCTTGCTGGCGCACTCCTGGGCCTGCCTGCCCAAGGTGTGCAACAGGCTGATCTGCATGTTCAGCGTGATGCGCTGAAGCTCGATGGCGTGCAGGTCGGCCAGCAGATTGACCGGCGTGCTGGTGCTCGCGATCAGCTCCTGCCACAGCGCCACGCCCATGGCCGAGCGGTCGTGCTTGCGCCAGCGAAGAAACGCCGTGCCTGCGCCAGTGGTCTGCTGGGCCAGCTCGATGGGGAGCAGGTGGAAGGGATGCCCGACGGCCTGTTGCAGCACCTGTCGCTGCGCCAAGCCAATCAACTCGTCGCGCATGGCGAAGCACTGGCTGGCCCAGGCCTCCAAGTCCCCTTTACCCTTAAAGGGCTTTAAAAGGCCTTTTTGAGAGGCTGCGTGTTCCAACTGCATGAAGGCTGTCTGTTGCAGAGGGCGGAAGTAGCGGGTGTCGCGGTTTGGGTCGCTCATGCCTGCGCGTCCTCGCCGGCCGTCGCTTCGGGGGCGGCGGCCTCGTCGCTGGGCGATGCGGCTGCGGCAGGACCGTCACCGCGCTGCTGCAGGCCACGGCGCATGATGGGCGGCGCGAACTTCGAGCGGCGCGTGCCCTCCAGCACGTCCGGCGGCATCTCGCCGAACTTTTCCAACGCCGCCCGCGCTGCGGCATTCTTGGCGGCGAAGTCGTCGCGGGTGCAGCCCGAGTAGCGGTACTGCTGGGCCAGCGAGAACAGGCTGCGCAGTGCATGCGCGCCTTCGTTGAGCCAGCGTTCGAGCGTCGAGCGATCGATCAGCGCGGTGTGGTGCGCGAGGATCAGCTTGCGGGCGATATCGTCGTAGTCGGCGAGCAGGTACACGGCGGCAAAGCCGAGCTGCGCATTGACGAACAGCGGCAGCTTGACCGGCTGGACGTTGAGGTTTTCGCCCAGGGTGAGTGCCGGCGGCACGCTCGCCAGGGCCTGGTCCACCTGTTCGCGCAGCGATTGCAGCGTGGCCTTGGTCTGGTCGAGCTTGTCCTCGATGCGGAGCATCCAGAAGTCGCTGTACGGGTCGTCCTGCTCCGAGCCGCGCCGCATCTTGTTCATCTGGGCGATGTAGCCGTTCAGGCCGACGATGCCCGGTCGCCCTTCGGCGGCGGCGCGGCCGTGCCAGATGCGCGAGGCGTGGTGCGTGTGCAGCGTCAGCGACATCGCGCTGCGCAAGGAGCCGAGATTCAGTTGCAGGGGTTCGTTGGTGGTTGCCATGGTGTCCGCTCGTTGTTGGAAAAGAGCGGACAGCTTCGGCAGGTAGCGGAAGGCAGTCAGTCAACAAACCGAAACCCGCCCGTCCCCGGTTCACGGCGCGGTGGGTGCATGCGTCGCGATCTATCCCCTGGGGATAGCGCCATGGAGCGCCAAGGAACGCTGCACACCCGGATCAGCGCGAACAAGGCCGATCCCGCTGCAGGCGATCGAGGCCTGGCGTGCAGCGGTTCGACGTGTAGCCGTCAGTGGAACTATCCCCAGGGGATAGCTCTACTGGAAGCCACCGGCATCCACTTCACCACCTTGCAGGCCCGCTCACTTGCTGGCGAGCAGGTTGCGCAGCCGCTCGATGTGCTGCCTGGCGACTTCTGGCGGCACAGGCTTGCCCTGCGGCTGGGATGGTGGCGGTGCTGGTGGTGGCGGCCGCTCGTTCGGCGCAACGGGCGCCGATGGCGCGTCCTTCTTGGCCCAGGCGTTGAACTCGCCATGGATGGCCCGCTGGATGATGCCGAACAGATACCCTGCAGGATTGCGGATGCCATGGTTGCTGCATCGTGCAGCCCATTCGTCCAGCACGGCCTGCCTCAGCGCAGCATCGACCTGCTGTAGTGCCACCCTCGCACCTGTCTGCTGCTCTGCCTTCAGTTCCGCGAAGCGTTTGGGCCATTGCAGGTCGCCCAGCGCGCGCGCATGCGCTTGTGCCTGCGCGGTAGTACGTACTTCATTAATACGACTACTACGTACTGTACGGGCCTGCTTCGGATTCCGAAGAGAGGCGTCTGGCGCGGGTTTCGACCCTGCTTCGGATTCCGAAGTGGGATCGTCAGGATTCCGAAGAAGGCTCGTCGCCCCTTCTTCGGATTCGTGCGTGGCGTCCTCCTGTGGATAACTTTCGTGCGCCCCGACGCCCTGGCTGGCGAGGCGTTCGGCCAGGACTTGCAGCCTCGATGGCAGGGTGCGCCCGGCCAGCATCGGGTCTTCGCCGATTTCCTTGAGGGTGTGCAGGCCTACGATCTGCACGGCTTTGGCCGAATGGCCGAGCGCTTGGCTGACGAGTTGCAGGTAGTCCGGGTCGAGCTGCATCGCTTCAAAGGGGGTCAGCGGCTCGTCGTGCAGGACATAGAGGTTGCCGAGGATGCGGCCGGTCTTGGCGTCGCGCCGTCGCCGCACCAGGCTCAGCCATCGAGTCAGCCGCAGCAGCGTCAGTGCTCGCGCCACGGTTTCGTGCGAGGCTTGCCCGGCGCAGGGCATCGACGCCAGCCAGGGCCGAAGCTGTTCATACGTCGGGAACGCCGTCACGCCATCGTCGTTGAGCATCAGCCGGAAGACCTGCCAGGCATTGCGCTCCAGCGGCGTCAGGCGGCGGTCGAGGAACAGCCGTCGCGGTACGGTCTCGTGCCGGTTGCCGCTGAACAGGAAGGCATCGCCAGACGCCGGACCAGTGGGCATCGCGACAGGTGTAGGTGTGGGCGGGGGCGCGTCGGCGTTGGGCTTGGGCACAAGGTCTTTCAGCGCAGCGTCGAACAGGTCTGCGAGTGCGATGGGGCCACGACGTGGTGCGGTGTCGTCCACGGCCATGGTTAACCCAATCCTTGATCGACCCAGCTCTTGATCGAAGCCCAGACCACCGACAGAGGCAGCGACATGCCTTCGGCGAGGTCCATGGCGGCATCGAGGATGGAGGTTTCGTCTTCGAGATCGACGTTCCTGCTGCTGGTCACGGCCTTCCATTGCCGCCACAGCTCCGTGTCCTGCTTCTCGTCCAGCACGGGATGGCGACCCTTGCGCTTGGGCAGGCCGAGGATTTCGCGGCGAAGCGCCACTTCCTGGTGGGTCAGGCCGTAGAAGCGGCTGACCATTTCGGTGCTCGCGCCGAGGCGCAGCATGCGATCGACCGTGGCGATCTCCTTCTCCACATCCTGCGCCTGCCTGAGCAGACGCCGGAGCACTTCGCGGTTGACCGTCACCGAGCACCACGAGACGTTGGCGTTGGCCAGCACGCTGATCAGCGCGGGATGCTTGAGGGCGTCCAGCTCTTCCTCGCCAAACCCCATCAGCTTGCAGCGGCGCAGTTGCCCATTGCGCAGGTCATAGAGGGCCTGGGCGATGACGGCCTGGTTGAGTGGGTGTGGTGCGGACATGCTGGTCTCCCTCGGTCACGTTCCAGGGTCCGCAGCGCCGGCGTCCAGGTCGAGCAGACGGCGGGCCAGCCGCAGCAGCCGGAACAGCTTGACCAGTGCGGTGTCGCTCAGTCGCCGGGTTGCGTCGCCTTGTCCGTGCAGCAACGCCGACAGGTCGATGACGAATTGCCTGTTATCCAAGCCGACGTCGGCGGGCTGCTGACCGGCCATGCATGCCAGCAGCGCCAGGACGGCACGGCCCAGCGGCTCCAGGTCTTGGGCGTGGGCACGGCAGGCGAAACCGATGCCGTCTGGACGGTCATCGATGCACTCGTCCAGGCGAGCCTCGCCCGCGATCTCGCGGGCGAACTGCGCGACGTGGATGCGCAGGCGCTCGGGCGTGTCCAGGCTCGCGTCGATGTGCCAGACGTCGGAAATCGGGTAGAGACCGCCTGCTTGGACGGGAATGGACTGCAAGACGTTGGCCGAGAAATCGGGCAGCGCATCCCCCAGCTCGTCGGCGACCATCCGCTGAATGGATTGCAGCCGCTCCGTCGTCGGTGCAGGCGAAACGATGTGCCCCTGCAGCCGATCACCAGGAGCAGCCATGGGGCTTCCTGCGGGTGAGCCGTCCGACCCTGAGCCGCCCTCGCGCTCGCGCGACCCAGGTGTGGTTGCCGGCGTCGGGGCCGATGGGGCCGGCGCCGCGGGCGGGCGTGCCATGGTGTCAGGCTCAGGCAGCGTGGGGGGTGCCGTTGGTGGGGTCGGATCGCTGACCAGGGCGCGATGGCGGCTTTCGGATTCGGTGAGGTCGAGCGCCAGTACGTCGTAGTCGATGCCGAGCAGTTCGGACATTTGGCCGATCAGCTCGTCCTGCACGCGCTGGGGGGCGAACTCGTCGGCCTGCGTGTCGAACTGCGACAGCACCTCCTGAAAGAAGTCATCGAAGTCCTGTACCAGTAGTGTGCGGCCTTTGGCGTAGCGCTCCCACGCGAGCATGCAGGCCTTGCGCATGACCGACAGGCGTTCGACCTGGTGGCGGCCGAGCCCGCCATAGAGCACGGTCGGGATCGCCGGCAGGAGGTAGCGCACCGCGTCGTTCATCCGGCTGATGTGCGACTGCTGGACCGGGAAACCATCGGCGGCGAGGCGGCGTGCCAGTTCGGACTGGCTCAGGGCGGCGCCGCTTTCCTGCTCGTAGAACTCGCGCGCCTTCTCGACGCCGAGGGCGCGCTCGATGAACGTCAGGCCTCCACGCAATTCGTTCTCGGCCAGGTGGCCGGTCAGCATGACGACTTCGCCGCGGCTGGGCCACGGCCGGAACAGGCACGATATGCGAAAGAACCGCTCGTCCTTGGTCTCCGACCACAGTTCGCGCAGGATCGCCAGGCGCGTGTTGCCGCCGTTGCGAATGATGTAGTGGTCCTCGCCCGGGCGCCGGGTGATCGCCGGGGCTGCGTCCAGGCCGCGCTCGCGGATGGACGCCTTGATGTCCTCGTAGGCCGGGTTGCGCTTCTTCCTGGGATCGTGGTCGTAGGGGCGCAACTGGTCCAGGGTCACGACCATAGGCGTGTCGGCGATCGGGTCGCTCAAGGCCGAGGTGGACGGGCCGCTGCGCTCGAACCCGGCCGCGAGCAGCTTGCCGGCCATCTGCTGGGAGGTCATTTCAGCCATGGCGGCCTCCCTGCACTGGGGACCGGGCCTCGCGCTCGGCGCGGCGGATCTGCGCGCGGGCGTTGAGGGCGGCCCGGTGGTCACTGGCCGTCGAACTGGTGTAGATCGCGGCGCAGCCGGCCTTGGTGAATTTGAGGTGGCCGCCCGGCGTGCGCTTGACGTGCCAGCCCTCGCCGACGGCGAATTCGATCAGGGCGCGCAGCCGCTTATGGCCTCGGGCCAGTTCATGTGCGCTCGCCATGGGGCCTCCCGGTATCCAGAGGAAATGGCGGGCGGCCGGACACCGTGGCAAATCGGTGCTGCCATTGCGGGAACAGTTCGCCGGCGAGGCCGCGGATGGTGTCGAGCGCGGCGGGGGCGACTCTGCCCGGTGGCTGGCGGTATTCGACCCGATGCACTGGCAGGCCGCGCGTCGCGGCGCGCGGATAGGCTTCGATGGCCGGCACGTCGGTGGTCAGCACGCGGATGCCGGCGTGGTCCTGGAACAGGTCGCGCAAGGCCTGTTGGATCAGCCGGGCGTTCGCCGACACCGGGTGGACCCTGTTGATGAGCAGATGCAGCGGCGGCGGCTCGATGCCCAGGTGCCGGTACGGAGCGATGTCCTCCAGCAACTGCATGGTGCCGCGCCGCAGTTCGCGGGCGGCGAGGATTTCCGGGGTCACGGGTGACAGCGCGAGATCGGAAGCGAGCACCGCCATCTCCAGCGTCACCGAACGCGCGCCCTGGGTGTCGATCAGCACCAGGTCGTAGAGAGGAGCCAGCATGGGCAGCAGGTGCCGCAGCCGCAGGCGCCCATCCGGCGCGTGCAGCAACAAGGTGCTCAGCTCGCCCCGGTGGTCGTTGGACAGCACCAGGTCCAGACCCGTAATGATCGTGCGGGACACGAGCTGGCCGAGGTCGCGCTCGTTGAAGGCCAGCAGCTCATAGATGCCACCAGGCGCACGGTGTCCCAGTTCGTAGTAGGACGACAAGGTGGGCTGCACGTCGAGATCGAGCAGCAGCACGCGCAGCCCCGCGTCGGCGACGAGCCCGCCCAGGTTCGCGGCAGTGGTGGTCTTGCCGACGCCACCTTTCGTTGAAATGATGGATACAACCTGCATGGCGTTCTCCGTGTGAGGATGGAAGGTCCGCGGGAGAATGGGTCAGGCCCGGTTGTTGACGCGCTCGGCGATCCACTGATCGATTTCGATGGAATCCCAGCCGACGGCGCGCACACCCAGGCGCAGCGCCTTGGGGAACTTGCCCGCGCGCATCAGGTTGTAGAGGTGGGCGCGCTTGAAGCCGGACTTCGATTCGACTTCTTCCAGGCGCAGGATGCGGCGCTCGTTGGGCGGCAGAACAGGTGTTTGCGACATGGTGGTCACTCCTGAACGCTCAGTGGCGTTTGTTGGCGTGACCTCTATTCAATAGACATGGCTACGGAAAGACATTGCAAATGCAATCTCCGCGACTGCACATACAAGCTGGCAATCCTCAGAGGGTGGCGCTATGCAGCCGGCGTCTGGCCGTGGCGAACTTGCCGTTCAACGTCCGCTCGGCGATCCCCATGACGCCGTGGTGATGGGCGACCAATGCGCTTACGACAGCCTCTTGCGTTTTGAAGCTGGAGTACGGTGTGCCCGAGGGCGATTGGCCGAGCATCAGCTCCAATATGCCGCCGATGATGTTCAGGTAGGTGGCTTCGGCCCGATCACTGATTGGGTACTGCGCGCAGGCCGGGATGATTCTGGACTGTTTGAGCAGTGCGTCGTGCTTGTCTTGCAGCTCGCGGAGTTGGCGCTTGGACTGCTCCAGGGCAGATTTGAGGGCCAAGCGCTCGACCAGCATGGCCTGCCCGGTTTCCAGAGAGATGGAGGGATGGGCGATGCGCTCGCTGCGCGAGAAGAGAAAGCCGGGGCGCTGTTCGGGGTAGTGCTGGCGCATCCAACGCTTCAGATCGACGTGACGGACAGTGAGATCAGGGGAGTCGATCAGCGCGGTGTCGTGCGTCGTGATGCCGTTCCTCCCGAAAGGAAGTTCCGCATTGAGGATGCCATCGTAGATGCGTTCGGTATACAGCCTCAGCTCACCCCAACGTGGGCAATCCAACGACTGTGGCAGGTTCCTTGACGACGAGACCGAAGTGAGGATGACATGCTCAAACCGCAGAAGCCCAGCCCACCGGAGGGAGGCTTCGATCGGACGATAGAACACCTTCGATGCTGGTGCATTGTGGTTCATGCTCCCATCTCCTTCCAGGAGAACTACATGGCCGACTCCTTTGGCGCCAACCTCATGGCCGGGCAGTTGTCTGTGGATGAAGCGAGTCCCGAGTCTCGCTTCTTCATGAGCCCTGAGCACTTTTCAGTAGCTCAAGTCAGTGGTAGCCGCCATGTGCTCAATGTGTAAGAATCCGTGAGTGGTAGGTTGATCGGTCCTGTCGCTGATCAACACGAAGAATGGCGCTCACACTGGCAGCGTCATGCGTTACCGCAATCTCATCAAGAGCAATTTGTCATGGTGTGATACCCCTGCGGTTTCACAGGGCGCAATAGGCGCGCAGTGGCTTCTAGATGCCAAGGCAGGCGTACTGATCCCGAGCCTGTCATGCGTTCCCAGGTATCCTGATATACCGATAAAGAATCGCGCATCCAGTCCCAGTGACAAGCGTATGGGTTCTTCCCGCGCAACTTGCGCAGACGGGTATGGGTGGTCGCTTCTGCAGCGAGCCGGTGTGCCGAACAGCTCAGGCACGGCGAGAGCCATGCAGTCCAACCTTGGTCGCCGGGAGGCGCTAACGACGACAGGCGTCTGCCGCCAGACAACAACCGCGTCGAGAGGCAAATTCGTCCAGTGGCACTTCAAAGGGCGAACCAGTTGTTCGTCGGTAGCTTGCGTGCCGGTCAGCGCGCTGTTTCGGTGATGAGCCTGGTGCGCTCGGCTCGGCCCAACGGGCATGACCTCTATGCGGACTTGCGTGACGTGCTCGAATGCCTTTCGACGCAGCTAGCCAAGCATATGGAAAGGTGATCATTGGTGAGTTCGAGACCACCGTAGCCGGCGATGAACGAGGTGTGGGGACGATGCGCTGAGGAGGTGTCCTTGGACCTTACTGGAAGTTTCTGGACGAACTTGTTGCCGAGGGTGAAAAATGAGGCTACAATTAAGGTCTTCGCTAGTCAAGCCAGCGAAGAAAGTGACTGGGAAACAACGGCTTACGGTCTTAGTAAACGTCTCGTTTCCCGCTCCAAATATTTTTGTTGGTATTACGCCAGACGCTTGATCAAAAATGTTGTTGAAAAAGTAAGAAAAAACGCTTGCAAATCAACAACAAAGCGCTAGAATGCGCAGCACTTAACGCGATGTCCCCATCGCTGTCTCTTATACACATCTCCGAGCCCACGAGA
>CAJXRS010000007.1 GCA_913060555.1 uncultured Gammaproteobacteria bacterium | reverse complement strand
GTCACCGCCACCACCCCGGCCAATGCCGCCGCCCCCGTTACCCGGAGAGACTGAAGCCATGCCCAGCAAGACCACCGGTTTTCTGCTTTTTCTGTCGCTGTCGCTCGCCGGCGGCTCCGCCACGGCCAACCAGCCGCCCAGCGAGGTCTGGGATCTCGGCGATCTCTATCCGGACGTCACCGCCTGGGAGACGGCCTTCTCGGCGATCGCCCGGCGCATCGACGCCCTGGACGATTGCCGCGGTCAGCTGGGCACCGGGCCCGAGCAGCTCGCGGCCTGCCTGGAGCGCGTGAACGACACCTATCGCGACCTCTTGCGCCTGTTCAGCTACGCCTATCTCGATCGCGATACCGACCTGCGCAACAGCGCCGCCAACGAGCGCTTCTCACGCGCCCAGAGCCTCTACACCAGATACGGTGAGGTGACCAGCCATGTGCAGCCGGAACTGGTGGCGCTGGGCGCCGAGGTGCTCGAACCCTGGCTCGCCGCAACCCCGGCGCTCGCCGATTACGACTTCTTCATTCGCGAGACCCTGCGCAAGGGTGCCCATATTCTGTCGCCGCGCGAGGAGCAACTGCTCGCCGCCGCTGCCGATCCGCTGAGCGCGGTCGGCACTGCCTATCAGGTGCTCACCAGCGCCGAGATGCCCTGGCCCACGCTGACCCTGTCCAACGGCGAAACCGTCAACCTCAACCCGGCGCTCTATACCCTGCACCGCGCGGCCGACACCCGGGCCGACCGCAAGGCCGTGTTCGACGCCTTCTTCGGCACCTACGCGGGTTACGCCGAGACCCTGGCCACCACCCTGGCGGGCAGCATCAAGGCGGCCGGCTTCCAGGCCCGGGCGCGCGGCTTCGAGTCCAACCTCGCCCAGGCGCTGCACGGCGATGCCATCCCGCCCGCGGTATACGAAACCCTGGTCCGCGAGGTGAACGCCAACCTGCCCACCCTGCACCGCTACCTGCGCCTCCACGGCCGCATGCTCGGCGTGCCCGAGCTGCACTATTACGACATCTACCCGCCCGCGGTCACCACCACGCGGCGCTACAACATCGCCCAGTCCGCGGCCCTGCTGCGCGCCGCGGTGCAGCCGCTGGGGCCCGACTATGGCGCTCGCCTCGACCAGGCGCTGCGCCAGCCCTGGATGCACGTGCGCCCGGCGGAGGGCAAGCGCGCCGGCGCCTACATGATGGGCGCCGCCTACGACGTCCACCCCTACCTGTTGCTCAACCACAACGACGACTTCGAATCCCTGAGCACCTTCGTCCACGAGTGGGGACACGCCATGCATTCGCTGTTGGCCAACCGGGCGCAACCCTTCGCCAAGGCCGCCTACCCCACTTTTCTGGCCGAGATCGCCTCGACGGCCAACGAGGTGCTGCTCTACAACCACCTGCGCGCCACGGCGGAGAGTCCCAGGGAAGAACTCTTCTATCTGTTCCAGGAGCTACAGGGCCTGCGCGGCACCTTCTTCCGCCAGACCCAGTTCGCCGAGTTCGAGCTGGCCGCGCACCGCGAAATCGAGCGCGGCGGCGCGCTCTCTGCCGACAAGCTCAACCGCCTCTACGGCGATATCCTCAGGCGCTATCTGGGTGACGCCCAGGACGTGCTCAAGGTCGACGATGCCTACGCCGTCGAATGGGCCTATGTGCCCCACTTCTACACCGAGTTCTACGTCTACCAGTACGCGACCTCGCTGGCCGCCGCCTACCGGTTGATGGAGCAGGTCCTCGACGGCGGCGAAGCGGAGCGCACGGCCTACCTGGGCATCCTCGAGGCCGGCGGTGCCAGGCCGCCGTACCAGATATTGCTGGAAGCCGGCATCGACATGGCCGACGCCGAGGTCTATCGCGCCGTGATCCGTCGCTGCAACCGGCTGATGGATCGCGCGGAAGCCTTGCTCGCCGAGCACCCGGAGTTGGCGGCGAGGTGATCGATGGCGACGAACTCGGTTGAGCGCCATCGATTCCCGCCTCCCCTCACCCCTTCGGTAGGGCTACCACGGCGCTGCTGACCAGCTCGGTAATGCGCTCCTCGGGGTAACCCAGTTGGCGCAGGATCGCGACACCGTCGGCACCCAACGGCGAGCCGAGACGCGCCGCCACCTTGGGGCAGTTGTCGATCCAGAACGGGCTGTTCACCGCCTTGCGGCGGCCATGTTGGTGACCTTCGACATCGATGAACAGATCGTTGGCCTGGGCCTGGGGATCGTCGATCACCTCCTCGAAGGTGGCCACTGCGCTGAAGGTGATGCCCTTGTCCCGCAGACGCTGGCGCCATTCGTCGCAGGAACGAGTGCGGAAGACCTCCGCGAGGATGACGCTCAACTCCCGGGCGTGCCTGAAGCGATCCGGCAACTCCGCGAACCGCGGGTCCTCATCGAGATCGGGCCGCTCGATGGCCTGCAGGAAGCTGTGCCAGTGTTTGGCTTCCTGGATCACGATCAGGGAAATCCAGCGGTCATCACCGGTGCGATAATAGTTCACCAAAGCACTGCCGGGCCGCGCTGGATCGAGGCGCCGGTAGGGCTTGGTGCCGGCGAGAATTCCGGACAGGGGGCTGGACGCAGCCCAGACGCCATTGGCCATCAGATTGCTGCTCACCTTGCTGCCCTGGCCGGTGAGCTGGCGCCGATAGAGTGCGGTCATGACCGCCGCATACAGAGTCATGGCGCTCGGGTGATCGCCCATCGCCGGGGAAGGCATCGCCGGCTCGCCGCTGGCGGTGCGCACCGCATCCATCAACCCGGTGCGCGCCCAATAGGCGTTACCATCAAAACCGGGTGTATTGGCGTCCTCGCCGCGCTCGCCGTAGCCGCTGACCTGAGCATAGATCAACCGCTGGTTCTCGGCGGCGAGATCCTCGTGGCGAATCCGCAGGCGCGCCAGCACCGCGGGCGGAAAGTTGGTGATCAGCACGTCGCTCTGGCGGACCAACTTGAGCAGCACCTCCCGCCCTTCGGGGTTTTTCAAGTCCAGTGCGAGGCTGCGCTTGTTGCGGTTGTCCTGCTGAAAGGCGTAATCGAATTCGGAGCGCATGAAGGGCGGCGACCTGTGTGCATGGCGCAGGGGGTCACCGAGCCCAGGCGACTCGATCTTGATCACGCTGGCACCGAAATCGGCAAGAATGGCGCTACAGCCGGGGCCGAATACGAAGGTGGCGATTTCCAGGACCTGGAGGTCGTGCAGCAGTGGGGGCGCGATGGTCATGGCGGGTTCCTTGCAGGAGAGAAATCGGCGGGCGGGCGGCGATGCGCAACCGGTGTCGGGTCAATGAGGAGACTTTGCCCGCGCCGCCGGCGGCGGGCAATTCCCCGCACTGACGGGCATGGCGGCAACTTCGTCGCGGGTCACCTGCAGCTGGGCGCGCTCGCGGTCATCGATAGGATGGCTCGCCAATCCTTCATTGAGCAGCGCCAGCGCGGCCGCCCGGCAGCCGCGCTCGCCAAGGAGTTGGGCGAGATTGTTGCGGGCGAGCACCGATTCCGGTTGACGCCGCAACAGCGCCGCAAACTGGGCCTCCGCCGCCGCCCGATTACCGGCGGCATAGTAGGCGTTGCCGAGCCCCGCCCGCGCCCAGGGGCTGTCGGGCCAGCGCTCGGCGGCGACGTCGAAGGCGGCGATCAGGGCCGCCGGCGGCGCTATGCCCTCCATGTCGGTGACCGCGCGCAGATAGCGATCGCGCTCGGCGCGGGGCGGCAGCGTTCCCGGGGACAGCACCACCAGACCCCAACGATCGGCCCGCTCCCAGGTGGCGAGGAATTTCCGTGCCGCGAGAACCTGGCGCCTGGTGGTTCCGGAGCGCAGCAGGAAGGTATCGGCGGCGGCATCGAACCCGACCACCACCGCGAAATGCCACTGCGGCCAGCGCCGGATGCCCAGGTTCTGCAGGACCAGCACGGGATGCCCCGAGCGCAGGGTCGCAAGCAACACCTCCAGATCCGGCGGCAGCGGGTAGGGCACCAGACCCCGCCTGCGCGCTGCAGCCTTCAGTTCGACCTGCAGGCTGCCCTTCTTGCCGGGCAGATACACCTCGTCGACCAGGGCGTCGGGGTCGGCCGCACGGCCCAAATGGCCGAACACCGTGGCCAGTGCCGCGGGCCCGCACTGATAGTCGCGCTGGGGAAAGAAGGGAACGGCGTCGAGTTCGACCTGCTCGGCGCCGGCGGCCGGTGGCAATACCGGGGCCCTGCTGCAGGCAGTGAGCAGCAGGGCCCCGGCAACCGCCAAAACCCGGCAAAGGGGGCTCAAAGCCCCTTGAAGACGTTGGTGACGCCGACGATTTCGAGTATCACCAGGATCACGAACACGGCGCCGATCAGGGCCAGGCCACCGGCGCCAGCCGGCAGTTCATCGAGGTGTCTGGAGATCATCGCAAGCTCGTTGTCGGACAATGCCGCCACCCGGGCGCGGGCATCCTCCTGAGCGACCCCCTGGGCGAGCAGCAGATCGCGCACCTGCTCCCGGGCCAGGAAACGATCGACGCGCTCCAGCTGCTCGCTGCGCGCATCCGGCGCAAGTTCGGCGGTGCCCATCATGGCTGCCGCAGCGGGCTGCACCGCAGTGGCCAGGGTCAGGCTCAACACCAGCGTCAGGCTGGTCAACAATCCAGAGAGTCTACGGAACTTCATTTGCGCTATCCTCGGGTGACGCGGCGAACGCCGCAGACGCCGCGAGTGTATCCAGAACCCGCGCGACGCTCAAAGACAAAATGCGCGGAGCACCCGGTCCGCCGCGGTTTGACCACGGTTCGGAGGCACAGTCACAATGCACCTCGTTTTTTCCACTGGCTTACAGGAATCATCATGAGTGCAGGACAGCGACTTCCGGGAACCCCCGAACCCATGCACCGCTGGCCGGGCGCCGGCGGGGTGATGATCGCCGGCGATTCCTGGGGCGACGCCAACGGCCCCCTGGTGCTGCTGCAGCACGGCGGCGGTCAGACCCGACACGCCTGGAAGGGCGCCGGAGAAGCCCTGGGCGCGGCCGGTTATCATGCGGTCGCCTTCGACGCCCGCGGCCACGGCGATTCCGACTGGTCCGAGACCGGCATCTATGGCCAGGACATCATGGTCGAGGATCTCCTGCATGTGATCGACGCCTTGGGTGGCCGGCGCCCGGTGCTGGTCGGCGCCTCCATGGGCGGCGGCACCAGCCTGGTCGCCATCGGCGAGGACCAGGTCGACGCGACCGCCCTGGTGCTGGTCGATATCGCGCCCCGGATCGAACGCGCCGGTGTCGACAAGATCATCAACTTCATGTCGCTCAAGCCCGAGGGCTTCGATTCCCTCGAAGAGGTGGCCGAAGCCATCGCCAGCTACCAGCCGCACCGCACGCCGCCCAGGGACCTCCAGGGATTGGGCAAGAATCTCCGCCTGGCACCCAACGGCAAGTATCGCTGGCACTGGGATCCGCGCTTCATGCAGGCCAAGCGCGACATGGAACAGCGCATGCTGCGCCTCGAGGAGTGCGCGCGTGCCCTGAAGCTGCCGGTGCAACTGGTGCGCGGCGGGCTCTCGGACGTGCTCAGCGAGGAAGGCGCCCGGTCTTTTCTGGCCCTGTGTCCGCACGCCGAGTACATGAATATCACCGATGCCGGACACATGGTCGCCGGCGACCGCAACGATGTGTTCGCCAACGCGGTGACGGATTTCCTCTATCGCGCGGTGCCACTGCAGGGCGAGCCGGTACAGCCTCCCCACGAGACGCATCCGCACCACGTCGGACCGCCCGGCGACATCAACGATATCCCCTGATCCCGGCGCCGCGAGCGCGGCGCACACCGGGCTCGCCCGCAGGGCTGGTAGAATGCTGCTCAGCGCAGTTTTCGCCGAGGTTTCGCCATATGACCGCCAGGGCCCACCCCGCCTTCACTCACATTGGTAGCAGAGCAGTGTCCTCGCTCAAGGTCGAGGTCCAGCGCTACCGCCACCTCAAGACCGGCGCCGAACACATCCATCTGCACAGCGACAACGCGGAGAACGTGTTTCTCGTGGCGCTGCGCACGGTGCCCAGGGATTCCACCGGGGTCGCCCATATCCTCGAGCACACCGCGCTGTGCGGCAGCGAGAAGTATCAGGTCCGGGACCCCTTCTTCATGATGATCCGGCGTTCGCTGAACACCTTCATGAACGCCTTCACCAGCTCGGACTGGACGGCCTATCCCTTCGCGAGCCAGAACCGCAAGGATTTCGACAACCTTTTGGACGTCTATCTGGATGCCGTGTTCTTCTCGCGGCTCGACCCGCTGGACTTCGCCCAGGAGGGCCACCGCCTCGAATTCGCCAAACCGGATGACCCCGACTCGCCGCTGACCTTCAAGGGCGTGGTGTACAACGAAATGAAGGGCGACATGAGTTCGATCAATTCGATTCTCTGGCACACGCTCTGCAAGTACCTCTATCCCACCAGCACCTACCACTACAACAGCGGTGGCGATCCGGAGTGCATCCCGGACCTCAGTTACCAACAGCTGCTGGAGTTCTACCGCAGCCACTATCACCCCAGCAATGCCATCTTCATGACCTACGGGGATATTGCCGCCCACGAGCACCAGCACAAGTTCGAGAATCAGGTGCTCAACCGCTTCGAGCGCCTCGAGGAAACCATCGCCGTCGCTCCCGAGAAGCGCTACCTGGCGCCACTGCGCGTCCAGGAGGCCTACGCGGTCGACGAGCCCGATACCAAAGCACGCACCCATGTGGTACTGGGCTGGCTGCTCGGCAAGACCACGGATCTGATGGCCAACCTGGAAGCCCACCTGCTCAATTCCGTGCTGCTCGACAACAGCGCCTCTCCCCTGCTCCAGGCGCTGGAGACCAGCGATCTGGGCACAGCGCCGTCCCCCATGTGCGGGCTGGACGACTCCCACCTCGAAGTGCTGTTCGTCTGCGGCCTGGAAGGGTCCGAGCCCGAAAACACCGCGGCGGTGGAAGCCCTGGTGCTGGACACCCTGCGCGAAGTCGCCGAACGCGGCGTACCCGCCGATGAAGTGGAAGCAGCCCTCCACCAGCTCGAGCTCAAGCAGCGCGAAATCGGCGGCGACGGCTACCCCTATGGCCTGCAACTGATTCTCTCCGCACTGGCCAGCGCCAGCCACCGCGGCGACCCGGCGGCGCTGCTGGACCTGGACCCGGTGCTGGCCGAGCTGCGCGAGCGCATTCGCGACCCGGACTACATCAAGAACCTGGCGCGGACCCTGCTGCTCGACAACCCGCATCGGGTACGCCTGGACCTGTGTCCGGACCCCGAGATTCCCGCACGCCGCGAAGCCGCGGAGCGGCGCCAGCTCGACGAGCTTCGCGCCGCCCTGGACCCGTCCCAGCGCCAGGAGATCGTGGCCCGCGCCCAAGCTCTGGCCGAACGCCAGGCCCAGGCCCAGGACGACGACGACGGCATCCTGCCCAAGGTGGAACTGGCCGATGTGCCACCGGAGATGGCCTATGTGGCGCCCAGCGGACGCATCGAAACCCCGCTGCCGCTGACCAGCTATGGCGCCGGCACCAACGGCCTGGTCTATCAGCAATTGGTGCTCGACCTGCCGCAGCTGAGCGAAGCCCAGGCCGATCTGCTGGCTCTCTACGCCAGCTGCCTGCCCGACCTGGGCATCGGGCAGCAGGATTACCTCGCCACCCAGCGCTGGCAGGCGGCGGTGAGCGGCGGCGTCAACGTCCACGCCAGCGTGCGCGGCGCGCCGGACGACGTCCAGGCGCTGCGCGGCTACCTGGTGGTGTCCAGCAAGGGGCTCGGTGTCAACCAGCGGGAACTGTCGCGGCTGCTCGATGCCACCCTCAATCAGGTGCGCTTCGACGAGCTGGATCGCCTGCGCGACCTGATCGCGCAGCTGCGCGCGCACATGGAACACAGCGTCACCGGCAACGGCCACGCCCTGGCGATGGCCGCGGCGGCGGCGCGCTTCAGCAACGGCGCCCTGCTGCACCATCGCTGGGGCGGACTCGAGGGCATCCGCAACCTCAAACAACTCGACGCCAGCCTGGAGGATGCCGGCAGGCTCAGCGCCCTGGCCGACCAGCTGCAGGAAATCCATCACTTGGTGCTGGCCGCACCGCGGCAGTGCCTGCTGGTTGCCGAACCCGAACGGCTGACTGACTTTGGCAGTCGCTTCCTGGAGGCGCTGTCACCGCCCGCAAGCGGCGCCTTCACCGCATTCGCGCGCCCGGCGCTGTGCGAACCCAGCAACCAGCTGTGGACCACCAGCACCCAGGTCAACTTCTGCGCCCGCGCCTATCCCACGGTGGCCATGGATCACCCGGACGCGGCCCCGCTCAATGTCCTCGGGGGCTTCCTGCGCAATGGTTTTCTGCACACCGCGATCCGCGAGCAAGGCGGCGCCTATGGCGGCGGCGCCGGCCAGGACAACGGCATCGCCGCATTCCGCTTTTTCTCCTACCGGGATCCCCGCCTGGAGGAGACGCTGGCCGATTTCGACCACGCCCTCGGCTGGCTGGCCTCGGCGAGCCACACCCCACAGCGCGTTGAAGAAGCCATCCTCGGCGTCATCGCCAAAATCGACAAGCCGGGCTCACCCGCCGGCGAAGCCAGGCAGACCTTTCACGCCGAGCTTCACGGCCGCGATCGCGCACGTCGTGAGCGCTTCCGCAGCCGCGTGCTGGAAGTGACCCTGGAAGATCTGCGCCGGGTGGCGGCGAGCTATCTGCTGCCGGAGCGGGCGAGCACCTCGGTGATCACGGCGCCGGACCGGGCTTCCCGACTTGCAGCGCTCGAGCTCACCACAATGGCACTGTGAACGGCCGGCGATCCCGAGAGTCCATGAGCGCCAGCGACCGGCTGTTTGCGCAGCCACTGGCGGAAATCGCCGGCTTTCGCTTTGACCAGCGGGTTGCCGCGGTTTTCCCGGACATGATCCGCCGCTCGGTGCCGGGCTACGAGACCATCGTGGCCATGACCGCCACCCTGGCCGAGCGCTATGCGCAGCCCGGCACCCGCTGCTACGACCTGGGTTGTTCCCTGGGTGCCTCCACCCTGGCGCTGCGCAGCGGTCTGGGGGGTCGCGACTGCACCATTGTCGCGGCGGACAACGCCCCCGCCATGATCGACCGCTGCCGGGAAATGCTGGCCGCCGACCGGAGCTCGGCGCCGATCGAGTTGCACTGTGCGGACATCCGCTCGCTGGCAATCGACAAGGCTTCACTGGTGGTGCTCAATTTCACGCTGCAGTTCGTGCCCCCGGCCGAGCGCGGGGCGTTGATCCGGCGGATCCGCGCCGGCCTGGTACCCGGCGGAGTGCTGGTGCTGTCGGAGAAAATCGCCTTTGCCGACGCCGCGCTCGACCAGCTGATGACCGAGCTCCACCACTCCTTCAAGCGCGCCAACGGTTACAGCGAACTGGAGATCGCCCAGAAGCGCAGCGCCCTGGAAACCGTGCTGATCCCGGAAACCCTGGACACCCACAGGACACGGCTGCGCGACGCGGGCTTTTCCGCCGCCGACGTCTGGTTCCAGTGCTTCAATTTCGCCTCCCTGCTCGCCTTCGCATGACCCCGGACTACAAGCCGCTGCTGGACGCATTGGCACGCATCCCGCGGCTGCGCGGCTGGGCACAACAGCTGCCGACCCAGATCGCGGCCGGCCTGAGCCCCGCGCGCTGGGGCGACCTACCCGCCTGGCAAGAGGCCCTGGAGCGCCTGCCGGCATTGCGGCCGGCGACCCTCGACTTTGGCGCCGGGGTGCGTATCGGCAGCGCCGAAGACGCCACCGACGCCGAGCGCGAAGCGCTGCGCGGCGCCCTGATGGCACTGCATCCCTGGCGCAAGGGGCCTTTCGAGCTGTTCGGCCTGCACCTCGACAGCGAATGGCGCTCGGACTGGAAGTGGCAGCGCCTGGCGCCCCACATCGACGATCTCGACGGCCGCCTGGTGCTCGATGTCGGCTGCGGCAACGGTTACTACTGCCTGCGCATGCTGGGTGCGGGTGCGCGGCGGGTGATCGGCATAGACCCATCGCCGCGCTTCGTGATGCAGTTCGAAGCGATGCGGCGCTACGCCGGAGCCTTGCCGGCAGATGTGCTGCCCCTGGGCGTCGAACAACTGCCGTCGGGGTTGGCGGCTTTCGATACGGTATTTTCGATGGGGGTCTTCTACCACCGCCGCTCCCCCTTCGACCACCTGCGCGAGCTCCGTGAGCTGCTGCGCCCGGGCGGCCAGCTGGTGCTGGAAACCCTGGTCATGGAAGGCGGGGCCGGACAGGTGCTGGTACCGGAAGGTCGCTACGCCAGAATGCCCAACGTCTGGTTCCTGCCGGATCCCGACAGTCTGGTCTCCTGGCTGCGCAAAGCCGGCTTCGCAGCGCCTCGGGTGGTCGATATCACCCCCACCACCACCGCCGAGCAGCGGCGCACGCCCTGGATGCACTTCGAGTCGCTCGCCGATTTCCTCGACCCCCTGAACCCGGCGCGGACCTGCGAGGGACACCCGGCTCCGCGGCGTGCCATCGCCCTGGCCGGCGCTTGATCCCTTCCCGATCCGACGCTAAGGTAGCGCGCCGCACGCTGGGACCGACAAGGCCAGCAGTGCAATTCCTATCGCCACAGGGGCCTTTATCGATGTTTTTTGCCGACCGTCTGGAACAATTGCAACAGCGTCAGGGCGACCGCACCGCGATCGTGTTTGACGGCGAATCCATCAGTTTCTCGACACTCGCCGAACGCGCCTGGCAGGTTGGCAGGGGGTTACTGGAAATGGGTATCTCGCACCAGCAGCGGGTGGCCCATCTGGCCAGGAATTCGCCGGAATTTTTCGAGATTTTTTTCGGCGCCGCAGCTTCCGGACTGGTCACCGCGGGGCTCAACTGGCGGCTGGCGGCCCCGGAAATCGAGCAACTGCTGAACTACACGGGCAATGAGGTGCTGTTCGTCGGCCGGGACTTCTACGCCATGGTGGAAGCGATCGAACCCAACCTGAAATCCGTGCGGCATATCATCGCCCTCGACGGCGGCCACGAGCGCTGGCCCGATTACCACGCCTGGCGCGACGCGCAAGCCCCGCGCCGCCCTCAGGTAGAGCTACGTGGCGACGACGACATCCTGCTGCTCTACACCAGTGGCACCACCGGCCTGCCCAAGGGCGTAGAGCTGACCAACGCCGGCTACAGCGCGGTCTTCGATGCCTTCGTCAACGACGACATCCTGGCGGTCGATCCGGAGGCGGTGTTCATCAACGTGATGCCGCTGTTCCACGTCGGCGGCATCAACCTCACGGTATTGCCGCTGCTGCGCGGCGCGGGATTCCACCTGTTCCCCGAGTTCCATCCCACCCAGGTGCTGGACACCCTGGAGCGCGAGGGCATCACCAACGCACTGTTCGTACCGGCGATGATCCAGATGCTGTTGCAGGAACCCAGGGTGCGGGCGCGCGATTACAGCAGGCTGCAACGCATCTACTACGGCGCCTCGCCGATCTCGGAAGCGGTACTCAGCGAGGCGGTCGAGGTGTTCGGCTGTGATTTCATGCAGCTCTATGGCGCCACCGAAAATTACGGCCTGGTGAGCAAGCTGCCGCCGGAGGACCATGCGCCGGAACGCAACCGCCTGCGCTCCTGCGGCAAGCCGGTGGCGGGCGCGCAGGTCAGAATCGTCGATGCCGCCGGTAACGAAGTCCCCACTGGAGAAGTGGGCGAGATCCTGCTGCATTGCGCCTGGACCATGAAATCCTACTGGCAGAAGCCCGAGGCCACCGCCGAGACCGTGATCGACGGTTGGTACCACACCGGCGATGCCGCCTGCGTCGATGAAGCGGGCTATCTGTACATCAAGGATCGGGTCAAGGACATGATCATCACCGGGGGGGAGAACGTCTATCCCGCGGAAGTCGAAAACGCCCTGCACAGCCATCCCGAGGTCGCCGACGCCGCTGTGATCGGGGTCCCCGACGCCAAGTGGGGTGAGGCGATCAAGGCGGTGGTGGTATTGACTGCCGGCGCCAAGGCGACCGAGGCCGATATCATCGCCTTCGCGCGTTCACGCATCGCCGGCTTCAAGGTGCCCAAGTCGATCGACTTCGTCGACGCCCTGCCGCGCAATCCGTCCGGCAAGATCCTGCGCCGGGAGCTGCGCGCCCCCTACTGGTCGGCGCTGGAACGCCAGGTCAGCTGAGGCATCTGCCCGGCCCGGACGATCCCGGGTCGGGCGCCTTTTTCTTGACCGGTGGCAGGCGCTTGCCTATAGTAGCCGCCCTCGCACCCGTAGCTCAGTTGGATAGAGTACCTGGCTACGAACCAGGTGGTCGGGAGTTCGAATCTCTCCGGGTGCGCCATCTTTTCTTCCCTGGCTTTCGATTCCCTGGTCTTCAGGGACCCGCCACGGCAACAGGCGGCCAACCCCGGTCGATGACCCGGCTCTAGTGGGCCACTACAAGCGCGACGGCCCGATGCCGTGCTCCAGTCCATGGCTGGACGATGCACCGGGCGCAGCGTCACTCGCGGCGCCAGCGCGTCTCCCCGCGTACATCCTCGAGCACGATGCCCGCGGCCTTGAGTTGGTCGCGAATCGCGTCGGCACGGGCGAAATCCCGCGCGGCGCGGGCCTGGTTGCGCTCGGCGATCAAACGCTCGACGGTGTCGGCGTCGTGGTCATCCGCGGCGCCCGAGCCCTGGAAATAGGTCTCCGGATCCTGCTGCGCCAACCCCAGAACTGCCCCCAACCCCAACAGTTCGGCGACCAGTGAGGCGGTTTCGCCGCCCTCGCGCGCGCACTGGTTGATCCGCCCCGCCAGCTCCTGCAGGACCGCGATCGCCTCGCGGGTATTGAAGTCGTCATCCATGGCGGCCGCGAAACGACTGCCGGCGGCGGTTTCCCACAACTGCGCTGCCGCCGGCGGCAGCGCGCCTGCGGTGCGCCCGCGTAGCGCGAAGTAGAGGCCATCCAGGGCCGCCTTGGCCTCGCGCAGATTGTCCTCGGAATAGTTGATGGGGCTGCGGTAGTGGCTGGAAAGCAGGAAGTAGCGCACCACTTCCGGATGGTAGCTTTCCAGCACTTCCCGAATCGTGAAGAAGTTGCCCAGCGACTTGGACATCTTCTCGTCGTCGACCCGCACCGGTCCGGCGTGCATCCAGTAGTGCACATAGGGCTTGCCGGTCGCCGCCTCGCTCTGGGCGATTTCGTTCTCGTGGTGCGGGAAGGGCAAATCCGGACCGCCGCCGTGAACGTCGAAGGTATCGCCCAGATGACAGGTGGACATCGCCGAACACTCGATATGCCAGCCGGGGCGGCCGCGACCCCAGGGCGAATCCCAGCCCACGTCATCGGCAGCTGCGGCCTTCCACAGTGCGAAGTCGCGGGGATCCTCCTTGGCCTCGTCGGGATCGACGCGGGCACCGGCGAGCAGCGCCTCGGGATCCTTGCCGCTGAGCTTGCCATACTCGGGAAAACGCTTGACCCGGTAGTAGACGTCACCATTGGCGGCCGCGTAGGCATAGTGGTTGTCGACCAGGGTTTCCACCATGTCGAGGATGTCCCCGATGTGTGCAGTGGCGCGTGGCTCGATATCCGGCGGCAGCACCCCCAGGGCGCGCTCGTCCCGATGCATGGCCTCGATCATGCGTTCGGTCAGTGCGGTGAAGGGCTCGTTATTGTCGGCGGCGCGATTGAGAATCTTGTCGTCGATGTCTGTGATGTTGCGGACATAGGTGACATCCCAGCCACGGCTGCGCAGATAGCGGACGATGGCATCGAAACAGACCAGCACCCGGGCATGACCGACGTGGCACAGGTCATAGACGGTGATACCGCAGACATACATGCGGATCCGGCCGGGCTCGATGGGCCGAAAGGGCTCCTTGCGCCGGGCCAGGGTGTTGTAAATGATCAGCTCCATATCCTCAGCCCTCGCCACCCTGCCGCGCCCAGGTGTCCCGCAAGGCGATGGTGCGATTGAAGACCAGACGTTCGCCGGCGCGGGGATCACGGCAGAAGTATCCCTCGCGCTCGAACTGCAGGGCGGCGCCGGGTACGGCGCCGGCGAGGGTGGACTCCGCCTTGCAGCCTTGCCGTACCTGGAGCGACTCCGGGTTGAGCGCCTGCCGGAAATCGCCCGCGGCCTCCGGATCGGGCTCCGCAAACAACCGGTCGTAGAGCCGCACCTCACAATCGACCGCGGTGCCCGCATCGACCCAGTGAATGACCCCGCGGGGGCGGATGCCGGCCGGCGGATCGGCGCCCAGGGTATCCGGCTCGATGCGTGCCAGCACCTCGACCACCTCGCCGGCGGCATCGCGAACCACGTCTTCGGCGCGGATCACATAGGCGCCGCGCAGGCGCACCCAGTCGCCCAGCACCAGGCGCTTGAAACGCTTCCGTGACAGGGAGGTATCGGTGCTGAAATCGTCGCGGTCGATGTACAGGGCCGCGCCGAAGGCCAGCTCGCGCTCGCCCAGCTGCGGGCGCTGTGGATGGTTGGGCAGGCGCAGCGTCTGGATCTCGGCCGCCGGCCAGTTGGTCAAGCGCAGTCGCAGCGGTCGCAGCACGCAGAGGGCGCGCGGTGCGGATTCATTGAGATCCGCGCGGATGAAATGCTCGAACTGGGCCATGTCGACGACGCCGTCGGTCTTGGCGACCGCGAGGCTGTCACAGAAGGCGCGGATCGCCGCGGGCGAGACTCCCCGCCGGCGCAGGCCGGCGAGGGTCGGCAGGCGCGGATCGTCCCAGCCGTCGACATCGCCCTCGGCAACCAGTTGCCGGAGCTTACGCTTGCTGGTGACGGTGTAGTTGAGGTTGAGACGGCCGAATTCGTATTGGCGCGGCCGGCTGGGCACCGGCAAATTGTCGATCAACCAGTCGTACAGCGGCCGGTGATCCTCGAACTCCAGGGTACAGATGGAGTGGGTGACACCCTCGATGGCATCTTCCTGGCCATGGGCGTAGTCATAGGATGGGTAGATGTTCCAGCGCGTGCCGCTGCGGTGGTGGGCGACCCGCTTGACCCGGTAGAGCACGGGGTCGCGCAGATTGATATTGGGCGAGGCCATATCGATCCGGGCGCGCAACGCCATGCAGCCCTCTTCCACCTCACCGGCGCGCATGGCTTCGAACAGGGCCAGGCTCTCCGCCACCGGCCGGTCGCGGTAGGGACTGGGCCGGCCGGGCTCAGTGAGCGTGCCGCGATAGTCGCGGATCTGCTCCGCAGTGAGCTCGCAGACATAGGCCTTGCCCGCCTCGATCAAATGCAGCGCCCAGGCATGCAATTGCTCGAAATAGTCCGAGGCGTAACGCACCGGCCCGTGCCAGGCAAACCCCAGCCAGCGCACGTCCTCAATGATCGCATTGACGAACTCTTCGCTCTCGGCTTCGGGGTTGGTGTCGTCGAAGCGCAGATGGCAGGCGCCGCCATACTGCTCGGCAAGGCCAAAATTGAGGCAGATGGACTTGGCGTGACCAATATGCAGATAGCCGTTGGGCTCCGGCGGAAATCGGGTCACGATCTGCGTGACGACACCGGCGGAGAGATCCCGCTCGATGATCTGCTGGATGAAATTGCGCGGTTTTTCGGAATCCATCGCGGACCTTGCCATGCGGGTTCGGGCGCTGACCGATCGGACGGAAAGCGGGAAAAAGGCCGCAGATTATAGCCCCCGCCCGGGGGCGGCGAAACGTGGCCGCGAAACGGGGTGGCGCGGAGCGGCGATTCCCATGACCACCATCAGGCTTTATCATGCAACCCCTCCGCGAGCCAGAAACCGCCCCATGATCACTCTGCACACCAATTACGGCGCCATCGACATCGAACTCGATTTCGAGCGCGCACCCGCAAGCGCAGCGAATTTCCTGCAGTACTGCCGCGAAGGCTTCTACGCCGGCACCGTATTCCACCGCGTGATCGACGGTTTCATGATCCAGGGCGGCGGGATGGATGCCGAGATGCGCCAGAAGGAGACCCGCGCACCGATCGAGAACGAGGCCGACAACGGCCTCAAAAACGACGCCGGCACCCTGGCCATGGCGCGCACCAACGATCCCCACTCGGCGTCCTCGCAATTCTTCATCAATGTGGCGGACAACGACTTCCTCAACCACAGCGGCAAGAATCCGCGCGGCTGGGGCTATGCGGTGTTCGGCCGCGTGGTCAGCGGCATGGACGTGGTGGAGCAGATCAAGGCCGTGCCCACCGGCAATTCCGGTCTTCATCAAAACGTGCCGCTCTCCCCGGTCGAGATCGAACAGGTCACCGTTTCGGAAGCCTACCGGGAGCGCTGAACCCCGGTGCCAGCGGCGGCCCTGTTCGTCTCCGACCTGCACCTGGCCCCGGAGCGCCCCGCGGTCACCGAAGCCTTTCTGGAATTTCTGCGCGGTGCGGAAACCCCGGCGCTGTACATCCTCGGCGATCTGTTCGAAGCCTGGATCGGCGATGACGACGACAGCCCACTGGCGCAATCGGTGACCGGCGCGCTCGCCACCGCCAGCGCACGGGGCATCCGCCTGCACTTTCTCGCCGGCAACCGCGATTTCAGCGTTGGACAGCGCTTCGCGCGCAGCACCGGAGCACGCCTGCTGGGGGACCAGGAGTCGGTGTCGATCGCCGGACGGCGTCTCCTGCTCCTCCATGGCGATACACTGTGCACAGACGATGCCGCCTATCAGCGATTTCGCCGCCGCATCCGCAACCCCTGGGTGCTGGCCCTGCTGCGGCGGCTGCCCCTCGCTGCGCGGCGCCGCATCGCGCAGCGCTGGCGGGAAGCCAGCACCCGTCACAACAGCAACAAGCCCGAATACATCATGGACGTCAACGAGCAGGCAGTGGCGGAGGCTTTTCGCACCTCGCAGGCCGAACTGATGATCCACGGCCACACCCACCGCCCCGGCCGCCACGTCTACCGGATCGACGACCGCGAGTGCGAGCGCATCGTGCTGGGCGACTGGACCACCGAGCAGGGCTGGTATGCACGCCTGGAAGACAGCGGAAGTCCGGAGCTGCGGTCGCTCGCGCTCTGAGCGCCAAGTCACCCAGTCGGGCGGCGGCGAAGCTGGCGCACCCGAGAGGGCGAAGGGCGGTCCGGCCCCAGGGGACGGAGGCTAGTGGGCCACGCGGCTAATGAGGTAACGCTCAGCCGTCGCACAAGCGTTGTGGGCAAGGCGCGCGAGTGCAGGACTGGCTTTGCCAATTCAAGCGAGCGGAACGCAGCCCACGGCGCTTGCGCGGCGGCCCTCCGGGAGCCACTGTGCTGGCGCGACTCGGCGTTGCGTTTCTTGGCAAGGGAACAACCATTCCCTGCGAAACGCGCCTTGATTCGCACCAGCACAGTGGCTCTGAGTGTTACCTAATTAGCCGCGTGGCCCACTGCACCGCCTGGCCAGCCCGAAGCGACCGGAATCTGTGATTCCGGGCCGGCAATCCGAACGGTGGCGGCAGCGAAGCTGGCGCACCCGAGAGGATTCGAACCTCTGACCTTTGGCTCCGGAGGCCAACGCTCTATCCAGCTGAGCTACGGGTGCGTATAAACTTGGCGGTACGATTCTAACCCGTCCCTGGCGCCGGGTTCCGGCCGCGCCCTCCATGGCGCGGCGTGTGCCGGGCGGCGAGCCGTGCTCGCCTCACCCCGCCCGGCAGCACCCAGCTGAGCTACGGGTGCGTATAAACTTGACGGTACGATTCTAACCCGTCCCTGGCGCCGGGTTCCGGCCGCGTGAAACCGCAGCGGGCCCCGGAAACGGCGCGCATGGTAGCAGAATCCCGCCTTTTGTTGCGCCTTGTTGCGCCGCGTCATGTCCCTGGGCGGCTCGCGGTCTATAATGTCGCCGCGCGATCGCGCTTTATCCTGCAGCAAAGGAGATCTGGCTGATGAAGAGAGTCCTCGGGGTGACAGCTCTGGTAATGATGAGCGTCACATTCGGTGCCTGCGGGGCGAAAGAAGACACACAGCCCACACCACCGGAAGTCGAAGCGCAAATCGCCGAGCGAATTACACCTCCCGGTGAGGTCGTCGCCCAGGGAGCTACCGCCCAGGCGTCGAGCGGCGGCGCGCGTTCCGCCGAGGAAATCTACCAGGCCAAGTGTTCGACGTGCCATGCCAGCGGGGTGGCCGGGGCACCCAAGCTCGGCGACGTCGAGGCCTGGAAACCTCGCATCGACAAGGGCATGGACACCCTCTACGCCAGTGCCATCAACGGCTTTCTGGGCATGCCGCCCAAGGGCCTGTGCATGGATTGCTCCGATGCGGAGCTCAAGGATACGGTCGACTATATGGTGGAAAACAGTCGGTAATACCCCTGGGCCTATACCCGTGTCCGTGTCGGGGCCGCACTTGCGCGGCCCCGACCATTATCGCGGCAGCCGTCGGCCCACCGCGACGTCAACAGATCGCTGAAAAACCACCTGCGTTGCGTCTGGCGCGTTGAAAATGACCGCAAAGTGCTCATTTACCACCAGTGAACTCCGCCTGTTGGGCCATTTCTGCCTTGCATTCGCCCCCTCGCCAAGGCTTTTCAGTAGGCCGTCAAACCCCACAAGCCGCTGCCGGTAACTTGCCGTAACCCCGTGACACTGGTAGAACGGACGTAGTCCAAGGTCCGGAGTTTCATGGCCACCAGCAGCCGTCTCCTGTTCTTGCTGATCCTGTCGGCGCTCGCCGCCGCAGTCATCGGCGAACCTTCGCCCGAGGAAGGCGATGGCGCCGTCCTGCTGTCCATTGAAGGAGCCATAGGGCCGGCAACGGACGACTATCTGGAGCGGTCTCTGGAGAAAGCGCGAGAGCTCGCGCCCCGGGTGATCATTCTGCGCATGGACACCCCTGGCGGCCTGGATACCGCGATGCGCGCCATGATTCGCCGTATCACTGCATCGCCCATTCCCATCGCCACCTATGTCGCGCCCACCGGCGCCCGCGCTGCCAGTGCCGGCACCTATATCCTCTACGCCAGCCATGTCGCCGCGATGGCGCCGGGCACCAATCTCGGCGCCGCGACCCCGGTGGCGATCGGCGGGCTGTCACCCGGGCAGGATGAACCGGATAGCCAGGCGGACAAAACCTCGGATTCCGGCACCGAGGACGGCAAGAGCGCCATGGAGCGCAAGGCGATCAATGATGCCGCCGCCTATATCCGCGGCCTCGCGGAACTGCATGAGCGCAACGCCGACTGGGCGGAGCAGGCGGTACGGGAAGCCGTCAGCCTGCAAGCCAGCGAAGCGCTGGAAAACAATGTCATCGACCTGATCGCCACGGATATCGAGGATCTCCTCGAGCGCATGGACGGCCGGGTGGTAACAGTGAACGGCCGCGAGATGACCCTGCATACCGCGGGGCTCCAGGTCACCGAACTGCTGCCGGACTGGCGCTCCCGGCTGCTGGGCGTGCTGACCAATCCCAATATCGCCTATCTCCTGATGCTGGCGGGCATCTATGGCCTGCTGCTGGAGTTCTACAATCCGGGCGGGCTGATCCCCGGCATCGTGGGGGCCATCTGCCTGCTGCTCGCGCTCTACGCCTTCCAGATGTTGCCCGTGAACTACGCCGGCATTGGCCTGATTCTGCTCGGCATCGGCTTCATGATCGCCGAGGCCTTTCAGCCCAGTTTCGGCATGCTGGGTATCGGCGGGGTAATCGCCTTCGTGATCGGTTCCATCATCCTGATGGACACCGAGCTGCCCAGTTTCCGTATCTATCTCTCGGTGATCGCCACCACGGCCGTCGCCTCCGCCCTCGCCCTGGCCGCGATTCTGAGCATGGCGCTGTCATCCCGGCGCCGCGCCGTGGTCTCGGGCGTCGACCAAATGCTCGGAGCCAGCGCCCGCGTACTCGACGATTTCGAAAACGGCCAGGGCCGGGTGTTCGTCCACAGCGAATCCTGGCGCGGTCGCTGCCGGACACCGTTGAAACGCGGCGACTATGCCAGGATCACCGCGGTCGACGGCCTGACCCTGGACCTGGAACCCGAAGGGACCGACACCACGGAGACATCCCCATGATGCAATATCCGCTCTATACCCTCTTGCTGCTGCTGGTGGTCTTTCTCGCCAGCGCGATCAAGATTCTCCGCGAATACGAGCGCGGCGTGGTATTCACTTTGGGGCGCTTCTGGAAGGTGAAGGGACCCGGATTCATCATCATCATCCCGGGCATCCAGCAAATGGTCCGGGTGGACCTGCGCATCCTGGTCATGGACGTGCCCAGCCAGGACGTAATCTCCCGCGACAATGTTTCGGTCGAGGTCAACGCGGTGGTCTATTTCCGGGTCATGGACCCGGAGCGCGCCATCATCCAGGTGGAGGACTATCTGGACGCCACCAGCCAGCTGGCGCAGACCACGCTGCGATCGGTGCTGGGTCAGCACGAGCTCGACGAGATGCTGTCGCAGCGCGATCGGCTGAACGTCGACATCCAGAATATCCTCGACACCCAGACGGACGCCTGGGGCATCAAGGTCAGCAACGTCGAGATCAAGCACGTCGACCTGAACGAGACCATGATCCGCGCCATCGCCCGGCAGGCCGAGGAAGAACGCACCCGACGAGCCAAGGTGATCCATGCCGAAGGCGAGCTGCAGGCGTCGGAAAAGCTGCTCGCAGCGGCCCGCATCCTGGCTCAGCAGCCCCAGGCCATCCAGCTGCGCTACCTGCAGACCCTGACCGGCATCGCCGGTGAAAAGACCAATACCATCGTCTTTCCGCTGCCCATGGAGCTGATCGAGCAACTGACCGCCGGGCAACGGGAAAAGCCGACCGGCGATAGCTGACCGACATTCAGATCGGGGTGATGCCGCGCCGCTTGAACGGATGACCCGGACGGCGCTCGCGTGCGAGGTCGAGCGCCTGAATCAGCACCCGCCTGGTGTCGGCCGGGTCGATCACATCGTCGACCAGGGCCGCTTCGGCGGCGGGCAGAATGCCGATCTTGGCGCGAAACTCTTCGATCAACTCTTGCTTGCGGCGTTCGCCATCTTCCTGCTGCGCGAGCTGCTTGCCGAACAGCACCTCGACGGCATCGTCCGGAGAGATGGCACTGAACGACGCCAGCGGCCAGGCGACCAGCAGGTCCGGCCGCATGCCCAGGCTGTTCATGCCGTAGTGGGCCAACCCGTAGGCCTTGCGCAGCATCACTGTAAAGCGCGGCACCGTGGCATGCTCGATCTCGTAGAGCATCCGGGTGGACCAGCGGATGATGCCGTCCTCTTCGGACTGGGGTCCGGGATAGAACCCCGGGATGTCCTGCAGAAAGATCAGCGCGAAGCCGAAGGCATCGCAGAAGTTGATGAACCGGCAGATCTTCTGGCAGGCCTTGACGTCCAGGGTCCCGGAGATGTGATTGGGCTGGTTGGCGATGATGCCCACCGCGCGGCCGTCCATATGCGCCAATGCGGTGACGGCATTGGGCGCGAATCTGGGCTTGAGCTCGAAACAGCGGCCGTCATCGACGATGCTGCGTACCACCTTGCGGACGTCATAGGCGTAGCGCAGGTCCGCCGGCACCAGCTCGAGCAGTTCGTCACAGCGCCGGTCGGGGCGGTCCCGGGTCGGGCGGCGCGGCGGCGCCTGGTTGCAGTTTTCGGGAACGTAGGACAGAAACTCCTTGATCCGCTCGATGCAATCGCGGTCGTCCGCGACCATCAGGTCCGCCATCCCGGAGCGCTCGACGTGTTTCTTGGCGCTGCCCAGCTCTTCCAGACTGGTGTCTATGCCCATCTTGGTGCGCAACAGCTGGGGCCCGGCGATCATCATGCATGCGCCCTGGGTCATGGGGACGAAATCCCCGATCGCGGTCAGGTTGGCGTGGCCGCCCACGCACAACCCCATCACCGCGACCACGATGGGCACATAGCCGCTCAGCGCAACCAGGTTGGCAAACTGCGGATTGTCGTAGGCGCCCTGGGAGCTGACCTCCTCCTCCAGGCGCGCGCCGGTGCCCTCGGTCAGGACCACCAGGGGGACGCCCTGCTCCTGCACCATGCGCTTGAGCCGGGTGAACTTCCACTCGCAGACCTTGCCCATGGAGCCGCCGCGAAAGGCCATGTCATAGGCGGCGACCGCCACCCGGCGGCCGTCGACCTTGCCATAGCCGACCACGATGCCGTCGCGGGGCGTCTCCCCCGGCTTGGTCTGCTGGGCCAGGTCGCTTTCCCGTGCCAGGGGCGCGATCTCCAGAAAGGTGCCCGGGTCGAACAACAGATCCACTCGTTCACGTGCCGACAGCAGGCCTTTGGCATGGCGCCGCGAGTAGTCGATCTGCTCCAGCGCCCGCTTGCGCTCGGCGAAGGGCTCCAATGCCTGGGACAGGGTCTTGCCGTCGCTCATACCGGCCTCTCAATTCAAGCTGCGCGCGCACAAGAGACAACTGCGGCGCAGGGGCGCCGGACTGTAGCCCGATTCTGCTGCCGCCTCAAGACAAGGGGACCGACGGGGCGGCCAGCGTCAGTCGGCTGCCGCGCGCAACGCCCGTGCGGCCGCGACCATGGCCGCCAGTGCCGGCCGCACTTCGTCCCAGGTCCGGGTCTTCAGCCCGCAGTCCGGATTGACCCAGAGCCGCTCCGCGGGAATCCGCCGCCTCGCTTGGCGCAGTCGATCCAGCAATTCGGCCGGTTCCGGAAGGTTCGGCGAATGGATATCGTAGACCCCGGGACCGAGCGCTCTCGGGAAGTCGAAGGCCCGAAAGGCATCGAGCAGGCGGCCGTCGGAACGGGCGCTCTCGATGGTGGTGACATCGGCGTCCATGTCCGCCACCGCGGCGATGATGTCGTTGAAGTCCGAGTAACACATGTGGGTATGGATCTGGGTATCGTCCGCGACGCCCGCGGCAGCGAGCCGGAACGCGCGCACCGCCCAGTCCAGGTAATCGGCCTGTTCGGCTCGGCGCAACGGCAGCCCCTCGCGCAGGGCGGCCTCATCGATCTGGATGATGCCGGTACCTGCGGCCTCCAGATCCCGCACCTCGTCGCGGATCGCCAGGGCGAGCTGCAGGCAGGTGAGTGCGCGCGGCTGGTCGTCGCGCACGAAAGACCAGTTGAGCAATGTCACCGGCCCGGTCAGCATGCCCTTCACCGGCCGGTCGGTCAGCGACTGGGCATAGCGGATCCAGTCGACCGTCATGGGCCTGGGACGGGCCACATCGCCGACGATGATCGGCGGTTTGACACAGCGGGAGCCGTAGGACTGCACCCAGCCGTTGCCGGAAAACACGAAGCCTTCGAGCTGCTCGCCGAAATACTCCACCATGTCATTGCGCTCGGCTTCGCCATGCACCAGCACGTCCAGCCCCAGCGCCTCCTGCTCGCGGATCGCGGCGGCAATCTCGGCGCGCAGAAACTCCCGGTACTCGGCGTCGGTCAACTCACCAGCGCGCCAACGACGGCGCGTCCGGCGGACCTCCGGCGTTTGCGGAAAGGAGCCGATCGTGGTGGTCGGGAACCTGGGCAGACCGAACCGCGCGCGCTGCAACGCGGCGCGCGCACTGCCGCCGAGGGCGCGGCGCTCGTCCTCCGGGGTCAGCGCGGCGACCCGCGCCGCCACTTCCGGCCGGTGTACCCGCGGAGATACCCGGCGCTCGGCCAGGGCGGCGCGGGAGGCCGCCAGCGCCTCGCGCACCGAGGCGCCGCCGTCCTCCTCGGCCAGCGCGGCCTTCAGGATCGCGAGCTCCTCGAGCTTCTGCGTGGCAAAGGCGAGCCAGGGCCTGACCTGGTCGGGAACCCGGTCATCGAGATTCAGGTCCACCGGCACATGGAGCAGGGAGCACGAAGGCGCCAGCCACAGATCGCCGCGACAGCGGGCGCGCAGTCGCCGGACAAGGTCCAGGGTGCGGTCCAGATCCGTGCGCCAGACATTGCGGCCATCGATGACTCCGGCGGACAGCACCCTGCCCGCCGGCAACCGCGCCGCCGCGGCCTCCAGCGCTTCTTCGCCGCGAATCCCGTCGAGGTGGACACCGGCGACGGGTAAAGCGCAGACGCGATCGAGGTGATCGCCCAGGCGACCGAAATAGGTCGCCAGCAGGATATCGGGGCCGCTCGCCGACAGCCTCCGGTAGGCGGCGGTCAGGGCGTCCAACCAGGGGGCGGGCAGATCCGTGACCAGCGCCGGCTCGTCGAGCTGCACCCAGCGGACCCCCAAGGCCGCCAATCGCCCGAGCAGTTGGCCATAGATCTCGACCACCGCCGGCAGCAACGCCAGCCGTGCCTCGCCGTCGTCCTCGGCGGCCCTGGCCAACCACAACCAGGTGAGCGGCCCCACGAGTACGGGTTTCACCGCCAAGCCCAGCGCCAGCGCCTCCGCCGTCTCGTCGAGCAGCCTGGTACTGGACAGGCGCAGTCGCTGGCCCGGCTCCAGCTCCGGGACCAGATAGTGGTAATTGGTATCGAACCACTTGGTCATGGCGCAGGCGGCTACAGACTGCCTGCCGGCCGCCTGGCCTCGTGCCAGCTGGAAGTACAGATCGAGATCCACGGTCCCGCCGGGCCAGCCGAAGCGCTGCGGAATCGCGCCCAGCATGGCGGTTACATCCAGCACCTGGTCGTACCAGGAAAAATCCCCGACCGGGATCAGATCCAGACCGGCCTCGGCCTGCAGCCGCCAGTGGTGGGCGCGCAGCTGGCGCCCCCGGTGCTCCAGTTCGGAGCGATCGATATCCCCCCGCCAATAGGACTCCAGAGCCCATTTCAGCTCACGTTGACCGCCGATCCGGGGGAAGCCCAGGTTGTGTGTGAGGGTGGAAACCGCCATGACCGAAACTCGCTGTGAGGTAGGGCAGTGATTCTATTCCCCCTGGATTTTCAATAAAATCTCAAATCAATACCCTTAAAATGAAATTATATTCATGATGATCGACCGCAAGCACCTGCGCGGCCTGCTCGCGATGGCCGATGGCGGCAGCCTGGCGCGGGCCGCCGAGCAGCTCCATCTGACACCTTCGGCGCTCTCCCATCAGGTCAAATTGCTCGAGGACTACTACGGCGTAGCCCTGTTCCACCGCCATACCAAACCCATGCGACTGACCGCCGCCGGGCACAGATTGCTGGTGCTGGCGCGCGACACCCTGCCCAGATTCGAGCAGGCCGAACGGGATCTGGCGCGGATCGCCACCGGCGATGCCGGCCGCCTGCACCTGGCGATCGAGTGCCACGCCTGTTTCGAGTGGTTGATGCCCGTGCTGGAAAGGTTCAAGACACTGTGGCCGGCGGTCGACGTGGATATCCGCCTGGGGCTGGCCTTCGATTCACTGCCGGCGCTGCACCAGGGAGATATCGACCTGGTCATCACCTCGGATCCGGTCACCGCCCCGGAGCTGGCATTCCTGCCCCTGTTCGCCTATGAGAGCCGACTGGTATTGCCCACCGGCCACCCGCTGGCAAAGCGCGGGCACATCCTGCCCAGCGACCTGGCCGACCAGACATTGATCACCTACCCGGTACAGCGCGCGAGAATGGATGTATTCCGTTATTTTCTGCAACCTGCCGGCGTCGAGCCGGCGGCTGTGCGCCAGGCAGAGCTGACCGCCGTGATCCTCTTGCTGGTGGCCAACGCGCAGGGCGTGGCGGCGCTTCCCGACTGGGTGATGCGCCATACTCCCCACCCCCGCGGCCTGTGCACACTGCCTCTGGGCAGCGACGGCTTGCACCGTTCGCTGTTCGCTGCGGTGCGCACCGCCGAACAGACCCTGGGCTACCTGGGGGATTTCATTCGCCTCGCCGGCGAATATCACGCCGGTGAACCACCCGAGAGCACAAGCCGTGCCCACTGACGACCGCGCCGAGACGCGTATCACCGCCGGCTGGCACCGCCACGGCGCCGCCTGGGCCGCCGCGGTCCGGGGCCGGCGCATCGCCAGCCGCGCCGCGGTCACGGATAAGGCCCTGATCGATGCCATTCTCGAACAGCGTCCGGCGCGCCTGCTCGACCTCGGCTGCGGTGAGGGTTGGCTGGCCCGCTCCCTGGCCCCCAAGGGAATCGCGGTCACGGGTATCGACGCCTCGGCATCCCTGGTGGACGCAGCCCGCAGGGCCGGCGGCGGTGATTTCCGGGTCGCGGATTACGCCGACCTGCCTGCGGATCTGGGCGTCTTTGATCTCGCGGTAAGCAACTTCGCCCTGCTCGGCCACGACCCGGTCGAGCACCTGCTGGCGGCCTTGCCGCAGTTCTTGCGGCCCGGCGGGAGGCTCCTGATCCAGACCCTGCACCCCCTGGCGGCGTCGGACAGTCCCTATGCCGATGGCTGGCGCGAGGATTCCTGGGCAGCCTTCAGCGACGCGGTAGCCGACCCGCCGCCCTGGTACTTCCGCACGCTCGGATCCTGGGTGCGCCTGCTGTCCCGCCACCAGTGGCGGCTCCGGGAACTGCGCGAACCTGCCGCGCCCGGCGCCGCACGGCCCGCCTCCGTGCTGTTCATCGCACAACCGGATTGACGGACACCGACCGGATCGGCGGCCGGCGCTTACAGATGGGCGAGGACGTTGTCCGCGGAACTGACCTTGAACTGCCCGCCTTCCTCGATGAAGGCCTCCTCGACCTTGCCGTCATTGACGATCAACGCAAAGCGCCGGCCGCGCATGCCCAGGCCGAACCCGGTACCGTCCATGACCAGGTCCAGTGCCTTGGTATAGTCGCCATTGCCGTCGGCGAGCGTCAACACCTTGCCCTCGGCACCGGCCTGTTTACCCCAGGCATCCATGACGAAGGCATCGTTGACCGCCATGCAGGCGACGGTGTTCACGCCCTTGGCCTTGATCTCGTCCGCCTTTTCGATGAACCCGGGCAGGTGATCCCGAGAGCAGGTGGGGGTGAAGGCGCCGGGCACCGAAAACAGCACCACTTTCTTGCCGTCGAACAGTTCCTGGGTACTGATCGAACCCGGGCCGTCCGCTTTCATGATATTGAAGCGCCCTTCGGGCATGGTATCGCCAACTTGGATGGGCATATAGAGCCTCCTGTATTGAGTGGAATCCCGGGGGAAACGTCCGCGCAAAGTGCGCTGAATTATCGCATAGCCCCGGTGGTGAAAAGCCGGTTACTCCCCTATCCGGCCGAGCTCGCCGGCCTCGGGTTGAACAAGCGCGCATTGCGGTGGTGCGCGGCATGGTACAACACCCCGAAGCCGACCCGATTGACCAGTCGGTGCCAGGGGCGCGCACAGAGATCGACCGCATGGTTGCGACCATCGACCCCCGGCGGATGGGTGTAGTAGTTGATGACCACGTACAGCCACCAGCCGGACAGCAGAATCGGCATCCACACTGCGGCAAACCAGGTCGGTCCCAACAGCAGGTACCAGCTGAGCGGCATCAACGCAAAGCCGGTGAATGCCACCACTCCGACCAGGAGGTAGAACCAGGACGACATGCCGTGCAACTCCTGATGACGGGCATGGAGATAATGAGCGTCCTGCATGGAATTGGCATAGGGCCAAAATCTCATGGTTCCGGGAGGGTGGGGGTCGCGCTCGGGGTCGTCAGCATATCTGTGGTGGTAGTAGTGCACCATTTTCCAACCCAGCAGATTGACGCGCAGACACCAACCCGCCAGCTCGCCGACCACGGGATTCAGCCAACGGGGCCGGAATTGATCGTGACTGGCATTGTGAATGAACACCGCCAGCACGACGCCCAAAGACCAGGTGACCGGCAGCAGCAGAACCAGCCACAACAGAGTCGTCCCCGGCTCCGGGCTGAGCGCCAGGGCGGGAATCAACGCCGCCAGCATGGCGTCGAACCTGGTGCTGATGACCAGGGCAATGGTCAACGCGAGCAGCCAGCCGGCAGCCGTGCTGGGCGGCGGCGACCATAACAGCGCCGACAAGGCACCGAGCACCAGGGTCCAGACCAGCATATAGCGGAACAGGTACCAGGGTTGGTCGCGGAATTTCCTGAACATCGAAAGACTCCCTGATGCGCGGCTCGGGATCCGCCGACGAAATCGCCCCAGTGTACCCCGGAAAAGAAGCACCTTGCCGCCGCTATTTGTACGCCACGCCGATCGGGCCGATGGTCTCGCGGGCAATGATGGTCTTCATGATATGGGCGGTGCCGTCGCCGATCTGCAGTCCCATGACGTCGATCATGCGCTGCAGGTGCGGAAGCTCCATACCCCAGCCGTAGTGGCCGTGCAGCACCAGGCAGCTCTGGATGATGTCGGTGCCCCATTTCGGACCCATCCACTTCACCATCGCCGCCTCCTTGGTGTGGGGCAGCCCGCGATCGCGCGCCGCCAGACCCTGGTAACACAGGGCGCGCACCGCGGCGAGCCTGCTGTCATGCTCCGCGAGCGGAAAAGTGGTGCCCTGAAACTTGGCCAGCGGCCGCCCGAAGGCCTCGCGCTGCTGGACGTATTGCCAGGTTTCGTCGACCGAGGCCTGGGCCGCCGAGACGCACTGCAGGGCGATCAGGAAGCGGCTCAGATCGAACCCCTGCATCACCTTGGTGAATCCCTCTCCCAGATTGCCCACCATTGCCGTGCCGGGCAACTCGACATCATCGAAGAACACCGAGCCACGCCCCACGGGCCGGCTGCCGACATCCTCGAACCTGGTGCAGGTCACCCCGGGGAGATCGAGCGGCACCAGAAATGCCGTGACCCCGCGCGCGCCCGGAGTATCCGCATCGGTGCGCGCGAACAGCAACATCATCTCCGCCTGGGCGCCGTAGGTGATGGACGTCTTTTCCCCGTTGAGGACGAAACAATCGCCCCTGGGGGTCGCGCGCAGGGCGAGGTTGGCGGCATCCGAACCGCCGCGGGGCTCGGTGAGCCCGAGCTGGATCATGATTTCGCCACCGGCGAGCTGCGGCAGCACCTCGTCCTTCATCGCCTCGCTGCCGTGCTGCTGGATGACGCCACCGACCAGCGGAGCGATCATGGGCACATAGCTGACATTGATGTCGGCGTAGGCCAGCGCCTCGCAGATGAGTCCGGCGACCACGCTGGAGGAACCGATGCCGCCGTAGCGCTCATCCAGGGTTGGCGCGATCAGCCCCAGCTGACCGAGTTCGCGCATCAGTCCGCGGTCGATGCACTCTTCCTTGCTGCGCGCCAGGTAACCCTCGGCGAGGCGCTCACGGGCGAAACGCTGGGCGGTCTCCTGAATGAATCTTTCGTCTTCGGTCAACCAGGGCAGGCTCATGAGGCTCCTTTCAGCACTTGTGGACGACGGAACTGCTTGGCGATTTCGCGCAGTTCGAATTTCTGGATCTTGCCGCTGGCGGTGCGCGGCATGGCCTCGACCACTTCGAGGCGCTCCGGCAGGTAATTCCTGGCGATGCCCTGCTGGCGGAGAAAATCGATCATTTCCGCGAAGCTCAGCTCGGCGCCGGGATTCAGCGTCACAAAGCAGCAGCCCAGCTCTCCGAGCCGCTCATCGGGCATGGCCACTACCGCGCAATCGGCGACTGCCGGATGTTTGTAGAGCAGGTTCTCGACCTCGATCACCGGGATGTTCTCCCCGCCGCGAATGATGATGTCCTTGGATCTGCCGGTAATGCGGATATAGCCATCGGCATCCATACGCGCCAGGTCGCCCGTCTCGAAGAAGCCCTCGGCGTCGACGTCGTAGGCCTCGGGGCGTTTGAGGTAGCCGATGAAGGTCGCCGGCCCCCGCTGTTGCAGGCGCCCCTCTTCCCCGGCCGGCAGCGGCCGGCCTTCCTGGTCGACCACCCGCACCTCGCTGCCGGACACGATGATCCCATCGGTACCGAAGACTTTCTCGGGCGGATCGTCCAGTCCGGTCATGGTGACGGCCCCGCACTCGGTCATGCCCCACACCGCCATCAGCGAGATTTCCAGCTGTCGGGCGGCGTTCTCCGCCAGCACCCGGGGAATGGGCGCGCCCCCGCAGACGAACAGCCGGAAGCGGTCGGAGTTGTACCGCGGCGCCGCCTCGGAATGGGTCAGGTCGGCCAGAAACGGCGTGGCTCCCATGGCGAAGGAGGTGCGCTCCTCGCCGATCAAACGCCAGGCGGTTTCGGGCTGCCAGACATCCTGCAGGACCATGGCGGTCTGCAGTACCAGGGGCATCCACATGCCGTACAGAAAGCCGGTGAGGTGGGCCAGCGGCGATCCCATGAAGATGACGTCCTCGGCGGTCAGTGCGCAACGCTCGATGACTCGCGCGATGTTGTAATCCAGGGTGTAGGAGCAGTGCATGACACCCTTGGGCGTGCCTGTGGTACCCGAGGTGTACATGAGCAGCATGACTTCGGACGGATCGGGACGCGCCGCTCCCCGGGATTCCGCCGGCGCTGCCACTTCGGCGCCCAACAGCGCAGTCTCGAAGGCATTGGCTCCGCTGCCCCCGACCACGAACAGGTGTTCGAGGCGGGGCAACCTGGCGCGCATCCCCTCGACCATGGCCTCGTGATCAAAGCCGCGGAAGCGGCCGGGCACGATCAACACCCGGGACTCCGCAAAATCCACCATGAACTCCAGCTCGCGCTCCCGGAAGATTGGCATCAGCGGGTTGCTGATGGCACCGAGCTTGAGGCACGCCAGATGGATGGCGACGAATTCCCACCAGTTGGGCAACTGAAAGGACACCACTTCGCCACAACCCACGCCCACCGCAGCCAAGCCGGCGGCGATCCGGCTCACCCTTGCGTCGAGTTCGCGGTAGCTCAGCGCGTGGCGGATCCCGCTCTCTGTCCGATGATCCACCACCGCGGTGCGATCGGGAACCGCGGTCACCGCCGCTTCGAAATGTTCGAACAGGTACCGGTCCTGCCACCAGCCGGCAGCGCGCATGTCACGAATACGCTCCGGGGTAAGCATCGAGTCTGGTTTCATTATTATTCTCCTCAGGTCTGGCCCCCCTGGCGTCGCAGCGGCACATGAGGCCCGCAGGGGGAGGTGGGCTGCGGGCGGTCACAAAGGCTGGCAGAGCGTCGACGGGCTGCTCTGTCAGGTCATCTGCGGCGCCGCGCGCTGCCCGCCTTGCCGGCGATCCTCCTCCCTGAGCCTTGCAAAAAACAGCTGCTGGATCAACGGATCAGGCGCTCGCGATAGTAGCGCAGTTCCTCCACCGAATCGCGGATATCCTCCATGGCCAGGTGACGCGCCTGCTTCTGCAGGCCCGGCAGCAGCTCCGGCCGCCAGCGCCGCGCCAACTCCTTGAGCGTGCTCACATCCAGGTTGCGGTAGTGGAAGTACGCCTCCAGCTCCGGCATTTCCCGAGCGAGAAAGCGGCGATCCTGACAGATCGAGTTGCCGCACATGGGAGATACACCACCGGTCACCCAGCCGCGCAGGAACTCCAGGGTCTCGAGCTCCGCATCCCGGGCGCGATGGCGACTGGCGCGCACCCGTTCCACCAACCCGGACCTGGCGTGCTGACGGGTGTTCCATTCATCCATCTGCGCCAGCACGGAATCCGGCTGATAAATGGCGATACTGGGGCCCTCGGCCAACACGCTGAGTTCGGCATCGGTAACCAGGGTGGCGATCTCGATGATGGTGTCGTTGACCGTATCCAATCCGGTCATTTCCAGATCGATCCAGATCAGGTTGAGATCCTCGTGGGCGATAGTTGCCATGCCGACTCCGTCAACGGGACACCGCGCAGCGGGCGGAACCAATGGGGGACATGCGCGATATCCTATATGCTAAGCGCCCGTCAACACAGGGCCAAATCTGAATGGGCAAACGCCGGTTGTCACTCCGCCAACAGCGACGCATAGGGACCGGGCACGCGCAAGCCCTGGCGCAGAGCCAGGAAGCTGCAGATTCCGAGCTGCGCGAGGGCGTGGTGACCGCGCGCTTCGGCAAGGACGTCGAGATCGTCGATGCCGGCCACCTGGACGGTCCGGCGAGACGTTGCCACCTGCGCGCGAATCTGGAGCCCGTGGTCGGCGACCGGGTACTCTGGCAGGCGGAGCAGAACCAGGGCGTGGTGACCGCACTGGCGCCACGGCGCAGCCTGCTGAGGCGCCGCGAAAACAGCCGGGTGCGGGTAATCGCCGCCAATATCGACCGCATCGCGATTGTCATCGCCCCCCGCCCTGAACCCCATGCCGCGCTGGTCGACCGCTTCCTCGCCGCCGCCGAAATCGAGCGCATCCAAGCGTTACTGGTAATCAACAAATGCGACCTGCCGGGCAGCGAGCTCGCCGAGGAAATCGGTGAATCCCGCGCCCGTATCGGCTATCCCCTGCTCCGGGTCTCGGCACACACCGGCCTCGGGATCGACGACCTGCGAGCGCACCTGGCGGGCAGCCTGAGCATCTTCTGCGGCCAGTCGGGCGTGGGCAAATCCTCGCTCCTCAATCGTCTGTTCCCGGACGCCGGCGCCGCCGTGGGCGAATTGTCGCAAGCCGCCGTCAAGGGGCGCCATACCACCACGGTCGCTCGCTTCTACGCCCTGCCTGGCGGTGCCGTGATCGATGCACCGGGGATTCGCGAATTCGACGTCGCGTGCGCGGACGACGACCACCTGCTGCGCGGCTTTGTCGAGCTGTTGCCACTCGCCTCCCGATGCCGGTTCCGTAACTGCGGGCACCGGGTCGATGCCGGCTGCGCCCTGATCGAGGCGGCACGGCGCGGCGAGATCGACCCTCAGCGCCTGGAGAGCTTCCATCAGCTGCGGCGGCCGGAACGGACTGCGCACTGAGGGAGACGCCACGCGCTTGCCGTCATCCGCACGCACTGCCGAGACCACCAATGATCCCACTGCCCGATCCCCTGTATATCGCGCTGCAACGACTGTTGCCCCAGCATCTGCTCAGCCGTCTCGCCGGGCAGGTGGCCGACTGTCGTCGGCCCTGGGCGCGAAACCTGCTGATCCGCGCCGCGATTCACCGTTACAGTATCGATCTCGGCGAAGCTGCGGAGTCCGACTGGCGGCGTTACGACTCATTCAACGAGTTCTTCACCCGCGCGCTGCGGGAAGGCGCACGCCCCCTGGCCGGCAATGAACGGACCCTGGTCTCGCCGGCCGACGGCACGCTCAGCGCCGCCGGCATACTCCGCGACGACTGTGCGCTGCAGGCCAAGGGGCACGCATTGCCGTTGCCGGCATTGCTGGGCGAAACCGGATCCCGACTGGCAGCGCTCAGGGGCGGCAGTTTCGCCACCATCTATCTGTCTCCGCGCGATTACCACCGCGTCCACCTGCCGCTGGCGGGTCGCTTGCTCGCCGCCAACTATCTGCCGGGCCGGCTGTTCTCGGTCAACCCGCGGACCGATGCCGCCCTGCCCGGACTCTACGCCGGTAATGAACGCTTGGTGTGCTGGTTTGCCACCGACTGGGGAGAAATTGCCGTGGTGATGGTGGGTGCGCTGCTGGTCGCAGGCATCGAGACCCGCTGGCAGGGATACTACCGGCCGGGGCTGCAACACCGACGCCAATTCGACGCCGAGGATTTGGCGCTCGCCTTTGACCGCGGCGCTGAACTGGGCCGTTTTCGCTTCGGTTCCACGGTGATCGTCCTCACCCCGCCGGGGATGGTCTTGACCGCTACTGCCGGAGCGCAGATTCGCACCGGGCAAGCACTCGGAACAGCGTAGCAAGAATCCTGATTGCAGTGCCGGATCGAGCGATGCGTCTCGATCAGGAGTTGCCGCGGAAACGGTCGCGCAACTGCTCGAAAAAGCTCGCCTTGCGCTCCGCCTCGGCCTGCATGAAGAGGGTCGAGATGGCCTTCACATCGATATCGTAACCAGTGGGCTCGAGATCGCGCGCAATGGCGATGCGCTCGGTGCCCAGGCCGCCATCCCGCCCGCCGGCCACCAGCAGTTCACGCGCCGCGTCCTGCTCCTTGAGGTCGATCAACAGAAAATTCCGGTTCAGATCGCCGCCGTTCTGGTCCAGCACAGCGACCTGGGGCGTCAATCTGGACTTGGGATGCTGTTCGACCACGATACCGATGTCTCCAGTGGTCAGCTCCACCAGGGTTCCCGCGGGATAGAGTCCGATGGACTGAATGAACTGTACCACCAGATCCTCCTGGAACTCGGTGGCACGCATGTCATAGAGCAGGCTGACCGCCTTGGACGGCGCCACCGGTTGTTCCGCTTCGAGTGGATTGCTGATCGCGTCGAATACCGTGGCGATACCCGCGATCCTGGCCAGCAGCGGGATCTTGCTGCCCATCAGGCCCTCGGGAAATCCGGAACCCTTCATGCGCTCGCAGTGGTAGCGCACCACCGAAATGACCCGGGGTTCGACGTCGCGGGTTTGGCGCAGCATGTCCACCCCATGCATGACGAACTTTTGGTACTCGGCCTCTTCTTCCGGAGCGCGGTTGCGCTTGCGCAATATCTGCGCGGGCACCCGAATCTTGCCGATGTCCTTGAGCAGCGTGCCCATGCACAGGGTGGCGATCTCCCGCTTGTCCATACCCACGAAACGGGCGAACTGAACCGCCCAGAGTGCCGACCTGAGGCTGTGGCCGTGGACGTTCTGATCGTGCTGGCGCAGGCGGATGAGCCAGGTGAAGGCGTCGGGGCAGCGCAGGATGCTTTCCACCATGCCGTCGACGCTGTGCTTGAGCTGATCGTAGTCGGCGAGCCGGCCTTTGGCAATCTGTTTGGCGGCCTGCACCAGTTGCGCCTGCAGCGTTCGGAGCAACGCCTGGGCATGGCGCATTTCCGCGCGCAGGGATACCGTGGTCGTGTAGATACCCTTGCGGACCACCAGGGGGCTGGGCTCGTTGGCCTCCAGGCGCCGCTGTCCCAGCGCCTGCAGGGACCTCTGGCGATTGCGGGGTGTGCCTCCGGACAAGCCGGCAACAGGAGGCGGTTGCGCGTCCAGGGGGCGCTTCCCCTTGGTGGTGTCGATGAAGACATAATCACAGTAATGCCGAACTGTGTCGATGTCTTCGGTGGTGCGGATCTGAAAGCCTTGCAGCAGGAAAGGCGTGTGGGTCCAGGCGCAATCGAGCTGGGACACGTACATGCCGATAGTCAGATCATTGACGCTGACTTTGACCTGTTTGATAGCCATGACAAATCCTTTCGGCCTCGCTGCCCTGCTGCATGCAAACGCCTGGGCAGCCACCGGGCAGCCCGACATTCCCGCGACTACTGGAGCATAGGCCAAACGCGCCTTTTTGCAACCGGACGCTGCTTATCGGTAGTTTTTGCCGACAAACGCGCCTTATTTGTCGATATGTTGCCTTTTGTTGGCGGACATTGTGTGAACCGCGTCAACCAGCGCCGCCACTCGAGCCGGCTCGATATCGGGACTGATTCCGTGACCGAGATTGAAAACATGGCCCGGACCCGGGCCAAAGGCATCGAGCACTGCGCCCACCTGCTGGCGGACAACTGCTTCAGGCGCACGCAATATCGCCGGATCCAGGTTGCCCTGCAGGGCGACGCGGCCCCCGACCCTGGCCCGGGCATCGCCGGGATCGGCGCACCAGTCCAGCCCGAGCGCGTCGCACCCCGAGGCCGCCATTTCCTCCAGCCAGGGCGTGCCACCCTTGGTGAACAGGATTACCGGAACCCGGCAGCCATCGGCGGCAGGCCTCAGCGCGGCGACGATGCGCGTCATGTAGTCCAGCGAAAAGCGCCGGTAGGCCGAGGCGCTGAGCGCGCCTCCCCAGGTATCGAAAATCTGCACCACCTGGGCGCCGGCGGCGATCTGGGCGTTCAGATAGTCGATCACCGAAGCGGCCAGCTTATCGAGCAGCAGATGGAGCACCTCCGGCTGCCCATAGAGCAGCGCCTTGGCCCGAACGAAATCGCGACTGCTGCCCCCTTCGATCATGTAGGTGGCCAGTGTCCAGGGACTGCCGGAAAACCCGATCAGCGGCACCTGGCCGTTCAACTCCCGGCGGATCAGGCGCACCGCATCCAGCACATAGGGCAAGTCCCGGGCGGTATCCACAACGCCCAAGCGCTCGATAGCCGCAGCATCCCGGAGAGGGTGGCGAAATTTGGGGCCTTCGCCTTCCTCGAAGTACAGCCCCAAACCCAGGGCATCCGGAATGGTGAGGATATCGGAGAACAGGATGGCGGCATCCAGGGCAAAGCGGCGTAGCGGCTGCAGGGTTACCTCGCAGGCTCGCTGGGGATCCCGGCACAGGCTCATGAAATCGCCCGCCGCAGCTCGCACGCGACGATACTCGGGCAGGTAGCGGCCGGCCTGACGCATCAGCCAGACGGGCGTCATGTCCACCGGTTGGCGGGCCAGCGCCCGCAGCAGGCGGTCGTTCTGCAATGGTGTCGTCACCTGTTCTCCCCCGTCGCTGACCGTTCGCCCCACGCCGTCCCGCGAAGCCGATGTTTCCCCGCTGCCACGCAACGCGAACCCGCAGCTCGGGTCCAGCCCCCGCGCGTCCGGCACCCCGCGCGCCAGGGGTCCATTCCGAGACCTGCGCTATGCCGGCAGCGTCGCCACCCGATCTACGCGCAACACTTCGTCAAGCTTACCCTGTGGGTAATCCAGGGTGACCTCGGCGTCACCGATACGGTTGAGCAGCACCAGGCGAACCTGCCCACGCTCGACCTTCTTGTCTGACGCCATGCGCTGCCGCAGCTCGGCGGCCGCCACCTCGACGGGGGCGCCCTGCGGCAGACCGGCAGCCGCCAGCATGCCCAGAATGCGTCGGTAATCGACCTCCGCCAGGCGGCCCATGCGCAGCGACAGTCGCGCCGCCATGGCCATGCCGGCACCGACCGCCTCGCCGTGCAACCAACCCCGATAATGCTGCGCGGCTTCTATGGCATGGCCGAAGGTATGGCCGAAATTGAGCAGTGCCCGCATCCCCTGCTCGCGCTCGTCGGCGGCCACGATGCTCGCCTTCAGCTGGCAGCAACGCTCGATCGCCGCCTCCAGGACCTCCGGAGATCGGCTGCGCAACGCCGGCATATTGGTTTCCAGCCAGGCGAAGAAGTCACCGTCGGCAATCAGCCCGTACTTGATCACCTCGGCCAGTCCGGCACGCAGCTCGCGTTCCGGCAGGGTCGCCAGTGTGCGGGTATCGGCCAGCACGCAACGGGGCTGATGAAAGGCGCCGATCAGATTTTTGCCCCCGGGGTGATTGACGCCGGTCTTGCCGCCAACCGAGGAATCCACCTGGGCCAACAGCGTGGTCGGCAGCTGGACGAAGTCGATGCCACGTTGGTAGGCGGCCGCGGCAAAGCCGGTCAGGTCGCCGATCACGCCGCCACCCAGGGCAGCCAGGGTCGTGCCGCGATCGTAGCGCCCCTGGATCAGGGCATCGAATATCCTGCTCAAGGTGTCGAGGTTTTTGTGGCTTTCGCCGTCGGGCAGCACCAGGCTCGCGGTCGCTTTGCCCGCGAAGGCGGTCAGCGCCTGCTCCAGGTACAAAGGCGCCACCCGATCGTTGCTGACGATCAACACCCGTTCGCCGGCGACATAGGGGGCAAGGCACCCGGCGCGGGACAGCAGACCCTCCCCGATCAGTATCGGGTAACTGCGCGCACCGAGTTCGACATCGACCTGTCGCATTGCCAGAGGGCGGAACCAAGGGGAAAAGGATGCGCAGCATTGTACGTGATGCCGGCCCGATCCGGGGTATCCGGGCCGCCTCAGCCGTGGCGGGCTTGGATGGCGCGGAGGATCTCCTCGGCAGCACCCCGGGCGCCGCGGCGGCCACCACTGTAGGTCAGGGTAGCGACCTCCCGGTACAGGGGGTCCCGCTCCGCCACCAGGCGGTCGATCACCGCGCGCCTGTTGGGCACCTGCAACAGCGGGCGGTGGAGGTCGTTGCGGGTGCGCTCGTACAGCTCCCTGGGCGTGACCGACAGATAGATCGCCAGGCCATGCTCCTTGAGCAACAGCCGGTTCTCTGCGCGCAGCACGATACCGCCGCCGGTGGCGACCACCAGACCCTGCCGGCCGGCCACCTCCTGCAACAGCGCACTCTCCCTATCGCGAAAGCCCTGCTCGCCCTCGACGTCGAAAATCCAGGGGATATCCGCGCCACAGCGCACCTCGATCTCCGCGTCCAGATCAACAAATTCGCGTTGCAGGAATTTGGCCAGGTGGCGGCCTATGGTGGTCTTGCCGGCCCCCATGGGGCCGACAAGATACAGGGTTTCCGGCGGGATCATTGATCGAGTAACGGATCGTTCAATATCCTCGGGGTGATGAAAATCAGGATTTCCCGCTTGGTCTGATCGGTCGACTTGTTGCGGAACAATTTGCCTATGCCCGGGATATCGCCCAGCACCGGCACCTTTTCGATGGACTCCAGGGATTCCACCTCGAAGATACCGCCCAGCACCAGAGTCTGGCCATCACCCACCAGTGCCTCGGTCTCGATATTGGTGGTGTCGATGGTCGGCACCAGGCCGCCGATGCCAGAGGGCACGAACTGACCGAGCGAGTCCTGCTGCACGATCAGCTCCATGACGATCCGGTTGTCCGGGGTGATCAAGGGCGTCACTTCGAGCTTCAGGGTGGCGTCCTCGAACTGGATATTGGTGTTGCCCGCAGAGCTGGCCTCCAGAAAGGGGATCTCGGTTCCGGACTCGATCAGTGCCTTTTTCTTGTCGCTGGTCAACACCTTGGGCTGCGAGATGATCTCCCCGTAGCCATCGTTCTGGAGCGCGCTCAACTCCAGGTCGAGGAAGGTATTGTTGCGCATCAGGCCAATCGCGATGCTGCCGGAAGGGTCTGCGACCCCCAGATCCACGGCCAGCGACTCGCTCATATCCAGGGTTCCGCCACCGAGGAAGAACTCACCAGGATTCCCGGGATCACTGTCCAACCCCTCCCGGGTACCAATGATGTCGACCAGGCTGTCGCCGTGCGTCCGCACCGCGGCCACCCCCCAACGCACGCCTATTTGCTTGCGGAAGTCGGTATTGGCGATCACGATGCGCGCCTCGATCTCGACCTGCCGTACCGGGATATCGATCTGCTGGACTATGCGCCGGAACTCGGCGATCTTCTCCCCGGTATCGGTGAGAATGATGGTATTGGTCCGCTCGTCCACGATGACGGCGCCCCGGGGCGAGAGGATAGAGCCAGTGGAGGTATCGCTGCGCCCGCCGTTCCCTCTGCGATTGTCGAAAAGGTCGAAGAGCTTGCCGGCGTCGGCGTAGCGTATGCGGATATACTCGGTCCGCAGCGGCGCCAGCTCCTGCAACTGCTTGTTGGCCTCCACCTGCAGGCGCTCGCGCTCGGCGATTTCCGCCGCCGGCGCCACCATCAACACATTGCCCTCGACGCGTTTGTCGAGCCCCTTGGCCTTGAGAATGATGTCGAGCGCCTGATCCCAGGGCACATTCTTCAGCCGTAGGGTGATGCTGCCGGTCACCGCGTCGCTGGCCACGAGGTTGAAGTCGGTAAAGTCGGCAATCAGCTGCAACAGGGCGCGGACCTCGATGTCCTGAAAGTTCAGCGACAGCTTCTCCCCCGTATACTGGAACTCCTTGCGCCGCTCTTCCTCCTGCTCGCGGGTGAGCGGCTTGACGCTGATCACATAGTTGGATTCGGCCTGATAGGCCAGGTAATCGTATTCGCCCACGGTCTCGATCACCATCTTGACGGCAGAACCGTCCGCCACCGTATCGATGGACTTGACCGGCGTGGCGAAATCCAGGACATCCAGTTTGCGGTCCAGTGGCTCCGGCAGCCGGGTGCGATAGAACATCGCCACCACGTTCTTGCCGATCTGCGAAATATCGACCGCGACATCGCGACTGCCGAGACCGACGGTGATCAGGCCCTCGCCGCTTTCGCCTCGCTGGAAGTCCACCGCGGTGAGCCCCTGGCCGCCTGCTGTCTGGGGCGCACTCTTGCCGGCACCGGCATATTGCTCCCGCGTCGCGACATTTCCCCGACCACCGCCCACCACGATCGCGACTTCGCTGCCCCGCGCCGACAGGTCGTAGTTGGCAGCTCCATTGAGATTGATGATCAGCCGGGTGCGGCCCTGGGAAGAAACGACCACCGCGCTCTTCGCGAGATCAAAGGACAGGGTGTACTTTTGCTGGGACAGCGCGCTCTCGGTGTCCGGGAAATCGAACACCATGCGCGGCGGCGATTCGATCACATAGCCATTGGGGGTCTGCGGATTTCCGGAAAAGCTCAGCTTGACCTCGAAGCTGCCGCCCGGCAGAGAGGCGAAGGCGATGTCACCCAAGACTGTGGCGTCCGCTCGCGCCAGGCCCGGCGCCATCAGCCAGAATGCCAGCAGCCAGCCGAGCAGCCGAACCGAGACGGTGCGGGACCGGCCTGGCGCGGCATTGGATCGTGACATGCTTCTCATTGGCGCTTCTCCTTGAGAGAAAGGGTGCGCGGCCGCTCCACCCAGCCGCCTTCCCCATCCGGAATGATTTCGATCACATCGATTCGGTTTTCGGTGACCCTGACGACCCGACCGTGGTTCTTGCCCATGTAATTGCCCACCGTGATTCTGTGTATCTGGCCTGCGCCATCGTCGATCAGGCTCCAGCGCCTGCCGTCCCGATCCAGCACCCCGACCATGTTGAGGGCCGCGAAATTGTAGTTCTCCAACACTTCCCGGGGACGGCTGCCGTCGGGAGCGGAGGCGGGCGTGCCGGCGACGCGCTCCGCAGTGACGGTGGCGGGAACGTCAAAGGGACTGCGCAGCGCCATGGCGCTGTACTTGAAGCCCTCGTAGGGGGGGAAACTGGGAATCGGTTCGATCTTGCCACCCGGTTGGGCCCGGGCCTTGGCCATGAAATCCTGCAGATCGCGGAATTCCCGATCACCGCTGCAACCGGTCAGTAACGCCGCCAGCAGCAGAAGCCCCGTACCTGCGCGCTTGGCCGTCATGACTTAATACTCGCTTGCCATAGCACCCACCATGCCGCGCTCGAGTGCCTTGTGCTTGGCGCGCTCAAACGGTCTGAATACGGCAACATGACCTTGAAAGCGCACTAGAGATCTCCCTTGTAGCGATAGGTCTTGGCGTTGATCGACAGCCGGAGCATATTTCCCCCCGCCTGTTCGATGGTGTGATCGTGCAGGGTGACGATACGCGGCAATCCCGCGATACCGCTGACGAAGACGCCGAAATCGTGGTAACCACCGGTGACGACGATATTGATCGGCAGCTCGACATAGAACTCGGCGGCCCGCTCGGGCTGCAGCGTAATGCTGTTGATCGTCAGGCTGCTGCCCAGCCCCAGCTCGGTGATATCCTCGAGCAGCCCGGGGACCTCGGTATCGGCGGGCAGTTGCGCCAGCAGGCCCTGGAAGGATTCCTCGATCTGCTCCATCTGCAGTCGGTAGACCTCGAGATTGTCAACCTCGAACGCGCGATCTTCGTAGTCCTTCTTGAGCTTCTGCTCGCTGGCCAGTGCGCGGTCAAACTCGGCATACAGATCCTTGACCTTGACGTAGTAACCCAGACCGAGCAGCAAGGAAAAAACCAGCACCAACACCAGCGCCTTGACCAATCGCGGCCAGACACCGATGTTGTCGAACTCGTAATCCGCCCGGTCAAAGGTTCTGACCTCGTCGATGATGCCGCTTAACGCCATGGCCTCGCCCTCTCAGTGTGATGCCGTAACGGCATCAACCCGCCTGTCCCGTTGCGTTTGCCTTGACAACCTTGATGCGCAGATCGAAACGATTGCCCTGCTCGCCAAGCCTGCGGTCGGCCACTACCTTGGTCAGGTTCGGATCCAGAAACTTGTATGACGCATCGATGGCACGCATCAGCGAGGAAATGCGGTTGTTGGACTCGGCGTAGCCCACCACATTGATGTTGTCGCCGCGTCGCGACAGGTTTTCCAGATAGACGCCTTCGGGGAGCACCCGAACCAATTCGTCGAACACCCGCACCACGTCCGGGCGATTGACTTGCAGATCCTGGATGACGCGCATCCGCGACAGCACCTGTTCACGGCGCTGCTTGAGCGCAGTGATTTCCTTGACCTTCTCTTCCAGCGCGGCGATTTCCCGGGTGAGCAGTGCATTGCGCGCCTGCTGGGTATCGATGCGCTGGTTCACCAGGTAGACCCAGAACACCACTGCCACCAGACCGGCCAGCAGGGTAATCACCAGGTAGGCGAGAAACTCGCGTTTTTTCTCCCGACGCAAGTCCTCGCGCCAAGGCAATAAATTGATATTGGCCATGTTACTGTTACTCGAAGCCTCTCAGCGCAAGTCCGGTGGCGATCAGCATTGCCGGCGCATCGGACGCCAACGCCACCGCATTGACTTTGCTGCCGATGGCCATATTGGCAAAGGGATTGGCGATCGTGGTGGGTAGCCCCAGCTTCTCCTCTACCTCCCGCCGCAGGCCGGACATCGCCGCCACACCACCGGCGAGCACCAGTTGGTCGACATAGTTGTACTGGCTGGACGAGAAAAAGAACTGGAGGGATCTCTGGATCTGCTGGATCAGCGCTTCCTTGAAGGGCTCGAGGATCTCGGTCTCGTAATCCTCCGGCAGCCCGCCCTGCTTCTTGGCCTGGCCGGCCTCCTCCATCGACAGCCCATAGCGGCGTTGGATTTCCTCGGTCACCTGACGGCCGCCGAACAGCTGCTCCCGCGTATACAGGGTCTTGCCGTCGACCAGGACGCTGAGCGTCAGCACCGTCGCGCCGATATCCGCGATCGCCACCACCTGATCACCGATGTCCTCGAACTGCTCTCCGATCAGCCGGAACGCCCGCTCGATGGCGAACACCTCGACATCGACCGCCCCGGGGCGCAGGCCGGCCATCTCCAGCGCCGAGACCCTGGTGTCGACATTTTCGTGTCGGCAAGCTGCCAGCAAGATCTCGACCTGATCCGGATTGGCTTCCGAGGGCCCCAGCACCTCATAATCCAGGGCCACCTCGTCAAGGGGATAAGGCACGTACTGGTCAGCCTCGGTCATGATCTGGTTTTCCAGGCCGAGTTCGCTGAGGTCGGCTGGCATATCGATGACCTTGGTGATCACCGCCGAGCCCGCCACGGCCACAGCTACGTCGCGCACCCGCGACTTGGTCTTGGCCACCAGCTTCTTGAGAGCATCGGCAAGTGCCGGAACATCCTGAACGTTCTTCTCGACCACGATATTGGGCGGCAGGGGAACCACGCCGTAGGAATCGACCTTGAATCGGCTGCCGCTGCGGCTGAGCTCGAGAAGCTTGACCGAGGATGAGCTGATGTCGACCCCGAGAAGTACTTTGGCCTTCTTGTCGAACAACTGGATGAGTCCCATCTTTTCTAGTTGCTTCCCTTGGTTAGCCGAAATATATACCAAAAAGCTTGAGCCTGACAGTGCGCACAAACTATGCTTTTGTCCGATCCCGGGCCCCAGCCCCTCAGCTCATCGAGAACCCCATTGACCAAACTGTTGCGCATCTTCGCTCACCTGCTTTGCCTCATGGCCGGCGGATTTCTCGCCGTGGCGGCCGCGCTGTACTTGTACCTTAGCCCCAAGCTGCCCTCAGTGGAAGCCTTGAAGACAGTGGAATTTCAAACGCCGATGAGACTTTATTCACAAGACTTGAAGCTGGTTGGCGAGTTTGGCGAGCAACGTCGGAACCCCATCAGCTTCGAGCAGATTCCGCCGCAGTTCATCGAGGCGCTGCTGGCGGCGGAAGATGACCACTTCTACGGTCACATCGGCATCGACTTCAATGGCTTGTTCCGAGCCGCCTTCGAGCTGGCCCGGACCGGCTCCATCCAGTCCGGCGGCAGCACCATCACCATGCAGCTGGCGCGCAACTTCTTCCTCACGCGCGAACAGACGTTCGTCCGCAAATTCAACGAGATCCTGCTGGCCTTGCGGATCGAGGACGAAATCGACAAGAACACCATCCTGACGCTGTACTGCAACAAGATCTTTCTCGGCAATCGCGCCTACGGCATCGCCGCCGCCGCCGAGACCTACTATGGTCGGCCACTGGCGGAATTGGAGTTGCCGGAGCTGGCGATGATCGCCGGTCTTCCCAAGGCTCCCTCGGCCTACAACCCCGCCAACAGCCCCGAGCGCGCCCGGGCCCGCCGCGACTGGATCCTGGGGCGCATGTACCGGCTCGGATACATCGATCTGGACAGCTATCGGGCCGCGCTCGCCGCCCCGGTTTCGGCCGAGCTGTATCAGACGCGGATCGAGATACCCGCCACCTATGCGGCAGAGATGGCGCGCCGCGAAATCCTCTCCTGGTACGACGGCGACGCCTATTCCGATGGCCTGCGGGTGATCCTGACCCTGGACAGCGAACTGCAGCGGGCCGCTGACCGCGCCGTCGCCGACGGCCTGGTCGCCTATGACTTGCGCCAGGGGTATCGCGGTCCGGAAACCCATTTTCCCGATCCCGAACAATGGCTGCGGCGCCTGGCGGGGACGAGGAAAATCGGCGGGCTGGAACCCGCGGTGGTCCGCACGGTCAGCGCAGAGCGGATCGTCG
>CAJXRS010000006.1 GCA_913060555.1 uncultured Gammaproteobacteria bacterium | reverse complement strand
CCCAATGACACCACCCCCCACCCCTTTTCGCTGCAGATCGCCGACCCGAATATCATCGCGGCGCGCACCGGCATCACCACAGTCGCCGACTTCCGGCGCCGGGATCTGGCCGTCGGCGGCCAGGGAGCCCCTCTGGTACCGCCGTTTCATCTGGCCGCGTTCGGGGATCCGCTTGCGCACCGCGCCCTGATCAACATCGGCGGTATCGCCAACCTGACGCTGCTGGCCGGCGGGGCATTGGTGAGCGGCTTCGATACCGGCCCGGGCAACTGCCTGCTGGACGGCTGGATCCGGCGCCATCAGGGACTCCCCTACGATGACCGAGGGAACTGGGCGGCCGCGCATGTCCCTGACGCCGAATTGCTGGCGCGGCTGCTGGACCACCCCTTCTTCGCGCTGCCGCCGCCCAAGAGCACCGGCCGCGAAGACTTTCATCTCGACTGGCTCGACCAGCAGTTGGTGGACGCACCTGTACCTGCGCCCGGCCAGGTGCAGGCCACCCTGTTGGCGCTGACCGCGAGCAGCATCGCCGCGGCGGTGCGCGCGCACGCCGCGGCGGCGACCGAGGTCTATCTGTGCGGCGGTGGCGCCCACAACGACGCATTGCTGGCGAGCCTGCAGCGGGAGCTCGCGCCCCTGCCGGTGGCGACCACCACCGCGCTGGGGCTGGATCCGGACTGGGTAGAGGCCGCCGCCTTCGCCTGGCTGGCGCGTCAGAGCCTGCTGCACCGGCCGGGCAATCTGCCCGCGGTCACCGGCGCCACACGCGCGGCGATACTGGGCGCGATCCACCCCGGCTGAGCCGCGCGGGGCAGCACTGAACGGGTCTCAGATGGAGAACGAGGATCCGCACCCGCAGGTGGTGGAGGCATTGGGATTGCGCACCGAAAACCGCGCACCTTCCAGGCCCTCCTGGTAGTGGATCTCGGCGCCGGCCAGATACTGGAGGCTGAGGGGGTCGACCACCACGGTGACCCCGTCACGCTCGACCCGGGTGTCGTCCTCGGCGGCCTGCTCCTCGAAAGCGAAGCCGTATTGAAAGCCGGAGCAGCCGCCGCCGGTGACGAACACCCGCAGCTTGAGCTCGGGATTATCCTCTTCCTCGACCAGAGTCTGGACTTTGGCAATCGCCGCCGCGGTGATTGCCAACGGCGGCGGGGTGAACAGCTGGGGAGCGGACATGATCGATTACCAGTTGCAATTGATGCCGGCCCCCATTATAGGGCTTTCGCGCCGGCTTGCTCGGCATCAGCGTGTCTCCGGGACTTCGGCATCGGGCGCAGCCGTGGCGGGCATCAGCTTACCGGTAACTCTGGCACCCCGCTCCACCTCCAGCAGGGCGTAGTGGACATCCCCTTCGACCTCCGCGGTGGCGGTCAGATGCACCTGCTCTCCGGAGTGGACATCGCCCTGCACCCGGCCGCTGATCACCACCACAGGCACCCGCACCTCGCCGCAGATCACGCCCTCCTTGAGCACCCGGATCTGGGCGCCGGCCTCCGCTTCTCCGGTCACGTTGCCGGCGATCTCGCCTTCCACTTCCAGGCTACCGCGAAACAGGATATCGCCGGTCACCCGGGTGCCGCGGGCCACCAGCGTGGTGGCCTGATCACTGAAGCCCAGCTTCGCCTTCCTCACCATCACCGTCCTCCCAGGCAAATCTGCGCACCCGCGCATCTTCCCGCTTTCCGCGCGGCCAAACCGAGATCTCCACCTCACGGGGGGAAAAATCCGCAGGAACCACCAAGCGTCCATCAAAAAACTTGAAGTAGCGGAACGACAGCGGCACCACTTCCCGGTCGACCCCCTCGTCGAGCTCGGCGAGCGGAAAACTGACCGCCTCACCCCCCGCGTCGCCGAACAGCACGACTTTCAGGCTCACCTCCAGGGACTCGCGCAGATCCAGGTTCTGGCGTACCACCAAGCGGTAATCGTAGTGGCCGGGCGCCGTCGGTGTGGCCCGCCAGTACTCGATATGCAACCCCTTGATGCTGTTGTCCTGCTGCAGCAGCAAGCGATAAAGGTTCAACTCCTCTTCCTGGGCGGCGACGCGCCGGTCGAGCTCGCCCAGCGCGCGCCGCAGTTGCTCCATGCTGCGCCAGTCGACCTCGGCGGCCAGCATGCGGTTGACCAGCTGTTGTTCCAAGCGCGCGGCGCGCTGGCGTTCGACGCTGAGCTGGGCGCCGGCGCGCCTGGCTTCGGCGGCGGCTCCCGAGCGGTTCGAACCCCACCAATAGCCCAACGCCAGCAGAGCGGCGCAGACCATGACCCCAGCGATCCGGGCGCGCAAGCGGCTCATGGGCGCGAGACCCCGATACTCAGGGCAGCAGGGCGGGGGCCTCGAGGCCCAGGGTCTCCGGCAGGCCGAAGGCGAGGTTCATGTTCTGTACCGCCTGGCCCGAAGCGCCCTTGACCAGATTGTCCTCGACCACCAGGATCACCGCCTTGTGCCGCTGCTGGGGTCGCTGCACGCCGATCCGCACCCAGTTGGCACCGCGCACGGAGCGGGTCTGGGGATATTCCCCCGCCGGCAGTACGTCGACGAAGGGCTCGTCCCGGTAGCGCTGCTCGTAGAGCTGCTGGAGATCGAGTTCCGGATCGGACAGGGTCGCGTAGAGCGTGCTGTGGATGCCGCGGATGATGGGCAGCATATGGGGCACGAAGGTCAGCGACACCGCCGCGCCGGCGATGTCGGCGAGCCCCTGCTCGATTTCCGGCAGGTGGCGGTGGCCGGCCACGCCATAGGCCTTGAAGCTATCGCTCGCCTCGGTGAGCAGGTTGGCGATATTGGCCTGGCGGCCGGCGCCGCTCACCCCGGAGGCCGAGCTGGCAATCAAATCTCCGGTATCCACCAGCCCTGCCTCCAGCAGTGGCAGGAAGCCCAGCAGCACGCTGGTGGGATAACAACCCGGGCAGGCGATCAACCGCGCCGTGCGGATGCGCTCGCGATTGAACTCCGGCAGGCCATAGACCGCCTCGGCAACCAGCTCGGGACAGCCGTGGGACTGCCCGTACCAGTGCTCCCACAGGGGTACCGAGCGGATGCGGAAATCCGCCGATAGATCGATGACCCGCACCCCGCGCGCCAGCAGCTCGGGCACGGCCGCCTGAGCGACGCCATGGGGGGTGGCGAAGAACACCAGGTCACAGTCGGCGAGGCGCCCGGCGTCGGGCTCGCTGAAGGCGAGGTCGAGGTGGCCGCGCAGGTTGGGAAACAGTTCCGCCACCCCCCGGCCCGCCTCCTGCCGCGAGGTGATGGCGACCAGCTCGGCCTCTGGGTGGCCGACCAGCAGGCGCAGCAATTCCACCCCGGTATAGCCGGTCCCGCCGACGATTGCCACCTTGATCATGTCTTCCGCCCGCCTGCCGATGGGCGGCCATGATACCCCATGGCGGCACTGCTGCCGGGTGCCGGCAAAGCCGCTACCATGGGCGCTTTTCCCGGCCTCGAGGGACCCATGCCTGCCGAATGGATCGAAGCCCTGCACATCATCAGCGTGGTGTGCTGGTTCGCCGCGCTGTTCTACCTGCCCCGGCTGTTCGTCTACCACGCCCTGGCCGAGGACGAGATCAGCACGGAACGCTTCAAGGTCATGGAGCGCAAGCTGTCCCGGGGGATCGCCAGCCCGGCGATGATCGCCACTCTGGTGTTCGGTATCTGGCTGGCCAGCCTGGCACCGGAATACTACCTCCGCCAGCCCTGGTTTCTGATCAAGGTGACCCTGGTGGCCCTGCTCGTGATCTACCACCACATCTGTCTCTACCTGATGCGCCAGTTCCGCAACGACAACAACACCAGATCTCACGTCTTCTACCGCTGGTTCAACGAGATTCCGGTGCTGTTTCTGATCGCCATCGTGGTGCTGGTGGTAGTGCGTCCCTTCTGAGGCACCCTTGGCCGCGGCACTGCCGATTCCCCATAATGTCCGCCTCCCCTCCAACAGCGACCGCCATGACCCGCTCCCAGGACTGCTTCGAAGCCGCCCAGCAGCACATTCCCGGCGGCGTCAATTCACCGGTGCGCGCCTTTCGCGCCGTGGGCGGCACCCCGGTGTTCTTCGCGCGCGCCCAGGGACCCTGGCTGGAGGACGTCGACGGCAACCGCTATCTGGATTACGTGCAGTCCTGGGGGCCGATGATCCTCGGCCACGGCCATCCGGCGGTGCTCGACGCGATACGCGATCAACTGGAGCTCGGTCTCGGCTTCGGCGCCCCCACCGAGCTGGAAACCCGCATGGCCGATACCCTGTGCGCGCGGGTGCCCGGCCTCGAACTGGTGCGCATGGTCAACTCGGGCACCGAGGCGACCATGAGCGCCATCCGCCTGGCGCGCGCCGCCACCGGCCGCGACCGCATCCTCAAGTTCGAGGGCTGCTACCACGGCCACGGCGACTCCCTGCTGGTCAAGGCCGGTTCCGGCGCCCTCACCCTGGGCGTGCCCAGCTCCCCCGGCGTGCCCGCCGCCCTCGCCGCCCACACCCTGACCCTCGCCTACAACGATGCCGCCCAGGTCGAGGCACTGTTCGCCCGCGAGGGCGACACCATTGCCGCGGTCATCGTCGAGCCGGTCGCCGGCAACATGAATTGCGTGCCGCCCGAGGCGGGATTTCTGGAGACTCTGCGCCGGGTCTGCGACCGGCACGGCACAGTGTTGATCTTCGACGAAGTGATGACCGGCTTCCGGGTCGATCCCCGCGGGGCGGCCGGGCGCTACGGCATCACCCCCGACCTCGTCACCCTGGGCAAGGTGATCGGCGGCGGCCTGCCGGTGGGCGCCTTCGGCGGCCGCGCCGAGCTGATGCGCCAGCTCGCCCCCCTGGGGCCGGTCTACCAGGCCGGCACATTGTCGGGCAATCCGGTCGCACTGGCCGCCGGCCTGGCCACCCTGGAAGCGCTCGCCACGCCCGGGCTCTACGAACGGCTGTTCGCCAACGCCGAAGCCCTGGCCGCCGGCCTCCGCGAGGCGGCAGCCGGCGCCGGCGTACCCCTGGTGGTCAACCAGGTGGGCTCGATGTTCGGCCTGTTTTTCACCGATGCCGGGGCGGTCACCGACTTCCGCCAGGTCATGGCCTGTGACACCGCGCGCTTCAACCGCTTTTTTCATGCCATGCTGAACCGCGGCGTCTATCTGGCGCCCGCGGCCTACGAAGCCGGATTCGTATCCACCGCCCACGGCTCCGCCGAGATCGGGCAGACCCTTGCCGCGGCAGGGGCGGCCTTCCGCGAACTGGCCTGACCATGCGACCCCGTCAGGTGTTCAGCGCCTATCCGCAATCCGACCACCGGACGCAACGCCTGCGCGAGCGGCGCCACTGCATCGCCTGCGGCGTACCCTGTGCAACCGAGGAAATCGCCGGCGGGCTGCGCTACCGGTGCCGCGCCTGCGGCGCCACCCAATACCGCAATCCGGCACCCGCAGTGGCGGTGCTGATCGCCGATCGGGATCGCTTCGTGCTCGGCCGCCGCCAGTCGCGCTCCCTGGGCCACGGGCTCTGGTGTCTGCCCTGCGGCTACATCGAGTATGAAGAGGACCACCTCAGCGCCGCGCTGCGCGAGGTGCGCGAGGAAACCACCCTGGAGGTGCGCATCGAGAGCATCCTCTCGGTGGTGACCAACTACCTGCAACCGGAGGTCCATTCGCTGGTCACGGTACTGGAGGCCTCGGTGACCGGCGGTGAATTGCAGGCGGGCGACGGTCTCACCGAGGCGCGCTGGTTCACCTACACCGGGCGGTTCCCGGAGATGGCCTTCGCCGCCGACACCCACATCATTTCCCGGTTTTTCGAAACCGGCCTGAAGGGCGCGCCCGTGGACCCGGCCTACGCGCGTGCCGGAGCACCCCCATGAGCGACTGGAACCTGCGCGCACCCTACCCGGCCACCCGCATGCGCCGCCTGCGCCGAACCGGGTTCGGGCGCCGACTGGTACGCGAGCACCGGCTGACGGTGGACGATCTCATCTACCCGGTGTTCGTGCTCGACGGCGAGCACCGCCGCGAGGCGGTCGCCTCCATGCCCGGGGTCGAGCGCCTCTCGATCGACCTGCTGGTGGCGGCGGCCGCCGAGTACGTGGAGCTGGGCATCCCGGCGCTGGCGCTGTTTCCGGTCACCGAGCCGGCGCTGAAATCGCTCGATGCCGCGGAAGCCTGGAATCCAGAAGGCTTGGTGCCGCGCGCGGTGCGCGCCCTCAAGGCCGCCTACCCGCAGCTGGGCCTGATCACCGACGTCGCCCTGGATCCCTACACCAGCCACGGCCAGGACGGCATCGTCGATGAGCTGGGCTATGTACTCAACGATGTCACCGTCGCCACCCTGGTGCGCCAGGCGCTGTGTCAGGCCGCCGCCGGTGCCGACATGGTGGCCCCCTCGGACATGATGGACGGCCGCATCGGCGCCATCCGCGCCGCGTTGGAGGCCGAAGGCCATCCCAACACCCTGATTCTCGCCTATGCGGCCAAGTACGCGTCTGCCTATTACGGCCCCTTCCGCGACGCCGTGGGCTCGGCGGCCAACCTGGGCGGCGGTGACAAATACAGCTATCAGATGGATCCGGCCAACAGCGACGAGGCGCTCCACGAGTGCGCCCTCGACCTCGCCGAAGGCGCCGACATCCTCATGGTGAAACCCGGTATGCCCTATCTGGACGTGGTGCGGCGGGTCAAGGACGAACTCGCAGCCCCGACCTTCGTCTACCAGGTCAGCGGCGAGTACGCCATGCACCAGGCCGCCGCCGCCCAGGGCTGGCTGGACGGCGATCGGGTGATGCTGGAGTCCTTGCTCGCCTGCAAGCGGGCCGGCGCCGACGCCATCCTCACCTATTACGCGGTCGCTGCCGCACGCCTGCTGCAGCGTGGCGGCTGAGGTCCTCGGCGAGGTCGGCGCGGCGCTGCGCGCCGCCGGCGCCCGAGGTCTGTTGGTCGCCGACGAAAACTGCCCGGCGGAACTGCTCGCCGCGCTGCCGGAAGGCATCCCGGTGCTCAGCAATCGCTGGGATCTGTACCGGGCCGCCACGGAACGCGGGCTCGACGCGCACTTCAGCGACTTCGCGTTGCCCGGCGACAACAGCCTCGACCTGATCGCCGCCTCGGTGGCGAAAGAACGCAACCTGGTGCGCCACCTGATCAACCGCGCCGCGCGGGCGCTGGCCCCGGGCGGCTGCCTGTTGCTGTGGGGTGGCAAGCAGACCGGCATCAAGACCCACGCCCGCGAGGCCGCGGCTGCGCTTGGCTCTGCCCCCGAGGTGCGCAAGCTGGGCCGCAACTATCTGGCGCGGGTCACCCGCGGCGCGGCCGTGCCGCGAGCGCTCGACGATGACCACTACGCCGAGCTGCGCCCGCTGCTGAACTACGGCGGCCTGCCGCTCTTCACCAAGCCGGGGTTGTTCGGCTGGCACCGCATCGACACCGGCAGTGCGCTGCTGGCCGCCCAGCTGCCGGCGCTGTTCGCGCGCCTGGGCCGCCCCGCGCGCGTGCTGGATCTGGGCTGCGGCTACGGGCTGCTGGCGCTGGCCGCCCACCGGGAAGGAGCGGCATGGGTCACCGCCACCGACAACTGCGCCGCCGCGCTTGCCGCCTGCGCACGCAATTTCGCCGCGCACGACATCGCCGGCGAGGTGATCCCATCCGATTGCGCGGCGGAGATCGCCGCGCGCTTCGACCTGGTGGTGTGCAACCCGCCCCATCACCGCGGCTTCGCCGCCGATCAGGGCCTGACCGAGCGCTTCTTCCGTGCCGCCGCCGCACATCTCGACCCCCGCGGCGCGGCGGTGTTCGTGACCCACCGCTCGGTGCCCACCACGCGTCTGGCCGACACTTTCTTCGCACGTATCGAACTGCTCGCCGACGCCGACAATTTCCGGGTATATCTGTTATCGGGACGGCGCGCGCCTTAGCCGGGGTCAGGGACCCAGAGTGCCCAACAACGCTTCCAGATCGGCACGCAGCTGGCTGCCGGGCGGGCTCGAAGCCAGGCCCCGGAGCGCGAGTTGGCGCGCCTGCGCGGTACGACCCAACGCCTGGTGGGCGCGGGCCAGCACCAGATAGGGTTCCGGGGCGCGGGGGTCGAGTCGCTGGGCGCGTTCGGCGAGCGCCACCGCCGCTTCATGGCGGCCTGCGGCCGCCGCGCGCCGCGCGTCGCCGACCAGGGCGGACACCGCGTCCGCAGCCACGGGTGGGGAGACCGGGCTGGCAGGAGGCGACGGCGCTTCAACCGGAGCTTCAGGCTCCGCCGGTGGCGGCGGGGCCGGTCTTTCTCCCGGGCGTTCGTCCACGGGCGCACCCGGTCCGGGGACGAGCGGCGCACAGGCGGCCAGCGCCAAGGCGCCGGCCAGCACCATGGCGCCCCGGGTCCGGCAGCGGTGGCGCAGCGCCATCAGTCCAGCCCCAGCCAGCCGCGCACCCGGTCGAGGGCGCGTCCGCCGGCGCCCCCGCAGTCGCGGGGTTCAGGTGCCGAGCCGACCGCGAACGGCAGCTGGATCGCGCCCTCGCAGCGGGGGCCACTGCCCTCCCCGGTGACCGGATCGTACCAGGCGTAGACCACGGCTTCCGGTGGCGCCGCGGCGAGGCCGCGGTGTTGCAGGCCCGCCATGATCCGGGTCCAGACCCGGAGCGCGCCGCTGGATCCGGTCAGCGGCGTCGGCTTGTTGTCGTCGCGGCCCAGCCAGACCACAGTCAGGTAGTTGCCGCTGAAGCCGGCGAACCAGCTGTCGCGCTGATCGTTGGTGGTACCGGTCTTGCCGGCTACCGCCGGCCCCCCCGGCAGGCGCGCACCGGCGCCGGTGCCCTCGCGCATCACCGCACGGAGCCCGTACTGGAGCAGATAGATGTCGCCGGGCCGAAACCGCTGCTCGACCTCGAAGTCATAGCGGGTCAGTAGCTGGCGCTGGGCATCGCCGACCGACGCGATGGCCCGCAGCGGCGTGTAGAAGCCGTCGGCGGCAATGGTGTGGTAGATGCCGGCCACCTCCAGAGGCGACATGGATACGGCACCCAACAGCAGTGCTGGTACCTCGTCCATGGGGCCCTGATAACCCAATCGCCGCAGCACCTTGGCCACCCGATCCACCCCCACCTCCAGACCCAGGCGGGCGGTGGCCTGGTTATAGGAGTGGCTGAGAGCGTGATAGAGGGGCACCGGGCCGTGGCTCAGGTGATCGAAGTTCTCCGGCGCCCACCGCTTGCCGCCCGAGGTGATGGCCACCGGCGCATCCTCGATCAGGGTGCCCAGGGTATAGCGGCGGGACTCTTCCAGAGCCGCCAGGTAGACGGCCGCCTTGGCGGTGGAGCCGACGCCGCGGCGCGCGTCCAGGGCGCGGTTGAAACCGGCGAATTCGGGGCGCCGGCCACCGGCCAGCGCCAGCACCTCGCCGGTACCCACGCGCACCACCACGGCCGCGCCCTGCAGGGTGCCCGGGGAGATCTTTCGGTCGCGCTCGATCTGCGCCAGGGTCTCTTCGAGGGCGGTCTCGGCCCGCTGCTGCACGCGGGGATCCATGTGGGTGAAGACGCCGAGTCCCTCCGCCGTCAGATCCCGGGCGGCGTAGTCGCGCTGCAGGTGGCGGCGGACCAGGTCCAGGTAGTCCGGATAGCGGTTGACGGCACCCGGGCTCTCGGTGACGTCGAGGGGGCGCTGCGCCGCGTGCTCCGCCTGTTCGGCGTCGATGATCCCTTCCCTGGCCAGGGTCGAGAGCACCAGGTTGCGCCGCTCCCGGGCGCGCTCCGGGTGGCGGCGCGGATTGTAATGGGAGGCACCCTTGCCCATGCCCACCAGCAAGGCGACCTGGTGGAGATCGAGTTCGGCGAGCGGCTGGCGGAAATAGAATTCGCTGGCCATGCCGAAGCCGTGGATGGCGCGATTGCCGGCCTGCCCGAGGTGGATCTCGTTGAGATAGGCCTCGAGGATCTCGGCCTTGCTGTAGTGCAGCTCCAGCAATACCGCCATCACCGCTTCCATGGCCTTGCGCGCCAGGGTCTGGCTGCGATCGAGATAGAAATTCTTCACCAGCTGCTGAGTGATGGTACTCCCGCCCTGGGAGATGCCGCCGGCGCGGATGTTTGCCCACAGGGCGCGCAGGATGGCGCGCGGCGAAAGCCCGTGGTGGCGGTGGAAATCGCGATCCTCCACCGCAATCACGGCATCGGCCAGATAGGGCGGCGTTTCCTCCAGCCGCAGCAGGATCCGGTCTTCGGCGTGCTCCGGATAGATGCCGCCGACGCGCACCGGCTCGAGGCGCAACAGTGGCAGCGCCCGCCCCCCGGCGTCTTCCAGCGCGCTGATGCCGGCGCTGCCGAAGCGCACGCGCGCCTGCCGCGCCTGCTGTTCTCCCTCGGGAAAGCGGAACTCCCGAGCGTGGATCCGCACCAGGCCGCCAGCGAGGACAAACTGCCCCGGCCGGGGGACCCGCTCGACGCGCCGGTAGCCCAGTTCGTCCAGCTCACCGAGCAGATCGGCACGCGTCATCGGCAAGCCGGCGTAGAGCTCCAGAGGGCGGCTGTAGACATGGGTGGGCAGCGCCCATTTGGCGCCCGAGAAGCGCTCGCGCACCATGTGGTCGAGCACCAGTGCGCCGAGCACCGCGGCCAGCAGCAAGGGCAGCGCCAGCATGCCGGCCAGGTAGCGGGCCAGCGAGCGCCCGGGCTGCCGGCCCCGGCGGCGGGGCGCCCGTCGCCGCGCCTTGCGGCCTGCAGATTTGCGCCCTTTTGCGGATGCCACTGTATCTCCCGCCCGTCGCTTCGCCACCGTGTCACACCGTGCCGCCCGCCGCCGGGGCCATTTCGGTCCGGCGCGGGGGCGTGGATAATAGCGCTTTCACGGCTATCGGGCGCAACGCAAGTGACACGATTCGATCTCTACGGCCTCGGGGCCGCCCTGGTGGATACCGAAATTCGCATCTCTGATACCGAACTCCGCGCCCACGGGATCGAGAAAGGACTGATGACGCTGGTCGACGAAGCCCGCCAGCACCAGCTGCTGGCAGCCTTCAGCGATCACCTGCCCCTGGCGAAGCGGGCCTGCGGTGGCTCCGGCGCCAATACGGTCATCGCCCTGAGCTGTTTCGGCGGCCGCGGTTACTACTCGTGCCGGGTGGCCGACGACGACAACGGGCACTTCTACCTGCGCGATCTGGCCGCCGCCGGGGTCGCCCACAACGGTACCGATGGTCTGCCCCAGGGCATCACCGGCAAATGCCTGGTGCTGGTCACTCCGGACGCCGAACGCACCATGAATACTTACCTGGGGATCAGCGAGCAGCTGGCGCCGGAAAATCTCGATCTGGAGGCGCTGGCCGACTCCAGTTGGCTCTATATCGAGGGTTATCTGGCCACCTCACCGAGCGGTCGGGCAGCGGCGATCCACGCGCGTGAGGCAGCCCGCCGGCAGGGTACGCGGGTGGCGCTCAGCCTGTCCGATCCGGGCATCGCCGCCCACTTCGGCGAACAATTACGCGCCATGGCCGGAGACAGGGTCGACCTGCTGTTCTGCAACGGCGACGAAGCCCGCGCCTGGACCTGTGCCGACGATCTGGAGACGGCCGCGGTGCGCCTGCGCGCCAGCGCCGAACGCTTCGCCATCACCCTGGGTGCGCGCGGCGCCCTGGTTTACGACGGCCGCGAATTGCACCAGGTGCCGGCAACGCCAGCGGTCGCGGTGGACACCAACGGTGCCGGGGACATGTTCGCCGGCGCTTTTCTCTATGCTCTCACCAGGGATTGCGACTGCCGCGAAGCCGGTCGCTTCGCCAATCTGGCGGCCGCGGCGGTGGTGAGCCGCTATGGCCCCCGCCTGCCGCCCGCCGATCACCGCGCGCTGGTGGCCCAACTGGCCACGGCTGGCTGAGGCGGCTGCGTCGAGGGCCCTCATCCGCCGCGCCGCAGAGCGGTCGCGAACAGCTCCTCGGGCGCCTGCGGCATGGCGATGTGAAAACCCTGTGCATAGTCGACGCCCAGTTGGCGCAGCAGATTCAATTGGTTGGCGTTCTCGACGCTTTCGGCGACGGTGCGGATGCCCATGATGTGGGCGAGATCGTTGATGGTGTCCACCATTGCCAGGTCGACCTCGCTGAGCTCGATGCGGCGGATGAAGGCGCCGTCGATCTTGAGGAAGTCGACCGGAATCTCCTGCAGATAGCGCAGTGATGACAAGCCGCTACCGAAGTCATCCAGTGCCAGGTAGCAGCCGTGGCTGCGCAGGCGGTGAATCAGCGCCAGGGCGCGGTCGAACTGCCGGATCGCGGTGGTCTCGGTGATCTCGAACTGCAGGCGCCGGGGATCGACACCGGACCGGTCGATCACCCCGAGAATGAAGTCGGCGCTGGAGTCGTCACTGATGGTGGCGCCGGAGAGATTCACCGAGAGCTTGAAGCCGGCACCGAGCGACCCGGACAGGCGCTGCAGCAGGCGCACCGCTTCCACCACCGCCCAGCGGTCGAGGTCGTCGATCAGACCATAGCGTTCAGCGGCAGGTATGAAGCTCTGCGGAGAGATCAGCTCGCCCTCGCGGCCGATCATACGCATCAGCGCCTCGCAATGGCGCTCATCAGCGCCGGCGGTCGCCGCGCCGAGCGCGACGATGGGCTGCAGGAAGAGCCGGAAGCGGTGTTCCTCCAGGGCCTCGCTGATGCGCGGAATCCACAGCGAGAGGCCGTCACCGCGCGTATCCCCGCTGCGGCCGGCGGGACAGCACATGCGGTTGCGCCCCTGCTCCCTGGCCTTGCTGCAATTCGCCGCCGCTGCGACCAGCACATCGATATCGGATTCGGCGGTGCAGTCGAAGAGTTCCCAGCCCAGGCTGATGCCCACCTTGACGCGCCGTTCGCCCCAGGGAAAGGTGAAATCGGCAAACTCGCCGAGCACCGACTCCGCCACCCGGGTGGCGGAGTCGGCGTCCGCATCCCGCAGCAGCAGCGCAAACTCATCGTTGCCGACCCGGGCCAGCTGATCCCCGGTCTGGGCGTGCCTTTCCAGGGCACGGGCGGTCTGCCGCAACAGGGTATCCCCGGCAGCGTGGCCGCAGGTGTCATTGACCAGCGAAAAGTTGAACAGGTCGATATAGAGCAGGGCGGCACTGCTGGCGGCGCCGCTGCGCATGCGCTCCAGCTGTGTGGCGATCGCCTTGGCCAGGGCGGTGCGATTGGGCAGGCCGGTGAGGCTGTCGTGTTCGGCCTGCCAGGCGAGGCGCCGTGATTCCGGTCTCGACTCGGCACCGACGCGCAGCACCAGAACGCCGCCGGCGAGCTTGTTGTCGCGATCGCGCAGCGGTGTCAGGCTACCGGCCACCGGCAGGACCTCGCCGTCGCCGCGGCGCAGCGCGGTACCCGGCGGCAGTGGCAGCCGGGCTCCCGCAGCCAGGGCAGCGCGCACCGAAAGCGCCGGCGCCCCGGAAACCGCCGGTTGCAGGATGAGCAGTTGCTCCACGGGGCGCCCGGTCACCATGCTCTCGACCGTGCCGACCAGCTCCAGCGCCACGGGATTGACGCGCTCCACCAGGCCCAGGGCATCGACCAGCAGCACCGCATCGGCCACCTCGGCGAGGAGGGCGGCGACGCGCTCGCCCTGCAACTGGGCCCGGTCGCGTTCGACCAGCTGCGGGCTGGCGTCGCGGCACACCAGCACCAGGCCGGCCGCCGGCGGCAGCGGCGTACAGGGCACCACCGCGAGCCAGCGGGGGTCGCCCTCGGCGGTCGCCGCGCGGAGCAGCCCGCCGTTTCTGGCGTGCATCTGCAAGCGCGCCAGCGGGGCTTCGCCACCGCGCTCGAGGTCGGGAAAAATCAGGCGCGCCGGCGCGCCGCGCAGCTGCTCGGAGGAAAATCCGGTGAGCGCGCACAAGGCTTCATTCAGGCCGCGAATGCGCCCCTTGGCATCGAGCTCCAGAATGCCCGCCCCACTGTGGTCGAGATACACCAGGTGTCCCGGGCCAGAGGGCTCCGCGGCCGGCCGCTGCGCGGCGGACAGCGGCTGAAAGGGCGCCTCGACCACCTCCAGAAGGCTGCCGCTGCCGCCCGGCACCGCTACCCGCGACAGCGACAGCCGCAGCGGGGGCAGTTCCCGGTCGCCGGGCGTCATCTCGGCTTCCAGGCGATCCAGACGCTCCGGATCCAACTGCTGGGACCAACAGAGCGGAGTTCCGGTCTCGACCACCTGCGCGAGGGTGCGCAGCAGCTCCCCCCCGGCCAGGCGCGGAAAAATATCGTCCAGCCTGCGCCGCAGCGCCTGTTCCGGGCTGACACCGGTCCAATCGGCAATCCAGCGGTTCCAGCAAATTACCCGACGTTCGGCATCGAGTACCGCGATACCGGTTTGCTGGTGCTCGACCACCTCGGCGGCGAGCTCGGTGCCGGGAGCACCCTCGCCCAACGGTGTCCGGGAAACCGGGGGAAAACGAATGGACGCCATGGACTGCCGCCACCTCGATGATCAGTAACGCGCACCCTGACAGTATGCACGCTCGGCGGCGCGCGCCGCCGAGCGTTGCCGCCAAACCGGGAGCCGGGTCACAGTATCCGCTGCCGGACGGCTCGTCCCGGCCGTCACCCGTTTTCCGGCAACCCGGTCAACCCTGGGCCAGAAGCTCCCGTAAATCGATCAGCGCGGCATTGGCGCGACTGATGTAGGACGCCATGGCGAGGGAATGGTTGGCGAGCAACCCGAAGCCGCTGCCGTTGAGAATCAGGGGCGAGGTGAGCGGGCGCTGGGTCGCCTGCAGTTCGCGGATGATCTGCCGCAGGCTGACCTGGGCGTTCTTCTTGCGCAACACCCCGGCGAAATCCTGCTCGGCGGCCTCGAGTAGCTGGACCAGTGCCCAGGCGGTGCCGCGCGCTTCGAAAAAGACATCGTCGATCTCCCACCAGGAGGTCTTCACGACCAGCTCCGCTGCCGCGGGGGTGGCCTGGCGCGCCGCGGAATCGCCGGCCAGATCGGTGTTGAGGCGACGCTGGCCGACACTGGCGCTCAGCCGCTGAGAGAGGCTGCCGAGCCGATTCTGGACCGTTCCCAGCCAATAGCGGAGGTTATCCGCCCGGGAATAGAACTGCGCCCGGGACTGCTCCCGATCCATCAGCCGCAGGTAGTAGCGCGCCAGATGCTCGCGGCCCTTGCGGTACTGGCCTTCGGTGGCGGGAAAAATCCAGCGCTCGTTGTCAAAGTTCAGCAAGGGCTCGGCGAGCGCCAGATCCGGATCTTCGGTCGACTGTGACTGGGAGCGGCTGAAGGCCTCGCGAAACGCCTTGGCCGCGTCCCGCACCTGCACGACCACTCCGTATTCCCAGTTGGGGATGTTGTCGAGCCAGACGCCGGGCGGCATGACGTCGTTGCTGAGGTAGCCGCCGGGCTTTTCCAGCAGGGTATCGACCAACGCGATCAGCGTGGCCGTGGTGCGCGCTCCGGGGGTCTCGCCAGACTCCGCACCAGCGATCAGAGGAGCCAGCTGGGGCGCCCGCGACCAGTACCAGGACAGCCCCAGCAGTAGCGCGAAGAGCACGATGCCGGCCAGCCGCAAGCCTCGGGTCCAAGGGCGGGGTCGAGATTTGCCGACGCTGCCGCGCTCGGTCTTGCGGTTTGCGCCTCGAATCCAGTTGTCGGTGGGCATCTCGGCTCCCTGGGTCTCAGTACGGGCGGAGGTCAAGGCGCCGCCGATCGCAACGTGCTGCGGCAGCCCGCGCCAGAATACGACACAATGGATGCTCTTGAAACCAAAGCGCCTCGACGGGCGTCAAACCTCAAACCGACCCAGCCGAACACCGCCCATGGCAAAATTCCTGGTCACGATCCTGGTAGCACTGTTGCTACCGGCGGCCGATGCGCTGAGCGCCGGAGATCCCTTTCGCTCCTCCGGCGGCGGCGCCGGTCTGCTCGCGCAGCCGGAATTCCTGCCGGTGGAGCAGGCCTATCGGCTCGAGCCGAGTCTCCAGGACGGGCAGATCCTGCTCGACTGGCGGATCGCCCCGGGCTACTACCTCTACGCGAATCAGTTCTCGGTGCAATCCCTGACCGGCGGCGACCGGATACCCCTGGCGCACGAGATCGCGCTGGGCGACGCGCGGCGAATCTACGACGCGTACTACGAGCAGGAGCTCGAGGTGTTCTACGACCGGGTATTGTTGCGCGTCGCCGCGCCCGCGGCCGCCCGCCCGCTGACCCTGGCAGTCACCTCACAGGGCTGTGCCGACGCCGGCCTGTGCTACCCCCCCCAGACCCAGTACCTGGCGATCGATCCCGCCACCGGCGGCATCCACGCCACCCAGGCCCCGGCGGCATCGCCGGGCGCCGGCGAAGGCGACCCGGGCCTGGCCACCCTGCTGGGTTTCGCGCTGCTGGGTGGCATGATCCTCAATCTCATGCCCTGCGTATTCCCAGTGTTGTCGATCAAGGTGATGAGCCTGACGACGGTCCATGCGCACCGCGGTCTGGTCGCCGCCCACGGCCTGGCCTACACCCTGGGGGTGGTCGCCAGTTTCATCGCGGTGGCAGCGCTGCTGCTGGTACTGCGCGGCGCCGGCGAGGCGGTGGGCTGGGGATTCCAGCTGCAGTCGCCCGGATTTGTGACGGCCCTGGCCTTGCTGTTCTTTGTCATGGCGCTGGGCTTTGCCGGCCAGCTGCCCTGGAGCTTCGGCCTGTCCCGGTTGGGCCAGTCGGGAGAGACCAAACACAATCTGCGCAGCTCGGTGTTGACCGGCGTGCTGGCCACCGCAGTGGCCAGCCCATGCACGGCGCCCTTCATGGGCACCGCGCTGGGCGTCGCTCTCACCCAGTCAGCGCCCGCCGCGCTGGGCATTTTCGCCGCGCTGGGGCTGGGCATGGCGCTGCCCTTTCTCGCCCTCACCTGGATGCCGCGGCTGCTCGACCTGCTGCCGCGGCCCGGGCCCTGGATGGAAACCTTTCGCCAATTGCTCGCCTTCCCGCTGTACGGCACCGTGCTCTGGCTGCTCTGGGTGCTGGGCCGACAGACCGATATCGATCGGGTGCTGGCGGTCGGCGCTGGCATGCTGGTAGTGGCGTTCGCGGTGTGGCTGGGAGGGCGCAGCCGGCGGCCGCGCGGACACGCGGCCGCGATCGCCCTGCTGCTGGCCGGCCTGACGCTACCCCTGGCCTGGACCGGCAACAACGCTGAGGATCCTGCCTGGGAACCCTTTTCGCAGCAGCGTCTGGATCGGCTGCGCGGGGAGGGCGTACCCGTATTCGTCAACCTCACCGCCGACTGGTGCATCACCTGTCTGGCCAACGAACGCCTGGCGCTCTCTTCGGCACGCTTTCACAATGCCCTGGAACAGGGAGGCATCCGCTACCTCAAGGGCGACTGGACCCGCTACGACCCGGAGATCACCGAACTGCTGCGCGCCCACGGCCGCAGCGGCGTGCCCCTGTACCTGTACTTCCCGCCGGGCGAAGCGGCGCAGATCCTGCCCCAACTGCTCACCGAGGGCGTGGTGCTGCGCGCGCTGGACACCGGCGCAGCGCCCCAGGGAGCAGCCCCTGGCCAGGGATAGTTGGGTAAATGCCGCGAAATTGCTTTTAACTTCGGCCAATCTGCGGTCAGTTATGGACAACCCCAGCGGCTTGATGCACACTGGCGCCATCTTGATTGTCGCCGTTATTAAGCCTGCTCATGGCTGCTATTCTAGTCCTGCACGGTCCCAACCTGAACCTGCTCGGCTCCCGGGAGCCGGAGGTCTACGGTCACCAGACGCTGGCCGATATCGACGCCCGTCTGGCACAGCTTTGCCGGTTGGCCGGACATGAGTTCGACAGCTTCCAGAGCAATTCCGAGGGGGCGCTGATCGACCGGATCCAGGCCGCCGGCCCCCAGGGGGTCGACCGGATTCTGCTCAACCCGGCCGCCTTGACCCATACCAGCATCGCGCTGCGCGACGCCCTGCTCGGGGTGGCGATCCCCTTTTTCGAAATCCACCTGTCCAACATCCAGCGCCGCGAAGCCTTCCGCCGGCACTCCTATTTTTCCGATATCGCCAGCGGCCTGATCTGCGGGCTGGGCGCGCTCGGCTACGAATTGGCACTGCAGGCCGCGCTGGCCAGCCTGGAATCATCCTGACCCGAGCCGCTGCACGCCTGCATCACCACCACGGAGGTTTCATGGATATACGCAAAGTCAAGAAACTGATCGAGTTGCTGGAAGAGTCCAACATCGACGAACTGGAGATCCACGAGGGCGAAGAATCCGTGCGCATCTGCCGCCACCGCCCCACACTGGCGGCAGCTCCGACCGCGCCCTTGGCCGCGACGCCCGTACCGCCGACACCCGCCGCCGCTCCGGACCAGGGACCGGAACTCGAAGGCCATGTGGTAGCCTCGCCCATGGTCGGCACCTTCTACCGCGCCCCGACGCCGGGCGCCAAGCCCTTCGTCGAGGCGGGGCAGAGCATCAAGCCCGGCGACGTACTCTGCATCGTCGAGGCCATGAAAATGATGAATCAGATCGAAGCCGATCGCGCCGGCACGATCGGCGCCATCCTGGTCGAAGATGGCGAACCCGTGGAATACGACCAACCGCTGGTCACCATCCTCTAAGTCGCCTGATTCCGGGGAATCCCTGATCCATGCTGAGCAAAGTCCTGATCGCCAACCGCGGCGAGATCGCCCTGCGCATTCTGCGCGCCTGCAAGGAACTGGGCATCAACACCGTTGCCGTTCACTCCAAGGTGGACGCCGACCTGAAACATGTGCGCCTGGCCGATGAGTCAGTGTGCATAGGCCCCAACTCCGCTGCCGAAAGCTACCTCAACATTCCCGCCATCATCAGCGCCATGGAGGTTACCGGAGCGGTGGCGGTGCATCCCGGTTACGGATTTCTCGCCGAAAACGCCAATTTCGCCGAGCAGGTGGAGCGCAGTGGTTTCACCTTCATCGGCCCGACCCCCGACGTGATTCGCCTCATGGGCGACAAGGTGTCGGCGATCGCGGCCATGCAAGCCGCCGGCGTGCCCACGGTGCCCGGCTCGAACGGTGCCCTGAGCGAGGACCCCGCCGAAATCATCGCGGTGGCACGCGAGGTCGGCTATCCGGTGATCATCAAGGCCGCCGCCGGTGGCGGCGGGCGCGGCATGCGGGTGGTCCACGCCGAACCGCATCTGCTCGGCGCCGTGAGTCTGACCCGCAGCGAGGCCCAGGCCGCGTTCGGCGACGGCCGGGTATATCTGGAAAAGTTTCTCGAAACGCCTCGTCACGTCGAGGTCCAGGTGCTGGCCGACGGTCAGGGCAACGCCATCCATCTGGGCGACCGGGACTGCTCGCTGCAGCGCCGCCACCAGAAGGTCATCGAGGAAGCACCGGCCCCGGATATCCCGGAAGCCGCGCGGCGCGAGGTGCTGGAGGCCTGCGTGCGGGCCTGTGTCGATATCGGCTATCGCGGCGCCGGCACCTTCGAATTCCTCTATGAAAACGGCGCCTACTACTTTATCGAGATGAACACCCGCATCCAGGTCGAACATCCGGTAACGGAGATGATCACCGGCGTGGACCTGGTGCGCGAGCAGCTGCTGATCGCCGGCGGCGAGCCCCTCAGCCTGCGTCAGGAAGAGGTGATCTTCCGCGGCCACGCCTTCGAATGCCGGATCAACGCCGAGGACCCGGTCAGCTTTCTGCCCAGTCCGGGCACCGTCACCGCCTACCATCCGCCCGGCGGCAATGGGGTGCGGGTCGATTCCCACCTCTATACCGGCTACCAGGTGCCGCCCAACTATGACTCGCTGATCGCCAAGATCATCACCTACGGCCGCAACCGCGACAACGCCCTGGCGCGCATGCGCAACGCGCTCGACGAACTGATCGTGGAGGGCATCAAGACCAATACCGACCTGCATCGGGAACTGGTCCGCGACGGCGAATTTCGCCGCGGCGGGGTGAGCATTCACTACCTGGAAAAAAAGCTGAACTCGTGAGCGGGCCCGGGTGGCGCGAGCTGCACTTGCTCGCCAGCGCCGAGGACTGCGACGCCTGGGCCGAGAGGCTGGCCGCCGCGGGCGCCCTGGCGGTGACCTTCACCGATGCCGGCGACCAGCCCATCCTCGAGCCGCCCCCCGGCGCAGCCCCGCTCTGGGAGCGGGTCTGTGTGACCGGCCTGTTTGCCGCCGAAACCGACCCTGACCGGGTGCTGCTGGCGCTCGCTGCCGAGTTTCAGGCACCACCGGCGGGACGCTGGACCGAGCTCGGCGAGCGACCCTGGGCCGAGCTCTGGCAGGCGCACTTCCGGCCCCGTCATTGCGGTGGCCGGCTGTGGATCTGTCCGAGCTGGTGCGCACCGCCCGACCCACAGGCGGTGAATCTGCGCCTCGACCCAGGACTTGCCTTCGGCACCGGGGACCACCCCACCACTGCGCTCTGTCTGGAGTGGCTGGCCGGTCAACGGCTCCGGGACGCGCGGGTACTGGACTATGGTTGCGGATCCGGCATCCTGGCCATCGCCGCCTGCCTGTTGGGCGCCGCCCGGGCAACCGCGATCGACCTGGACGCTCAGGCTCTGACCGCGACCCGCAGCAACGCCGATCACAACGGGATCGGCGCCGACCGACTCAGGGTCGCGCCTCCCGAACAGTTCACCGCGGCCGCCGACCAGGACGTGATCCTCGCCAATATTCTCGCCAACCCGCTGATAACGTTGGCGCCACGGCTCGCCCAGGCCGCGGCCCCGGGCGCCGGTCTGTGTCTGTCGGGCATCCTCACCAGCCAGATCGAGGTGGTCGCCACAGCCTTTCGCCCCTGGTTCACGCTCGAGCCGGCGACGTTGCGCAACGAATGGGCACGGCTCACCGGCACTCGGGGCTGAGCTACAATCCGCGCAGGCCCCAGGACCCGCAGGCATGACCGACCAGGGCGCGCGCTGTCCACAGTGCCAGATCAGTTTTCGGGTGAGTCTGCCGCAGCTGCGCGCCGCCGGAGGCCTGGTGCGCTGCGGTTTCTGCCTGGCGCCTTTTGACGCCCATGCCCATGGGCTGCAACTCACACCCGAACCGCCTGCACAACCGCCGCCCTGGCTGCGCGAGGAACCGGCCTGGCGCATCGACGACGGCTTCGACCGCGATCGGCTCACTGCGCTACTGGGCCCACACCCGGGCGCCGCAACCCCGGCTGCGCCCGAACCCGAACCCGAACCCGAACCCGAACCCGAGCCGGAAGCCGAACCCGAGCCGGAAGCCGAACCGGAAGGCGAACCGGAAGGCGAAACCACCTCGGCGCCGGACGCCGACCGAGACACCCTGGCAGCGCCCTGGTCCACCGCCACGCGATCGCCCGGGCGCAGTGCCGCGAGTGCCGCTGTACTGGTCACCGGCGGACTGCTGCTGGCGCTCCAAGCCCTGTACTTCCATGCCGATCTCCTCGCCGCACATCCGGCGGCCGAGCCCGTCCACCGAACGCTGTGCGCGCTCCTGCCCTGTCGATCGGCAGCAGGCCAGGCGACCGCGCCGATCGGCGTCACGGAAGTGATCTTGCGGCCATTGCCCGCAGACGGCCTGCGCCTCGACGCCATGCTCGTCAACCCGAGTCCTGCGCCCCTGCCCCTGCCGGCGCTTCGGCTCGAATTCGAAGACCTGGAGGGGCGGGTGGTCGCCGCCCGCACCCTCGCCCCGGACCAATACCTGGAGGCCGACAGCCCACGACATCTGCAAGGCCGCCAATCGTTGCACCTGGTGCTGGAGTTGCACGATCCGGGGGCCGAGGCGGTGTCCTATCGGGTCGTCGCTCTGGAGTGAGATCTGGGTCTCAGGGTCGCAGCAAATCCGGCGCCGGTCTTCCGCACACAGGTGCGGCGAGCTATCATGCGTCGCCTCGCGCTATGCCCCGCCGGACTAGGGAACCCGACTTGGCCGACGACCACCACCCACCCCAGTCAGCGCTCGCGAGCGACCCGACCCGGGAAGCTTCTCTGGGCGAATGCGTGGAGTTGGCGCTGTCCAGGTATTTCGACCTGCTCGACGGGCACAGTCCCGCCGCGCTGTACGAGTTGGTAATGCGCGAAGTCGAGGCCCCCCTGCTGCGCACGGTGCTGGCGCATACCAAAGGCAACCAGTGCCGGGCCGCAGAGCTGCTCGGCATCAACCGTGGCACCCTGCGCAAGAAGCTCAAGCAGCACGAGCTGTTGTAGCCGCCCGTTCGACCCGCCGCACCCGGAGAGACCATGTCCGCTCAGCCCGTCACCATCGCGCGCGCCCTGCTCAGCGTATCCGACAAAACCGGTATCCTGGAGCTGGCCCGGGCCCTGACCGAACTGGGCGTCGAACTGCTCTCCACCGGCGGCACCCACCGACTGCTCGCAGAACACGGCATTCCGGTGACCGAGGTCTCCGATTACACCGGCTTTCCCGAAATGATGGACGGCCGGGTCAAGACCCTGCACCCGCGCATTCACGGCGGCATCCTCGGCCGCCGCGGCCGGGACGACGCGGTGATGGCCGAACACGACATCCGGCCGATCGACCTGGTGGTGGTCAACCTCTATCCCTTCGAGGCCACGGTTGCGGCCCCGGACTGCGATCTCGCCAGCGCCATCGAGAACATCGATATCGGCGGCCCTACCCTGCTGCGCGCCGCGGCCAAGAACCACCGCGATGTCGCCGTAGTGGTGGATAGCGCCGACTACCAGCCCCTGCTGGACGAATTGCGCGACCGCGGCGGTGCGCTCGATCAGGCCACCAGATTCGCGCTGGCGGTCAAGGCCTTCGAGCATACGGCCGCCTACGACGGCGCCATCGCCGATTATCTGGGTGCGCGTCTGGACGCGGCGCCACAGGCCTTCCCGCGCACCTGGAACCGCCAATTCCACAAGGTCCAGGAACTGCGCTATGGCGAGAACCCCCACCAGATGGCAGCCTTTTATCGCGACCCGCGGCCGGCACCCGGCAGCATGGCCGCGGCCACCCAGGTACAGGGCCGGGAACTGTCGTACAACAATATCGCCGACAGCGACGCCGCCCTTGAATGCGTACGCCAGTTCGAAGAACCCGCCTGCGTGATCGTCAAGCACGCCAATCCCTGCGGGGTGGCGATCGCCGCGTCCCTGCACCAGGCCTATGATCTGGCTTTCGCGACCGATCCGGAGTCCGCTTTCGGCGGCGTCATCGCCTGCAACCGCGAACTGGACGAAACCACCCTGCGCGCCATGCTCGACCGCCAGTTCGTCGAAGTGATCATCGCACCCGCATTCAGTGACGAGGCCGTCGCCGCGGCAGCGGCCAAGCGGAATGTCCGCCTGCTGGCCTGTGGCGCCTGGCAGGGACCGAGCGCCGCCGGTTGGGACTGCAAGCGCGTCAATGGCGGCCTGCTGATCCAGGATCGCGATTGCGGCTGGATCTCCGCAGCCGACCTGAAGGTGGTCTCCCGCCGCCAGCCCGAGCCGAAACAGCTCGCCGATCTACTGTTCGCCTGGCGGGTGGCCAAGTTCGTCAAGTCCAATGCCATCGTCTACGCCCGCGACGGCCGCACCATCGGCGTCGGCGCCGGCCAGATGAGCCGCGTCAACTCGGCGCGGATCGCCGTCATCAAGGCCGAGCAGGCCGGCCTCGCGGTGGCCGGCGCGGTGATGGCTTCCGACGCCTTCTTTCCGTTCCGCGACGGCATCGACAACGCCGCCGCCGCCGGGATTTCCGCGGTCATCCAACCGGGCGGCTCGATCCGCGACGCCGAGGTGATCGCCGCCGCCGATGAACAGGATATCGCCATGGTATTCACCGCCATGCGCCACTTCCGCCACTGACCGAACCTGGAGTCCCCGTGAAGAAATTCACCATCCACCTGGACGCGGTGGCGGTGATCGCGCTGCTCGCCGCGGCGGTGATCGCCTTCGTCATCTTTCAGCACCGCGAACAGCAACAGCTGTTCCAGCAGAATATCGATCTCACCTGGGAACTGCAGAACCGCGATACCCGGATCCACCAATTGGAGCAACGCCTGGCCCGCTGCCTCCAGGCCTCCGCGGCGCGGCAAGACTGAACCCCACCACCGAGGACACTCCATGCCCGGCATCAGCGCCCTGTTCGAACCCTTTCACTGTAAATCACTGGACCTGCCCAACCGGGTGGTGATGGCGCCCATGACGCGCAACTTCTCACCGGGTAATGTGCCCGATGACAATGTCGCCGCCTACTATCGGCGCCGCGCCGAGAGCGGTACCGGATTGATCATCACCGAGGGCACCTGTGTCGGCCACCCCGCCGCCAGCGCCTATGAGAACGTGCCCTTTTTCCACGGTGAGGCCGCCCTCGCGGGCTGGCGCCTGGTGGTCGAAGCCGTGCACGGGGCGGGGGGCAAGGTCGCACCGCAACTCTGGCATACCGGCGCCATGCGCGGCATGGGCGCGCCGGGCCAGGTCATCGACCCCTGGCCGGAAGTGCCAGCCGTTACCCCCTCCGGCCTGTTGCTGCCGGGCCGCGAACACGGCCAGGTCATGAGCCAGGAGGACATCGACTCCGTGGTGGCGGCCTTCGCCCAGGGCGCCGCCGACGCCCGGGCACTGGGCTTCGATGCAGTCGAAGTCCACGGGGCACACGGCTACCTGATCGACCAGTTCTTCTGGGAGGGCACCAACCGTCGCGAGGACGCCTACGGCGGATCCATCGCCAAACGCACCCGCTTCGCCGCCGAGATCATCGCCGCGATTCGCGCCCGGGTGGGCCCAGAATTCCCCATCATCCTGCGCTTTTCACAGTGGAAATTGCAGGACTACCGGGCACGGCTGGTGGCCAGCCCCGCCGAGCTGGAGCAATTCCTGAGCCCGCTGGTGGAGGCCGGCGTCGACATCTTCCACTGCAGCACGCGGCGGTTCTGGGAGCCGGCGTTCACCGACTCGGAACTGACCCTGGCGGGCTGGACCCGCAAGCTCAGCGGCAAACCCAGCATCCTGGTGGGCAGCGTCACCCTGGAGCAGGACTTCATCGACGAACAACAACGCAATATCGGCAGCCACGCGGAACCCGCCTCACTGCGCAATCTCGTCGAGCTGCTGGCGCGAGAGGAATGCGACCTGGTGGCCGTGGGGCGCGCGCTGATTTCCAACCCGGACTGGCCCAAACTGATCGCGGCGGGCCGCGAGCGGGAACTGTGCGCCTACGACAAGCGCGACCTGGAAACCCTGGCCTGAGGACGGAGATGCAAGCTTGAAGATCCTGGTGATCGGGGGCGGCGGGCGCGAGCATGCGCTGGCCTGGAAATTGGCCCAGAGCCCGCGGGTGACCCGGGTCTATGTCGCGCCCGGCAATGCCGGTACGGCGCTCGAAGCCAAGGTGGAGAATGTGCCCATTGCGGCCACCGAGCTGGAGCGGCTGGCCGAATTCGCCGCCCACCGGGGTATCGCCTTCACCCTGGTGGGCCCGGAAGCGCCCCTGGTCGCCGGCCTGGTGGACCTGTTCGAGGCCCGCCAGTTGCCGGTATTCGGTCCCAGCAGCAGCGCTGCGCAGCTCGAGGGTTCGAAGCATTTCGCCAAGGAATTCATGGCCCGCCACGGCATCCCCACCGCCGCCTATGCGGCCTTCACCGAGGTGGAGCCGGCCCTGGCCCATGTGCGCGAACAGGGCACCCCCATGGTGGTGAAGGCGGACGGCCTGGCCGCCGGCAAGGGCGTGATCATAGCCGCCACGCAGGCCGAGGCCGAAACGGCGGTGCGGGACATGCTGGCCGGCAATGCCTTCGGCAGCGCCGGCCACCGGGTGGTGATCGAGGAGTGCCTGGTCGGCGAGGAGGCCAGCTTCATCGTCATGGTCGACGGCGAGCAGGTGCTGGCGATGGCGTCCAGCCAGGACCACAAGCGGGTGGGCGAGGGTGACAGCGGACCCAACACCGGGGGCATGGGCGCCTATTCGCCGGCGCCGGTGGTCACCGCCGCGGTCCACGATCGGGTCATGGACGAGATCATCCGGCCCACGGTGCGCGGCATGGCCGCCGAAGGTCACCGCTATCGCGGCTTTCTCTACGCCGGACTGATGGTGGCTGCCGACGGCGCCCCCCGCGTCATCGAATACAACTGCCGCTTCGGCGATCCCGAGGCCCAACCCATCCTGTTGCGGCTGCGCTCCGACCTGGTCGATCTGGTGGAGGCCGCGCTCGCCGGCCGCCTCGATACGATCACCGCGGACTGGGACCCGCGCCCGGCATTGGGGGTGGTGATGGCCGCCGCCGGCTATCCCGGAGATTATCCCCAGGGGGACATCATCGCCGGCCTCCCGGCGGACACCGACGCTTCGCTCAAGGTGTTTCACGCCGGAACCCGGCTGCGCGGCGACGCCGTGGTGACCGCCGGCGGCCGGGTGCTGTGCGTCACCGCGCTGGGCGAGACCCTGGCCGCAGCCGCCGCGCGCGCCTATGCCACGGCCCGGGACATCCACTGGCCGGGCGCTTTCTATCGAGGCGACATCGGCCACCGCGCGATCGACAGAGGCTGAGGCAGTATCGAGGCGCCAAACTCCCCAGGCGCCAAGCCGCGGCCCTTCGAGCGGCGAGACTCGCAAGGCAATGGCGGGTGCCGGCTCAGGCCGGCTGGACGCCGCGCTCCCGGGCCCAGGCGCGCAGCGTCTGGATCCGCTCGGCCATCAATGTCGCCAGGGGCGTGATGCGCAGCAGTTCTTCCTCCAGCGCCGCCTGATCGAGCGCCGCATCCCGTGCCAGGGCGGCGTAGTGGGCGGAGACGATGGCCTGTTCCAATTCGGCGCCGGAGCACTCGCCGCTGAGCGCGGCCAGCCGGGGCAGATCGAAGCGTTCCGGCGCCAAGCCGCGGCGCTGGAGGTGAATCGCGAGAATCGCCTCCCGCGTCGCGGCGTCGGGCAGGTCGACGAAGAAGATTTCGTCGAAGCGGCCCTTGCGCAACAGCTCCGGGGGCAGCCTGCTGATGTCGTTGGCAGTGGCGGCCAGGAATACCCGGCTGGTGCGCTCCGCCATCCAGGTCAGCAGGGTACCCAACACCCGCTGCGAGGTGCCGCCGTCCTGATCCGCGGTGCCGAGGCCCTTCTCGATTTCGTCCAGCCACAGCACCGCCGGCGCCATGGCCTCGGCGAGCTTCAGCGCCTCGCGCAGGTTGCGCTCGGTCTCACCATGGTACTTGTTGTACAGCGCGCCCATGTCCAGGCGCAGCAGGGGAACCCCCCAGAGGCCGGCCACCGCCTTGGCGGCCAGGCTCTTGCCGCCGCCCTGCACACCGAGCAGGAGCATGCCCTTGGGCGGATCGATGCCCGGCGCCCCTGCGCCGAGAAACACCGCGCGGCGCAGCTCGAGCCAGGCCTTGAGCCGCGCCATGCCGCCGACCTCGGCAAAACGCTCGGTGCGGTATTCGAAGCTCAGCACCGAGTCGGCATCGAGTAGGCGAAACTTGGTGCGATTGACCGCCTCGACGTCGCTTTCGGTGATGGCGCCATCATCGACGATGGCACCGCGCGCCAGGCGGCGCACCTCGCCGTGGGACAGGCCGCGCAGGTTGGCGACCAGCTGCTTGAGGGTGGCGTCATCGCTGCGCACCTTGGCATCCGGATTGAGCCTCGCCCAGCGCCGCGCCTCATCGCGCACCATGCCCAGGATCTGGGCCTCGTCGGGCAGCGCCGTCTCGAAGCGGGCCGCCAGCCGCGACAGTTCCATGGGCAGGGCCAGGCGATGGCTGAGCAACACCAGGCTCACCGGGGAGGCCGCCCGACGCAGGGCAATGTCCTTGAGCAGGCGCACCGGTCGGGGATGTTCCGGAAGCAGCCAATGGTGAAAGTCGCACAGTACATAGACGCCCGGCGCTGCGCGCTCCTTGACATGGCGCAGCACCGCCTCGGCTTCGGCGTGCTCGGCAGGTTGCTCGACCTGCAGGCCGAAACCCACGCGGCGCAGGCCGTCGGTGCAGGTCCACTGGAAGAGGTCGCGGTCCTGTTCCCGGGCAACCCGCGCCAGCAGCTCGATCGCCCGGGCCTCGTCATGGGTCTCCATGACGACCAAAGGGGCGCCGCCCGTCAGCACCAGGGCGAGATCGCGCGCGTCCGGCATTCCTTTCGCCTCCGAATGGCAGAACCTCGGTCATCATAGCGACGCCCGGGGGCGCGGCACAGGGTTTCGGCTTTGGCTAGAATGGGCGGCATCCTCGCCCTGCGGAGCCTGCCGATGCCCGGCCCGAACCTCTCCTTCCTGGATCGACTGCTCGCCGAAGCGGATCACGGACTGCGCGTGATAGCAGCGCGGTCGCCGGCGTCGGCAGAGCCCTCGCCGGCAGCATCAGTGCCGGACGCAGAGCTGGCACCGGAGGCCCGCCGCCATGCCGGCAGCCTGATGCGCGTCAACCACAGCGGCGAGGTCTGCGCCCAGGCGCTGTATCGCGGCCAGGCGCTGTGCTCGCGTTCCGCGGAAATGCGCTCCGACATGAGCGCGGCGGCGCAAGAAGAAGAGGCGCACCTGGCCTGGTGCCAGCAGCGGCTCGACGAACTGGGCACCGAACCGAGTCGCTTCAACCCCCTGTGGTACGGGGCATCCTTCGCGCTCGGCGCCGCCGCCGGCCTGGCAGGGACCGGCCCGGGGCTCGGCTTCGTCGCCGCTACCGAAGATCAGGTCTGCGCGCACCTGCGCGATCACCTGGGGCGACTGCCGGCCGCGGATGAGCGGAGCCGCGCCCTGGTGACGAAAATGCTCGCCGACGAGGACGCCCATGCCCACCGCGCCAAGGAGGCGGGCGCCTGGCAGTTTCCGAAACCGGTCAAGGACGGCATGACCCTGCTCTCCAGGATCATGACCGGACTCAGTTATCGGGCCTGAGCCAGCGCCGCGTCGCGGGCGCGCTCCTGATCGCGTTCCACGCGGATGCCCTGCACGATCTCCAGAATCTTCTCCTTGACCCAGTTGTGCATCGGCGAGTTGGCGGTGCGCTCATGCTGGACCAGGGCGGCGGGGATGGCCGGATCGTGTTCCAAATCCCGGGGGTAGGGCTTGCGCACGATCTGATAGAACTCGCTTTCCTGCTTGAGATCGTCCATGGTCGCCAACATCAGGCAATTGGAGGAATGCAGGGTATCGAGCGCGGTCATCAACTGGTTGGTGATCATGGCCTTGCGGCGGCGGCGGCCCATGCGCGCGATCAGCTTGTCGAAGCGGCTCTCCATGCTCGCCTCGACGCGCCCGGCAATAAGCAAGTAATACTGGACGAAAGGGTATTCGAGCATATCGTCGAGATCGAACTCGCGGTCCGCCAGAGGGTGGTCACTGCGCATCCAGACCGCCGGCGTGAACTGCCCCAGGGAAGTTACCAGGCAGCCGCGCGGGACCGGTTTCTCCACCTCCAAGACGAAGTCGGTGGCACCGGATTCGAGCTCGCTGAGGTAGGATTCGTCGGCATTGGAGACCGCGATGCCCAGCCCGGGCGCCTGCTCTTCGAGAATCTGCACCAGAGGCGGCACCACCTGCACCGCCATGAACTCGGGCGCCACGATGCGGACATGGCCCTCGTATACGGCCGGATCGAACTCCGTGCGCACCAGCAGGCCGCCGATCCCCTCCAGTAGCTGAGGCAAGGCCCGCTTCAGCTCCAGCGCGCGCGGCGTCGGCACCAAGCCCCGACCGCTGCGGGTAAAGAGGGGGTCTTCAAAAGCATTGCGCAGGCGTAGCAGGGTCTTGCTCATCGCCGGCTGGGATACGTGCAGGCGCTCCGCGGCTCGGGTGACATTGAGCTCTTCGAGCAAGACCTGAAGAGAAACCAACAGGTTGAGATCAACCCGCGCCAAGGTATTTATGGTCATTTTCAGATAATCTTCGAGAATGATTTGGGCATTAGCGTTCTGCAAGAATTATACATACCCAAGCGGGCTGTACCAGCCGGGAGCATCATATTAATGAGTTATAGAAAACATAAAAACAATCCATTTGAATCATGGAAGGGTTTCCTTATCATGGGCACCGTGGCTGGCCGCCATGGGTCCTAGGAGCCCGCCGGCCACTCTCCTTCCTAACCCCCCCTGTAATGACATTTCCGGGGAGCTTCGGCTCCCCGGTTTTTTTTGCACGCGCGTCAGTCCGACTCAATCCGGTAACTGTGTTCGACCTCCACGCCGGCGCGTGCCAGCATGATGGAGGCCGAGCAATACTTGTCCGCCGACAACTCCACGGCGCGCTTGACCTGGGCCTCCTTGAGGCCAGCGCCGCGCACCACGAAATGGATACTGATGCGGGTAAACACCGCGGGGACTCCGGCGGCCCGCTCGGCGCGCAACTCGGCGCGGCAGTCGCGCACTTGCTGGCGGGCCTTGCGCAGAATGTTGACGACATCGAAGCTCGCGCAGCCGCCCATGCCGAGTAACAGCATCTCCATGGGCCGGACCCCCAGATTGCGGCCGCCGTGGTCCTCTGGACCATCCATCACCACCGCGTGCCCGCTGCCGGACTCACCGACGAACAGGGCATTGTCGATCCATTTGACTACCGCTTGCATGACCACCACCTCTGGGATGAAGCGGTCTATGATAGCGCCGGAGGTGAACGGCGATAGCCCCACTGCTTGCAATTCCATCGCCAAAGTGAGATTTTCGGCTCCGGCTTGCCGCACCCGGCTCGATCGGAGACGCGAACCACCACGGGAGGACCCCTTGGCGCTGCAACCCATCACTCCGCATATCCCGCAATTCGAAGAGTTTCTCGGTCACTGCAACCGGCGCCGCTACCCGCCGAAGAGCACCCTGATCCACGCCGGAGACACCTGCGAAACCCTGTACTACATCATCAAGGGCTCGGTAACCGTGCTGATCGAGGATGACGACGGCCATGAAATCATCGTCGCCTACCTCAACACCGGGGACTTCTTCGGGGAGCTCGGCCTGTTCGATCAACAGGACCGCAGCGCCTGGGTGCGCACCAAGACCGAGTGCGAGATCGGCGAGATCAGCTACACCGCCTTCCGGCAGCTGGTGCAAAGACAGCCGGACTTCCTGTTCTCCCTGAGCAAGCAGGTGGCCAAGCGCCTGCGCGACACCACCCGCAAGGTCGGGGATCTGGCTTTCCTGGATGTCACCGGGCGCGTCGCCCGCACCCTGCTCGACCTCTGCAAGCAGCCCGACGCCATGACCCATCCCGACGGCATGCAGATCAAGGTCACCCGCCAGGAGATCGGCCGCATCGTCGGCTGCTCCCGGGAAATGGTCGGCCGAGTATTGAAGGCCCTCGAAGATCAGGAACTGATTTCCGCCCGCGGCAAGACCATGGTGATCTACGGCGCGCGCTGAGCGTCAACTCCGGGCGATGACGCGGGCGGATACACGCAGGGATCCTGCCAGCTCGGCCTCCAGCAGATCGCCGGCGGTCAGGGGACCGACACCCTCCGGGGTGCCGGTGAGCACCAGGTCGCCCGGCTCCAGGGTGAACCACTGACTGATATGACTCAGCAGCTCTGGTATGGGTGCCAGCAGGTCGCCGGTGTGCCCGCGCTGCCGGCAGATACCGTTCAGCTCCAGGCTGAAGCTCAGCGCGCTGAAGTCCAGCCCGGTCGGAGGGACAACCTCCGATACCGCGCAGGCGCCATCGAAGCCCTTGGCCCGTTCCCAGGGATGGCCGGCGGCCTTGAGCTGACCCTGCAGGTCGCGCAGGGTCAGATCCAGGGCCAGGCCCACGCCGGCCACCGCCTGCAGTGCCGCCTCCGGCGGGGCGCGGCGCAAAGGCGCGCCGATCAGCAGCGCGACCTCGGTCTCGAAGTGGCAGGCGCCGCGCCCGGCGGGGATCGCGATCTCTCCGGCGAAGGGCACCAGGGCGGTGCGCGGCTTGATGAACAATACCGGCTCGGCAGCGGCCGCACTGTTCATTTCGGCGACATGGGCGGCATAGTTGAGCCCCACGCAGACCGCCTTGCCCGGCGGCAGATCGCAGCGGGAGCCCTCGGCGAAACGATGGCGGTAGGTCATGGCGGCACCTCAGTCGAAGATCTTGCCGGGATTCAAGATCCCCCGGGGGTCGAAAATTGTCTTCACCGCCCGCATCAGCTCGATTTCGGCGGCACTGCGCGAATAGTGTAGAAGCGATTTTTTCAGCAGACCGATGCCGTGTTCGGCCGAGATGCTGCCGCCACATTGCTGCACCAGGTCGCCGAGCCCGGCGCTCAGGCGCTCGCCCAGGGCCGTGAACCGGGTCGCCGACCAGCCTTCGGGCCTGAGCGCATTGATGTGGACATTGCCATCGCCCAGATGGCCGAACCAGACCATCTCCAGCTCCGGAAAATCCTCCGCACAGAGACGTCGGGCGCGTTCCAGAAAGTCCGGCAGCCGGGAGGTGCGCACCGCGACGTCGTTCTTGTAGGGTTGCCAGGCGGCCAGGGTATCGGAAATCTCCTCGCGCAACCGCCACAGCGCCTGGGCCTGGCCTTGGTGCTGCGCCAGCACCCCGTCCCGGACCAGGCCGCCGCTGCGCAGCGCTTCGAAGGTTTCCAGCGCCTCCTCCAGCCCGTTATCGCCGCTCAGTTCGAGCTCGACCAACAGATACCAGGGCGTGGCGGCAAAGGGCCGCGCCAGCCCCTGGCGCTCTACCACCAGGCCCAGGGCGGTTTCCGAGAAAAACTCGCAGGCGCAGACGACGCACCGCTCCCGCAACGCGGCCAGCGCGGCGGGCAGGGCTGCCAGCTCCGCGGCGCCGAGCAGCAATACCGCGCTGGGCGGTGGCGGTGGTGCCAGCGCCAGGGTGGCGGTGCAGATCACACCCAGAGTACCCTCGGAGCCGATCAGCAGCTGCATCAGATCGTAGCCGGTGTTGTCCTTGACCAGGCCGCGGCCGAGTTCGAGCACCTCACCCTTTCCAGTGACCACCTGGAGGCCGCGCACCCAGGCGCGAGTCATGCCGTGGCGCAGCACCCGGACGCCGCCGGCATTGGTGGCGATATTGCCGCCGATCTGACTGGAGCCGGCGCTCGCGAAATCAACCGGATACCACAGCCCCGCCTCCCGCGCCGCCGCCTGCACCTCGGCGGTGGTCACCCCGGCCTCGCAGGTCAGGGTGGCGCTCTCCCGGTCCACCGCCAGAATGCGCCGCAGCCGCTCCAGTGACAGGACCAGCTCGCCGCGCGCGGCGACTGCGCCTCCGGACAACCCGGTGCGCCCCCCGGAGGGAACCACCGCCAACCGCTCGCGATTGGCCAACAGCAGGATGTCGCGGATCTCGGCCGCGGAGCCCGGGCGCACCACCGCCAGGGGCGCGGGTGCCCAGTGCCGGGTTCGGTCGACGCCGTAATGGCGCAGTTCCGCCGCTGCGGTGATCACCTGGTCGGCGCCGGTGATGGCCACCAGACTGTCGAGCACGCCGGGGCGATGCGCAACCATGACTCAAAAGCCCAGGGCCGCGAATACCCGGGCGCGGATCGGCTCGATCTCGTTGACCAGGTGATGCCGGGCGCCCGGAAAGACGTGAAACCGCCCGCTGGGCAGCTTCTCGCGCAGCAGCCGCAGGTTGTAACGCCAGTCCAGCGTGGTATCGGCATCGCCCTGGATCACGGTTGCGGCCCGATGGGAGGGCGGCAGCGCGTGCAGCTCTTCGGCCCAGCGCTTCATGGCACCGATCCATTCCAGGGGAATATGACGCGCCTGCAGCGGATCTCGATGGGCGATGAACTCCAGGAATTCGGGATCACCGGAATTGGCCACGAACTTGCGGCCGATCCGCTTGCGCCACCGGTGGCTGGCCAGATAGATCAGCCGGTTTACCCGCCAGCAGCGCGGATGCACCAGAGGGGCCAGCAGTGCCACGCCAGAAAAGGGATGGGCGGCGGCGCGCAGCAGGTGGTGAAGAACGATGGCCCCACCGGTGCTCTGGCCGACGCCGTGCCAGGGTCTGGGCAGGCCGGCGGCAGCATCGAGCAGCTCCTCGAAGACTTCCACATAGTGATCGAAGCTGGCGATGGTGACCCGCTCGCCCTCCGAGAGCCCATGGCCGGGCAGGTCGAAGGCCACCACGTTCAGGCGACGCCCGAGCAGGTGGCGGATCAGGTGGCCGTAGAGCCCCACGTGATCGAAATAGCCATGCACCACGAAGACCGTGCCGCTGGGCAGCGGATGGAGCCAGCAATGCGCTACGATCCGGTAACCCCCGGCGCGCAGCGCCCCCAGCGTGTGGCGCGTACCCGGCGGCGCGCCCGCCGGGTCCAGACCGTAGTGGCCGAGGTAAGCCGCCGCACCTTCGACCACCTCGCCGTCCCGATCGGTCCCCGGATCAAAGACGATGGGCGGCAATCGCTCGGCGAGGTCGGCGAAAGCCTCCGCCTGGGCCGAGAGCGCGCTGTCCAGTGGCCGCGCAATTGCGATGGTCATGAGTAAAAGCCTAGCACAGCGACCCGGGAACGTTCCGGCGTGTGCTCGGCACCGGCACAACCCGGCCCCACCTGTGTGGCGCGCCGCTTCGCGCTGAGGCTTGACCCCCGATATTTGCCGGCGTCTGCGCTTCCCGGCATAGTGACCGGCCACTCGCAAGAGAAGCCGCCGATGCCGGAGTACCTGATCGCGCCCTCGATCCTGTCGGCCGACTTCGCGCGCCTGGGCGCCGAGGTGGACGCCGTGCTCGCCGCCGGTGCCGACCTCATCCACTTCGATGTCATGGACAACCACTATGTGCCCAACCTCACCATAGGGCCCATGGTCTGCAAGGCTCTGCGCGACTATGGTGTCGCCGCGCCGATCGACGTCCACCTCATGGTGGAGCCCGTCGATGACCTGATCGAGGCCTTCGCGGCGGCAGGCGCTTCCTGGATCACCTTCCACCCAGAGGCCAGCCGCCACGTCGACCGCTCGCTGCAGCTGGCCCGCGACCTGGGCTGCAAGACGGGCCTGGTGCTGAATCCGGCAACGGGGCTGGAAGTGGTCCGCCACGTCCTCGACAGGCTCGACGTGCTGCTGCTGATGTCGGTCAACCCGGGTTTCGGCGGCCAGGCCTTCATTCCCGAGGCGCTCAACAAGCTGCGCGCGACGCGGCAGCTGATCGACGCCAGCGGGCGCGACATCCGCCTGGAGATCGACGGCGGCGTGGGACCGGACAATATCGCGGCAATCGCCGCCGCCGGCGCCGACACCTTCGTGGCAGGATCGGCGATCTTCGGCAAGCCGGACCGGGCGGCGGCCGTCGCCGCCCTGCGCGACGCACTGGCCGGCGCGCACTAGTGGGCCCGGGACGAATCCGCTAGAATTCCGGCCGGTTCCGGAGTTCCCGTCATCGATATTCTGCGCATGGTGCAACACGAATCCCTTTCCCGCCGGCGCTGGCGCCGGGGCTGATCGCCCCTGCCCGCCGGGCACCTGCGCCACGCCACCACTTTCGGGAAAGCCGCCATCATGATGACCTCGGAACAGTTTCACAGCCTCGCCCGGCAGGGCTACAACCGCATTCCGGTGACCCGCACCCTGCTCGCCGATCTGGAAACCCCACTGTCGGCGTACCTCAAGCTCGCCCGCGGACGCTACTCCTATCTGCTCGAATCCGTCGAGGGCGGGGAGAAATGGGGCCGCTATTCGCTGATCGGCCTGCCGGCCCGGCAGGTGCTCCGGGTGCGCGGCCGGCAGCTGTGCCTGGAAACGGATGGCGAGATCACGGAAACCCGCCACTGCAGCGATCCGCTGAGCGAAATCGAACAGTTGCAGGCCACTTTCCGGGTGCCCGAACTCGAAGGGTTGCCGCGCTTCACCGGTGGTCTGGTGGGTTACTTCGGCTATGACACCGTGCGCTATGTCGAGCCCCGGCTGGCGAACTCCTGCCCCCCGGATGAACTCGGTGTGCCCGACATCCTGCTCCTGGTGTCCGACGAGGTGGTGGTGTTCGACAACCTGGCCGGCACCCTGACCCTGATCGTGCACGCCGACCCGCTCACGCCCGCGGCCTGGGAAGGCGCCCAGCGGCGGCTCGATGCCATCGCCGCCCGCCTGCACCACTCCGTGCCCGAGCTACCGCCCATGGCGCTCGCCGGCAGCGGTGTGGCGGAAACCGACTTCGTCTCCAGCCTCGGCCGGGAGGGTTACCAGGCCGCGGTGGAAACCATCAAGGAGTACACCCGCGCCGGCGACGTCATGCAGGTGGTGCCCTCGCAGCGGCTCAGCCTGCCCTTCCCCGGCGAACCGGTGAACCTGTACCGCGCGCTGCGCAACCTCAATCCCTCACCCTATCTGTATTTCCTCGACCTCGGCGACTTCCAGATCGCCGGCTCGTCACCGGAGATCCTGGCGCGGCTCGAGCACGGCGAGGTCACGGTACGACCCATCGCCGGCACCCGCCGCCGCGGCCGCACGCCGGACGAAGACCTGGCCATGGAACGCGAGATGCTCGCCGATCCCAAGGAACTCGCCGAGCATCTGATGCTGATCGACCTGGGCCGCAACGACGTCGGCCGCATCGCCACCACCGGCTCGGTACGGGTGACCGAACAGATGGTGGTGGAGCGCTTCTCTCACGTCATGCACATCACTTCCAATGTCGTCGGCCGGGTCCGGCCGGGGCTCTCGGCGCTCGACGTGCTGCGCGCCACCCTGCCCGCCGGCACCCTCAGCGGCGCACCCAAGATCCGCGCCATGGAGATCATCGACGAGCTGGAGCCGATCAAGCGCGGCATCTACGGCGGTGCCGTGGGCTACCTGGGCTGGAACGGCAACATGGACACCGCGATCGCCATCCGCACCGCGGTGATCAAGGACGGCAGGCTCCATGTGCAGGCCGGCGGGGGCATCGTCGCCGACTCGGTGCCCGAGCTGGAGTGGAAGGAGACCATGAACAAGGCGCGCGCCATCTTCCGCGCCGCCGCCATGGTGCTGGGTGGTGCCGGGGAGGCTGCGCCGTGATCCTGATGATCGATAACTACGACTCCTTCACCTACAACCTGGTGCAGTACCTGGGAGAGCTGGGTGCCGAGGTGCGGGTGGAGCGCAACGACGCCCTGACGCTGGCCGATATCGAGGTCCTGGCACCGGAGCGCATCGTCATCTCGCCCGGCCCCTGCACCCCCAACGAGGCGGGCATTTCGGTACCGCTGGTCCAGGCCTTCGCCGGCCGTATTCCGCTGCTCGGGGTCTGTCTCGGCCACCAGAGTATCGGCCAGGCTTTCGGCGGCGAGGTGGTGCGCGCGCGTGCGGTGATGCACGGCAAGACCTCGCTCATCCATCACGCCGGCACCGGCGTCTTCCACGATCTGCCGAGCCCCTTCGAAGCCACGCGCTATCACTCGCTGGTGGTGGCGCGGGACAGCCTGCCCGACTGCCTGGAGATCACCGCCTGGACCCGGACGGAAGACGGCGAGATGGATGAAATCATGGGCCTGCGCCACCGCGAGCTGGATATCCAGGGCGTACAGTTCCACCCGGAATCCATCCTCACCCGCCACGGCCACGACCTGCTGCGCAACTTTCTGGAGGGCCGTCGATGACCCTGCGTGAGGCGATTGGCCGCCTGATAGAAGGCGGCGACCTGTCCCGCACGGAGATGCGCGGCGCCATGCACGAGCTGATGGGTGGCGCCGCCACCCCCGCTCAGATCGCCGGCTTTCTGGTGGCGCTGCGCATGAAGGGTGAGACCCTCGACGAGATCACCGGCGCGGTCGAGGTGATGCGCGAACTCTGCACCCCGGTGGCGATCGATGGCGAGCATTTGGTCGATATCGTCGGCACCGGCGGCGACGGCGCCGGGCTGTTCAATGTCTCTACCGCCAGCGCCCTGGTGGTGGCGGTCTGCGGCGGCCGCGTGGTCAAGCACGGTAATCGCGGGGTGAGCAGCAGCAGTGGCAGCGCGGATCTGCTGGAAGCCGCCGGCGTGCGCCTCGACCTGACCCCGGAGCAGAGCGCACGCTGTGTCGCCGAACTCGGCCTCGGCTTCCTGTTCGCCCCGGCCCACCATGGCGCCATGCGCCATGCGGTGGGGCCGCGCCGCGAGTTGGGCGTGCGCACCCTGTTCAACCTGCTGGGCCCCATGACCAATCCCGCAGGCGTGCGCCGCCAATTGATCGGGGTCTATAGCGCCGACCTGTGCCGACCGGTCGCCGAGGTGTTGGGCCGCCTCGGCAGCGAGCGCGTGCTGGTGGTGCACAGCGAGGATGGCCTCGACGAAATCAGCCTGGCGGCCCCGACCCTGGTGGTCGAGCTGAACGCCGGACAGATTCGTGAGTATCGCATCGCGCCCGAAGATTTCGGCATCGCCAGCCGTGACCTGGGGGGTTTGAGCGTCGCCGGCGCCCAGGCGTCCCTGGCGCTGATCCGCGATGCCCTGGGCAAGCGCGCCACGGCCGCCGGGGCCAAGGCGGCCGACCTGATCGCGCTCAATGCCGGCGCCGCGCTCTATACTGCCGGTCTCGCCGGAGACATCGGTGAGGGCGTGAGGCTCGCCGAGGATGCCATCGCCAGTGAACTGGCCGGCGCGCGGCTCGATGAGCTGGCGGCTTTCACCCAGTACCTGGGAGAGGAATGATGACCGCCGCTGCCCCGGAAACCCCGACCATCTTGCGCCGGATCCTGGCCCGCAAGGCGGAGGAAATTGCCGAGCGCCGCGGGCGCGTTCCGCTCGCAGAGCTGCGCGCTCGGGCCGCCGCGGCGGCGCCCGCGCGTGGTTTTTACCGTGCCCTGGCCGAGCGCATCGCCAGCGGCCGCCCGGCGGTGATCGCGGAAATCAAGAAAGCCTCACCGAGCAAGGGTGTGATTCGCCCGGATTTCGACCCCGCGGAGATCGCTCGCAGCTACCAGCGGGGCGGCGCCACCTGCCTCTCGGTGCTCACCGACGTCGACTTCTTCCAGGGCGCCGACGATTATCTGCTGGAGGCTCGCGCCGCCACCGCGCTGCCGGTGCTGCGCAAGGACTTCACCGTCGACCCCTATCAAGTCTACGAGGCCCGTGTCCTCGGGGCGGACTGCGTGCTATTGATCGTCGCCGCCCTGGCGCCCGCGCAGCTGACCGAGCTGCACGAACTGGCGCGGCAGATCGGCCTGGATGTGTTGGTCGAAGTGCACAATGCCCGCGAACTCGACGCCGCGCTCACCCTGGACAATCCCATGGTCGGCATCAACAACCGCGACCTGCACAGCTTCCGCACCTCGCTGGAGACCACCTTCAGCCTGCTGCCGCGCATCGGCGGCGAGCGCCTGGTAGTCACGGAGAGCGGTATCCAGCGGGTCGATGATGTACTCGCCATGCGCGGTCACGGCGTCAACGCCTTTCTGGTCGGAGAAGCCTTCATGCGCGCCCCGGACCCGGGAGCGCAGCTGCGCGTACTGTTCGACTGACGATCGGCCACCGCCGCCAGCAGAGCATTCTCTGACGCTGGCGGCCCTCGGGCTGCCACTGGTCGACCTGACGCCCCAGCCCTTCGTCCAAAGGGGCAAGCATCCTGGTCGAATCGTCCCAACGGATTTCGGTGGATGCACCCCAGAACAGGGCGCCGAGCAGGTGCGCTCGCCGTTCCGCGTGGGGGACGCAATCGGCACGCAGGACGCGGGCGAACCCCCGCCGAATGCGCCGGCGAAATTCACGCACCAGCATGGCCGTTTCCCATCAAACGCAGCGAAACGGACTAGCGGATTCGCGATCAGGCAACCCTGGTTGCGGGAATCCTCCGCTGGCGCCACGGCAATCGCCGCTAACAAGCTCAGGATACTCCGCACGGCCGGGCGGATTCAGGCAATGCGCCAGGCGCTCCCGTATCTCTTCCAGATAACCGGCCACGCAGGCATGGCACAGCCCTATTCCACAGTCACCGACTTGGCCAGATTGCGCGGCTGGTCGACATCCGTGCCCTTGAGCACCGCCACATGGTAGGCCAGCAGCTGCAACGGCAGGGTGTAGAGCATCGGTGTGAGGCTGGCCGGCACATGGGGCAGGCTGACCACGGTGACCCCGGGCTGGTCGCTGAAGCCGGCGTCGCGGTCGGCGATCACGAACAGTTCACCACCACGGGCCTGAACCTCGTGGAGATTGGATTTCAGCTTCTCCAGGAGTTCGTTGTTGGGCGCTACCGCGACCACCGGCATGTCGGCATCGACCAGCGCCAAGGGGCCGTGCTTGAGTTCTCCGGACGGGTAGGCCTCGGCATGTATGTAGGAGATTTCCTTGAGCTTGAGGGCGCCTTCGAGGGCGATGGGGTAGTGCACGCCGCGGCCCAGAAAGAGCGCGTGGTGCTTGTCGGCGAAGCTGTCAAAGGTGGCCTCGATCTGGGGGTCCAGCGCCAGTACCTGGCGCGCCAGCCCCGGCAGGGCCTTCAGAGCAGCAACCAACTCGGTCTCGCGCTCCGCCGGCAGAGCGCCTCGGGCGCGGGCGATGGCGATGCAGAGCATCTGCAGCGCCACCAGCTGGGTGGTGAACGCCTTGGTCGACGCGACACCGATCTCGGGCCCGGCGCGGGTGAGCAGGGCCAGGCCGGTGGCGCGCACCAGCGAGCTGGCGGCGACATTGCAGATCGCCAGGCTGTCCAGGTAGCCGGCGCCAGCCGCCTTGTCGAGCGCCGCCAAGGTATCCGCGGTTTCCCCGGACTGGGAAATGGCCACCAGCAGGGTGTTGGGCGGGACCACGACCTTGCGGTAGCGGTATTCGCTGGCCACCTCGACCTGGCAGGGGATGCCCGCCCAGTCCTCCAGCCAGTAGCGCGCCACCAGGCCGGCGTGGTAACTGGTACCGCAGGCCACCACATGGATGTTCTCGATCGCGGCGAACCGGGCCGGCGCGGCCTCGCCAAAGGCTTCGGGCAGGACGCGGCGCGCGCTGGTGCGGCCGGCAAGCGTCGCGGTCAGGACATCGGGCTGCTCGTGGATCTCCTTGAGCATGAAGTGCCGATAGCCGCTCTTGTCGGCGGCGTCGACCGGATCGGAAAGGGTATGAACCTGCCGTTGTGCCGGGCGGCCTGCGCGGTCGCGAATCCGATATTCACCCGCCGACAGCACCGCCAGATCACCTTCCTCCAGGTAGACGAAGCGGTCGGTCACCTGACGCAGCGCCAGGGGATCGGAGGCGAGAAAACATTCTTCGATGCCCAGCCCCAGAACGAGTGGGCTGCCGCTGCGTGCACCCACCAGGGTGCCGGGTTGGTCGGCGGACACCACAGCCAAGGCGTAGGCGCCGGCCAGTCGCGGCAGCGCCTCGCCGAGCGCGGTGGCGAGATCGAGCCCTTCGCTGACTGACCGATGCAGCAAGTGAGCGATCACTTCGGTGTCTGTATCGGAAACGAACCGGAAACCAGCTGACTCCAGCTCGGCACGCAATTCACGATAGTTTTCGATGATGCCGTTGTGCACCACGGCGATGGGCCCGGAGCGATGTGGGTGAGCGTTCACCTCGGTAGGCTTGCCGTGCGTGGCCCAGCGGGTGTGGGCGATGCCCAGGTGGCCGGGGAAGGCCTCCCGCGCCAGGTCGTCGGCCAGCAATGCGACCTTGCCGGCGTGGCGGCGGCACTGCAGACCCTGGTCGCCCAGAATCGCCATGCCCACGGAGTCATAGCCGCGATATTCGAGGCGTTTCAGGCCTTCCAGCAGGATGGCCGCTACATTGCGCTGGGCGGCGGCCGCGACAATGCCGCACATGCTCAGCGATCACCCGTGGGTTTGCGCGGCCGCTGCCAGCCGGCCAGGTTGCGCTGTTTGCCGCGCGCGACACCCAGGTGGCCGTCGGGCACTTCCGAGGTAATCGTCGAGCCGGCGCCGACGGTGGCCCGGGCGCCGATCCGCACCGGCGCCACCAGCGCGCTGTTGGAGCCGATGAAGGCGCCGTCACCGATTTCGGTGCGGTGCTTGTTGGCGCCGTCGTAATTGCAGGTAATGGTACCGGCACCCACATTGACGCCTGCGCCGAGAGAAGCGTCACCCAGATACGACAGATGGTTGGCCTTTGAGCCGGCGCCGAGCTCAGCCTGCTTGGTTTCCACGAAATTACCGATCCGCGCCCCCGGGCCGATATGCGTACCCTCGCGCAGGCGGGCAAAGGGTCCGACCTGCGCGCCGGCGGCGATGGTCACCGGACCCTCGATGACCGTATGCGCGCGGATCTGTGCTCCGGCGCCGATTTCGGCATCGCGAATCACGCAGTGGGGGCCAATCTGCACGCCATCGGCCATCACCACGCGGCCCTCGAACACGCAGTTGACGTCGATCCACAGGTCGCGCCCGGCGATCAGCTCGCCGCGGCAATCGAAACGGCCGGGATCGGCGATGCTGACGCCTTCGGCCATGAGTCGCTGGGCCTGCCGCAGCTGGATCAGGCGCTCGAGCCTGGCGAGCTGGATGCGGTCATTGACCCCCTCCACCTCGGTCAGATCCCGGGCCTCTCGAGTCGTCACCGCCACTCCGTCCGCTGCCGCCAGGGCGACGATATCGGTGAGGTAGTACTCGCCCTGGGCATTGTCGTTGCCGATGCGGGACAGCCAGTTGGCGAGCCGGTGGACGGGCGCAGCGAGGATACCCGTGTTGACTTCGCCAATGGCGCGCTGGGTGGGACTGGCGTCCTTTTCCTCGATGATCCCGGTCACCCGCCCCTGGGCATCGCGCAGAATCCGCCCATAGCCGGTCGGATCCGGCGGCCTGCTGGTGAGCACGGCGAGGGCATCCTCGCTGGCCGCGGCCAGCAGGGCTTCCAGGGTAGCGGGGCGCATCAGGGGGACGTCGCCGTAGAGCACCAAGGCGGTGGCGTCCGTGGCGAGGCGGGGCAGCGCCATCTGCACGGCGTGGCCGGTCCCCAGCTGGTGGGACTGCTCGATCCAGTCGATATCGTCGCCGGGCAGGGCGGCGACCACCGCGTTCATGTCGGCACCGACCACGACGCGGATCCGCTGTGTAGCCACCTCGCGCGCGGCGTTCAGGACGTGGGCCAGCAGGGGCTGGCCAGCCAGGGAATGCAGTACCTTGGGTTGCATCGAGCACATGCGAGTGCCCTTGCCGGCAGCCAGCACTATGACTTCTGTGCCCACGGAACACCCCGCGTCGATAGCCTTGGCGCGCAGTATACCGCGGGCGCTCCGGGCCCGGCGCCGTCAGCCGGCGGAACGGGCGCGGCGGCGGAGTTCCTCGATGGTGCGCAGCCGCGCCGCGGCCTCGCCGAGCCGGGACAGCGCCTCGGAATATTCCATTTCCGCGCCGCGCTCTTCGAGCGCGCGCTCCGCCTCGCGTTTGGCTTCGAGCGCGGCGGCTTCGTCGAGATCACCGGCGCGGTCGCCGGTGTCGGCCAACACGGTCACCACATGAGGCTGCACTTCGAGGAATCCGCCGGAGATGAAATAGATCTCTTCCTGGCCGCCCTGGCGCACCACCCGCACCGGGCCGGCCTTGATGGCGGTCAGTAAGGGCGCGTGTCCATAGGTGACACCGAGTTCGCCGAGCTCACCGGATACCACCAACAGCTCCAGGAGACCCGAAAACATGGATTTCTCGGCGGTCACTATGTCGCAATGAAACGTCATGGCCATTGTTGCGCCTGCCTCGCCTTAGAGTTTCGCGGCTTTCTCGACGGCTTCCTCGATGGACCCCACCATATAGAACGCCTGTTCTGGCAGGTGGTCGTATTCGCCATCCAGAATGCCCTTGAAACTGGTTACCGTATCCTTGAGGGGAACGTATTTGCCAGGGCTGCCGGTGAATACTTCTGCCACGAAGAAGGGCTGTGACAAGAAGCGCTGGATCTTCCGCGCCCGATCGACCACCAGCTTGTCTTCTTCGGACAGCTCATCCATACCCAGAATGGCGATGATGTCGCGCAGCTCCTTGTAGCGCTGCAACACCGACTGCACGCCGCGCGCCACCTGATAGTGCTCCTGACCGATCACCAGGGGATCCAGCAGCCGCGAGGTCGAATCGAGCGGATCCACCGCGGGGTAGATCCCCAGTTCGGCGATTTGCCGGGACAGCACCAGGGTCGCGTCCAGGTGCGCAAAGGTGGTAGCAGGCGACGGGTCGGTGAGGTCATCCGCGGGTACATATACCGCCTGGAAGGAGGTAATGGAGCCGGTCTTGGTGGAGGTGATGCGTTCCTGCAGCACACCCATCTCCTCGGCCAGGGTAGGCTGATAGCCCACCGCCGAGGGCATCCGCCCGAGTAGCGCCGACACCTCGGTGCCCGCCAGGGTGTACCTGTAGATATTGTCGACAAACATGAGCACGTCGCGGCCTTCGTCGCGAAAGTGTTCAGCCATGGTCAGCCCGGTCAGCGCCACGCGCAGTCGGTTCCCGGGCGGCTCGTTCATCTGTCCGTATACCAGGGCCACCTTGTCGAGAACGTTCGAATCCTTCATCTCATGGTAGAAGTCGTTCCCCTCCCGAGTCCGCTCGCCTACCCCGGCGAACACCGAAAACCCGGAGTGCTCCATGGCGATGTTGCGGATCAGTTCCATCAGGGTCACCGTCTTGCCCACGCCGGCGCCGCCGAACAGGCCGATCTTGCCACCCTTGGCGATGGGCATGATGAGATCGATCACCTTGATGCCGGTTTCGAGCAACTCCACCGCCGACGACTGATCGGCGTAGGTAGGCGGTGCGCGGTGAATCGGCATGCGGACGTCATGCTGCACCGGGCCGGCCTCGTCGATCGGATTGCCCAGCACGTCCATGATGCGGCCCAGGGTACCCTGGCCGACGGGTACCAAAATCGCGCTGCCGGTATTGGTGACACTGAGGCCCCGGGCCACACCCTCGGAAGAACCCATGGCGATGGTGCGCACCACGCCGTCACCGAGTTGCTGCTGCACCTCCAGGGTAAGACCCTTGTCGTCCACGGTCAGTGCGTCATAGACCTGGGGCACGCTTTCGCGGGGAAACTCCACATCGATGACGGCGCCGATGATCTGCACGATACGTCCGCTACTCATTCTCTATCCTCTCGCAATGGCTGTTGCTGTGCCCGGCGGCGTCAAACCGCGGCCGCGCCGCTCACAATCTCGGAAAGCTCCTGGGTAATCGCCGCCTGCCGCGCCTTGTTGTAGAGCAGCTCCAGCTCGCCGATCAGGTTGCCGGCGTTTTCGGTAGCGCTCTTCATCGCCACCATCCGGGCCGCCTGTTCACAGGCCTTGTTTTCCACCACGCCCTGGTAGACCTGAGACTCGATGTAGCGGGCCAGCAGACCATCGAGCAATTCCTTGGCATCAGGCTCGTAGAGATAGTCCCAGTGGTGGCGGATCTTGTCGTCGGCAACAGGTTCGAGTGGCAGCAGTTGTTCGACGGCGGGTTGCTGGCTCATGGTGTTGAGAAACTTGTTACCGGCCAGGTACAGGCGGTCGATGCGCTTCTCTTCGTAGCTGTCGAGCATCACCTTGACGCTGCCCACAAGCACCTGCGTCGATGGACTGTCTCCCAGGTCCCGTACTGTGGCCACCACATCGCCGCTGCGGCTGCCGAAGAACGCGCTGGCCTTCGAGCCGACGGTGCAGATATCGATTGCCACCCCCTGGCGCTGCCATTCCACCATCGCCTTGAGCACGGTCTTGAACAGATTGGTGTTGAGTCCGCCGCACAGTCCGCGATCGGTGGCGACGATGATGAAGCCGACCCGCTTGACCTCCCGCGCAACCATATAGGCATGACGATACTCAGACGAGGCATTGGCGATATGTCCAACCACGGCGCGAATTCGCTCCGCATAGGGCTTGCCCAGCGCCATTTGCTCCTGGGCGCGGCGCATCTTGCTGGCCGCGACCATTTCCATGGCGCTGGTGATCTTCTGCGTACTCTTGACGCTGTTGATCTTGGTTTTGACTTCTTTCCCGATGGCCATCGGCACTCAGTCTCCGCGGTTTCGGATCATTACCAGGTCTGGGTGGAGACGAACTTATCGAGCGCCGCCTTGAAGGCGCCTTCGATTTCGTCGTTCCAGTCGCCTTGCTGGTTGACCCGCTCGAGCAGCTCGGCGTGCTCGGATTTCATGTAGGAGAGCAGGGCGTCTTCGAAGGCGCCTACCTGGCTGACCTCCACAGCCTTCAGATAACCCTGGTTGGCCGCATAGAGCACCACGCCCATCTCGGCGACACTCATCGGCGAGTATTGGGCCTGCTTCATCAGCTCGGTGACCCTTTGGCCGTGCTCGAGCTGGGAGCGGGTGGCCTCATCCAGGTCGGAGGCGAATTGCGAGAACGCCGCCAGCTCGCGGTACTGGGCCAGGGCGAGGCGGATACCGCCACCCAACTTCTTGATGATCTTGGTCTGCGCCGAACCGCCGACCCGGGAGACCGACAGACCGGCGTTCATGGCTGGTCGGACGCCCGAGTTGAACAAATTCGTTTCGACGAAGATCTGCCCGTCAGTGATGGAGATCACATTGGTCGGCACGAAGGCGGAAACGTCGCCGGCCTGGGTTTCAATGATCGGCAACGCCGTCAGTGAACCAGTCTTGCCCTTGACTTCTCCCTTGGTGAATTTTTCGACGTAGTCGGCGTTGACCCGGGCGGAGCGCTCCAGCAACCGCGAGTGCAGATAGAAGACGTCACCGGGATAGGCCTCGCGCCCGGGCGGACGGCGCAGCAGCAGGGAGATTTGCCGGTAGGCCCAGGCCTGCTTGGTAAGGTCGTCGTAGATGATCAGCGCATCCTGTCCCCGGTCGCGGTAGTACTCGCCCATGGTGCAACCGGCGTAGGGCGCCAGAAACTGCATCGAAGCTGGATCAGATGCAGTGGCCGCAACCACGACGGTGTGTGCCATGGCGCCATGCTCTTCGAGCTTGCGAACCACATTGGCAACGGTCGAAGACTTCTGGCCCACCGCCACATAGATACATTTGATGCCGGTGTTCTTCTGATTGATGATGGCGTCGATGGCGATCGCGGTCTTGCCGATCTGGCGGTCGCCGATGATCAGCTCGCGCTGGCCGCGCCCGATCGGCACCATGGC
>CAJXRS010000005.1 GCA_913060555.1 uncultured Gammaproteobacteria bacterium | reverse complement strand
ACGAGATCATGCCTAGTCTCGTGGGCTCGGAGATGTGTATAAGAGACAGGTGGAATGAGGCTTGTTCATGTCTGGCGGCTCCTTTACAGCGGGTGGCTAAAACGTCATATGAATACCATGATGTATGCAAATGGCGGCAGTGAAGCGCGATCCGTTCCAGCCGTCAGCCCGTGGGGATATTCGCCCGTGGAGAATGCTGGCCCGGCCTCAGTCAGCGGCCTCGGCCAGGGCATGAGGTGCTGCGATCGGCTTGGCAGCCGCCTGCCGGGCACAGCCGTACAGACCGCCGGCGATCGCCAGGTAGGCCAGCGCCACCACCGGGGTCTGACCGATGCCGATGGCCTCGCCGTGCATGAAGCCGAAGAAGGTCAGCACGCCGCCCACCGCCGCGAACCCGGCGGCTTTGCCGAACGTGCGGTCGATGATGCAGGCGGTGATGCCCGCCAGGATCAGGCTGGTCAGGATGGCGCCGCCGCCGAGGAGTGGTACAGCACGCCGCTGCCGGCCAGTTGGTCCAGGCCCACGGCGGCGGCATTGGTGCCGGCGGCGCCCAGCGCGTTGTCGATCTGCAGCTTGCCCCAGGCGGCCACCTGCGGGATCAATGCCAGCACGATGGCCGGTGCGTGCGCCTTGGGCGTCTCCTGAAACGCCTGGGCGCCGATCAGCATGCCGATGTAGAGCAGGATGGGCGAGATGGCGACCACCGGAATCAGCGCCATCAGCACCGCCACGATGCCGAACCAGGACAGCACCAGCACCGTCACGCCGGTGGCGGCCGAGTAGCCGATGCGCCCGCCGATAGCCTTCCAGCCGGGGTGGCCGATATACACGGCGTTGATGAAGGGGTTACCGAGCAGGCAGCCGACCAGGCTCACCACGCCGTCGGCGGTGATCACACGAGTGGTGGGAAAGCGGTCGCCGCCGGCCTCGGCGCTTTCCACGTTGTCCATCGCCTCGACCAGGTCGTAGATACCGAACGGGATGGCGGTGACCAGGATCACGCCGAGGAACTCGAAACCGCCGAACACGTGATTGACTGCCGGCAGCGGCAGCGAGAAGCCGAAGTTGCTGAACGATGCGCCCAGCCGGTCCAGGCTCATGCCGCCGAAGTTGAGGCCAAACGCCAGCCCGCCCCAGGCGATCAGCGAGCCGACGACGATCGCCACCAGCCCCGCCGGCAGACCCCTCCAGTAGCGCACGCCGCCGAACCAGCTGGCCAGCAGGATGGCAAAGCAGACCAGGCCGATCACCGGGTCCAGGTACATGTCGAGCGCCGGCTTCATCGAGATGAAGGCAATCGACACCCCGGCCAGGGCGCCCAGCAGCGCCGCGCGCGGCGTGATCTTCTTGATCCAGGGCGCCACGAAGCCGCCGGCCATGAGCACGAAGCTCTGCACGAATACCCAGGTCAGGCCCGCCTCCCAGCCCTTGACGGGATCGCCGGTGGCGCCGGCGATCGGCAGCATGATCACGAACACCACCACGAACATGTGCGGCACGCTGATGCCCGACGGCAGCGCGCACACGGTGTCGCGGCCCTCGCGCTGCGCCAGCCGCCAGGCCAGCCAGGCGTAGTACACCGTGGACAGGAACAGCATCAGCCCGACCGCCGGCAGCACGCGCCCGAACACGATCTCGTCGGGCAGCTTCAGCACGTAGCGCAGCAGTGCCGTCAGCGTCAGCACGTTGACCAGGATGTTGGTGCCAAAGCCGAAAAATGCGTTCCAGTCGCCGGGCGACCAGAGTCTTGGTGTGCTGTCGTTCATGGTCGAAACCTCGCGGGTGGTTGGGGCGGGATCAGGCATCGATGCGAGCGAGCTCCGCGCACAGGGTGGTGGCGTCGGCGACCCAGCCGAAGATGCCGCCCTGGGCGGTGATCATGTCGAGCGCGGCGCGGTGGAACTGCGGGAAGTACGAGGCCACCGCATCGCTCACCACCAGGCACTCGAAGCCGCGGTCGTTGGCCTCGCGTACCGAGGTGTGCACGCACACCTCGGTGGTGACGCCGGCCACGATCAGGCTGGCGATCCCGCGGTTGGCCAGCAGCAGCGACAGGTCGGTCTGGTAGAAGGCGCCCTTGCCGGGCTTGTCCAGCACCGGCTCGTCGGGCAGCGGCATCAGTTCCGGCACGATGGCGTGGCCCGGCTCGCCGCGGATCAGGATGCGGCCCATGGGGCCGGCATCGCCGATGCGCATCGGCCCGGGTCCGCGCGTCAGCTTGGCCGGCGGCGCATCGCTCAGATCCGGCCGGTGCCCTTCGCGGGTGTGGATGACCAGCATCCCGGCCTTGCGGGCGACGTCGAGCAGACGTTGACACGGGGCGATGGCGCTGCGCAGCAGGGACACGTCGTTGCCCAGCATGGCGCCGAAGCCGCCGGGCTCAAGAAAGTCGCGCTGCATGTCGATCAGCAGCAGCGCCGTGCGCGCCGGGTCCAGCGCCAGCGGGTAGGGTTGGGCGGCGATCTCCAGCAATGTCGGACGGGAAAGTGGTGTCATCGGTCGCAGCTGCCCAGGGCCCTGATTCTTGTATGCAAAGGGATATTCAAGTTGTATGCCACGTTGTCGGTTTTGGTAACGTCTTGATAAAATTGGGAAAATCACCGGATCTTCCTAGCGCTTGGCAATTTTTTGGACGGCATGCACCACATTCGATCAAATTGTTGTATACAATGGTGCGTCTGTTCAGCGCTCGGTTTCATTCATGCAGGAGTCTTCCCGGGTTTCCCCCCCAGAGATCTATCGTCAACTCAAGGAGATGATTCTCGGCTTTGCGCTCTACCCAGGGGCACGGGTTACGGAAACCGAATTGGCCGACCATTTCGGGGTCAGCCGCACCCCGGTGCGGGAAGCGCTGCAGCGGCTGGCGGCCGAAGGTTACGTGTCGATCCGCGCCAAGCAGGGCTGTTTCATCCGCGATATCGACATCGAGGAGATCAACCAGTATTACGAGGTCCGCATCGCACTGGAGCTGCGGGCCCTGGAGCTGGTTGGCCGGGTGATGCCGGTACGCGAGCTGAACCGATTGGCGGCGATCTGGAATCCGGAGCGCATACCAGGGCGGGCCCCCGCCGTGGCAACCATGGTGGCGCGTGATGAGGGTTTTCACCTCGCCCTGGCGGCGGGCACCGGAAACGCGGTTCTGGCGGGGTACCTGAAGGATGTCAATGATCACATCCACATCGTGCGGCGGCTCGATTTCACCGACGACGGACGCATCGAGCCGACCTACAGGGAGCATCATGAGGTGCTCCAGCGCCTGCTGAAACGTGATGTCGAGGGGGCCAAGGAACTGCTGGAGCAGCACATCCGGCGCAGCGCTGACGTCGCCAAGGCGATTACCCTGACGCAACTGGCGAGCCAGCGAGCCCGGGCCTGGAAATTGCCCTGAGAGCGCGGTCTCGGGCCGCGCTCAGGATCGCTCGAAGCCAGCCCAGCGCCGCACCAGGCCGGCACCGAGCTCGGCCAGTCCGAGTTGATCCAGGGTGCGGCCCACGGTGTGGTCGACCATTTCCGAGATGCTTGCCGGGGCGTTGTAGAACGCCGGCGCCGGGGGCGCCACCAGCCCGCCCATTTCAGTGACCGCGGCCATGTTGCGCAGATGGGCCAGGGTCAGCGGGGTCTCGCGTGCGAGCAGGATCAGCCGGCGCCTTTCCTTCAGCGTCACGTCTGCGGCCCGGGTCACCAGATTGGCGGACAGCCCGTGGGCCACCGCTGCCAGGGTGTTCATCGAGCAGGGCGCGATCACCATGCCGTCGGTGGCAAAGGACCCGCTGGCGATGGGCGCGCCGATTTCCCGATGACCGTAGCTGATCGTCGCCAGGGCCTTGAGCTCGGCCGGCTCCATGCGCAGCTCCTGGCGTATGGTGGCGGCGCCGGCGGGGGTGATGACCAGGTGGGTTTCGAGGGCGGGGTCGGCGGCCAATACCTGCAGCAGGCGCAGACCGTAGACGGCGCCGGTCGCGCCGGTGATGGCGATGATGATTCTACGCGGCATGCGCGCTCGCGAAGCTGTAGCGGAGCACCATTGTAACCCTCAGTCGCTCGCGAACCACTGTGGATGGCGGGTCGCCAGCTGGTAGTAGAGGGAGGGCAGGATCAGCAGGGTGAGCACCGTGGACGCCGTGGTGCCGAAGATCAGCGAGGTGGCCAGCCCGGCGAACAGCGGATCCGTGTACATGACCAGGGTGCCCAGAATCACTGTTACCGCAGTGAGCAGAATGGGCCGAAAGCGGACCGCGCCGGCGAGCCGGACCGCTTCCTCCAGGGGCTTGCCCTGGCGTTGGTAATCGCGGATGAAGTCGATGATCAGCAGCGCGTTGCGGATCACCACGCCGGCCAGCGCCACGGTGCCGATCGCCGACGCCATGCTGAAGGGGATGCCGAGCAGCCAATGGCCGGGAAAGATGCCCGCCAGACCCAGGGGAATCGAGGTCATGGCGACCAGCGGGATGATGAACGACTGATAGGTGCCGACCAACAACAGGAAGATGAACAGCACCGCGGCGCCCAGCACCACCGCCATCTCGCCCCAGGCGTCCAGGGTCAGGCGCAGTTCGCCATCCCACAGCAGTTTGTAGCCGTCCAGGGTCGAGGGCAGCACCGGTTGCAGGGTGAGGTTGTCCGTGTGCAGCACATTGCCGCCGCCCAGATCGAGGCCGTCGAGGTCGGGGTCCATGGCCAGGATGGCGTACACGGGTGCGGAATCGGTGAGTTCGCCGCCCACGTAGGTGACGCGCTCATTGTCCTTGCGCAGGATGGGGCGGTCGTGCTGGCGGCGTTCCACCCGGGTCAGTTCGGAGAGCGGGATCCGCTCGCCGGCGGCGTTGTCGATATGGATGCGGTCGAGCAGGGTGGGGTCGATCGCCAGGGATCTGGGCACCTTGATGAGGATGGGGACGGGCGTCTTCTCGCCGGGAATGTGCGCCTGGGAGACCACGCGACCATCCATCAGGCTCTGCAGGCTGTGTTCGATGGCGCTGGTGGTAACCCCCGAAAGCACGGCCTTTTCCTTGTCGACAAGGATGTCGAAGCGGGGGATATCGGCGGTTTCGCTGTCGTACACGTCGACCATCATGTAGGTGCGCTCAAAGCGTTCCCGGACCAGGGCCGCGGTCTTGCGCAACACCTCTGGGTCCGGCCCGTAGATCTCGGCCAGCACCGTGGCCCGGGTGGGGGGACCGGGGGGGCTCTCCACGAAGCGCACATCCAGGCCCGGGTAGCGCTGCCTGAGGGGCTCGGCGGCGACGCGTAACTCACGGACCACTTCCATGGATTTGGTGTCGCGCAGTTTCTTGTCGATCAGGTTGACGCTGAGCTCGGCGACATGGGGGCCGCGGCGGTTGCTGTTGCCGCGGATCTGGCCGGCGAAGTCGATGACCGCCGGAATGCCTACATAGGTGAGGTAATCGGCCACCAATGGGTGGGCGCCGAGCAGGGCGCCGAAATCCCGCGCCACCCGGTCGGTGACCTCGATGGGCGTATCCTCGGGCATGTCCAGGGTGATGTTGAAGGTGTTCTTGTCGTCCTTGGGCATGATCGCCAGCATCACACCGCCCGCGGACAGCGGGCCGTCGACGCCGGCCGGGCGGATGAACTGCCAGGCCGGCTGCAGAAAGGACGCGAGGATGACGACCGTGGTGAGCAGAAAGACGGCGGCGCGCAACCGCGGGCGCTCCAGCAGCGGGGTGATGCAGCGGAAGTAGATCCGGTAGAAGGGATTGTGCTCCGGGCCGGGCTCGGCGATGGCCTGCACCCGGCCCCGCAGCCAGCGGTGGCTGGCCCAGGGCACCACCACATAGGCAACCACCAGGGAGAAGGCGATGGTCACCGGTACATTGAAGGTGATGGGGTAGAAGAACTCGCCGTTCATCCCGGAGACGATACCCAGGGAAGAGAACACCAGGATGATCGCCAGGGTTGCCATATTGGTGGGCTGGCCGATTTCCTGGGTTGCGGCCACGGTCAGGGCGCGCGGGTCTGCGTCCGGCTGCAGTTGGTAGTGCCGGTAGATGTTCTCGATGGTGACGATGCCTGCGTCGACGATCATGCCCAGCGACAGGATCAGCGCGAACAGCGACATCCGGTTGATGGTGGGGCCGATCAGCATGTCGACGGCCAGCGTGAGACACAGGATCAGGGGTACCGCGCCGCTGATGATCAGCCCGGCGCGGATGCCCAGGAAGGGCAGCAGCACCAGCAGCACCGCAGTGATCGCGATGCCCAGATTGACGATCAGGTCGTTGACGGTATTGTTCGCGGTCACCCCATCGTTGCGGGTGGTGATCACCCGGACGTCATCGGGGATGAACTGGCGCTCCATCTGGTCGATCTTGGCGAGCACGTCGCGAGCGACGAACACCGCGTTGGTGCCGATTTTCTTGGCCACCGAGAGGGTCACCGCGGGCATCTCGACGCGTGTCTCGGTGTAGGCCGGACTGCTGGCGCCGTAGGCGAAGCGGGTCAGACTGTCGCGCTCCACCGGTGGGCCGTCGAATACGCTTGCCACGTCCTCGACATAGATCAGCTGGCCAGACCTGGCGCTCAGCGCCAGGCGACGGACCTCCTCGGCGGAGGTCAGCTGTCCGCCGAGATTGACGATCAGGTTGCGCTGCCGGCGCACCGTATTGCCCACCACCGCCGCCACATTGCTCGCCTCGAGCATGGCGATGCCCTGGTTCATGGTGAGGCCAAAGGCATCGAGCCGCGCCGGGTCGAGCTCGATGCGGATCTCGCGGCTGCGGCCGCCGTGAATGCGCGTGACCGAGACCTCCTCGATGGTGCTCAGCCGTTCCTCTACGCGCTCGGCGAGCCGGTGCAGGGCATAGTCGTCATAGGTCTCGGAGGCCAGGGTGACGTTGACGATGGGGACGTCGTCCACATCTACCCGGCGCACCAGTGGCAGCCCGGTGTCCGGTGGCAGTATCCGCTGATCGCTCATCACCCGCTGATAGACCCGGACCATGGCCTCATCCTTGTCCACCCCCACATCGAACTGCACGGTGATCTGTCCCATGCCATGGGCGGCGATGGCGAAGGTGTGATCCACCTCCTCGATCTCGCGCAATACCCCCTCGATGGGCGCAACCACCAGCTGTTCGACTTCGCTCGCCGAGCGGCCCGGCAGGGCGTAGGTGATCTCGGCGCCCGGCACCACGATCTGGGGGTTCTCCTCACGCGGCGTCAGCCCGGCGGAAATCGCCCCGACCAACAGACAGAAGATCACGAACACCGGGGTCAATCGGGAAGTGATGAAATAGTCGGCAATCCTGCCCGTGAGATCGAGCCGCGCGTTCATTCGCCGGTGTCTGGGGAGCTGGGCGGTGGCAAGGTCAGGGTGCTCCGGTCAGCAGGTCGCCGTCGCTGACCCCCGCCGGCACCTGGGTGAGCAGGGTCTCTTCGGGCTCCAGCCCGGCGGTGATCTCGGTGTGGTCGGCGAGGTTGCGCCCGGTCCGCACCCAGCGAAAGCGCAACACGCCGTCCGCTTCGACCACGAACACGCCGGTGAGGCCACCGCGCTCGGCGAGCGCGGAGTCCGGCACCAGAATGCTGTCGCGGCTACCTATGGTGAAGGCGCTGCGGCCGAACATGCCGGGCAGCAGACCGTCGCTGTCGGCAAGGCTGATCTTGACCTGATAGCGGCGGGTGACCGGATCGCCGGAGGACACCAGGCGCACCACTTCCCCGGCATAGGTCCTGTCGGTGGCGTCTATGCGGACTTCAGCCGAGTCGCCCAGGCGGATGTTGCCCAGCTGGCTCTCGGCGATGAAGGTCTCGAACAGCAGGGCGGTGTCGGATTCCACGGTGACGATCGGCGATCCGGGGGTGACCAGGTCGCCGCTGCGCGCCGGCCGCGCCACCACCACGCCGGCGACCGGGCTGCGGATCTCGGTGTAGCGCAGATCCGCCCGCGCTGCCACCAGTGCCGCCCGTGCGGCCTCCAGCTCCTGGGCGGCGACATCCTGTTCGAGGCGCGCCTTGCGCAGCGCCGATGCCGATACCACCCCCTTGTGGAACAGCGTTTCGGCGTCCTCGAGGTCCTTGCGGGCATCGCGGAACCCGGCCGCCGCCTTGTCCCTGTTCGCCTCCGCCTGGCGGATCGCGCCGGTCACACTCTGGCTGTCGAGCACGGCGATGCGCTGGCCGCGGGCGACGCGCTCTCCTTCGCGGACCTCCAGGCGGCTGAGGTAGGCGGAGATCCGGGAGCTGATCTCGACACGCTCGTCGGAAACCACGGTACCTGTAGTGGTATAGCGGATCGGCAGGGGTTCCCCGCGGGCGACCAGGGTGGGCAGCTGGTACTCGACCGGCGGCGGCGCGTTTTGGCCGGCGGGATCCCTGTCGCAGCCGGCCAACAGCATGAGCACCATCATTGCCTGGCCGGCGCGCTTGACCATGAATCCTGCCAAGTTACGGAATCCCCTGTGTAGCCACGGCCGAATCCCGCCCCCTTTGGCGAGGGGCGCCGGCGCGGTGAATATGATAGTGGAAGTGCTCTGCGGTACGAAAATTAGGTCAACCGGTTGCGCGGCCCCGGCCGGTGAAATTGGGCATTACGCGCCGAGCAAACAGATCGACGCTGTGCTGCAACTTGTCCGGCTCCAGAATGCCCTGGGGTATGAGCAGGAAGATCTCGTCCAGCGGCACCCGCGCGGCGACTTCCGAGATCCGGCGGTTCAGGGTATCCGGGCTGCCGACCAGCAGTTCGGGCGTGCCCTGGCCGAAGGGCGTCATCCACTGTTCCCACAGCCAGGCCATCTCCCCGTACCATTCCCGCGCCAGGGCATCGGTCTCGGCACAGACCATGATGCCGCCCCAGCAGGCCTGATCGCCGGGGCGGTGGGCGATGCCGTGACGATCGGCTTCGGCGCTCCATTCCCGCCACAGCAGTTGCAGGAAGTCGAGATCGTCGGCGAGGACGATGGGGCGGCCCTTGTGGCGCGCCCAGAATTTGGCCGAGCGCAGGCTGTGCGAAAATCCGCCGTAGAGGGGAATCTCTGCCTGCAGTGGCCGCGGGGCTATACCGATGCGCTCGATGGCCATGTCCTCGGTGACCCCCTGGCCGTAGCGGTGATAGACCGGATGCGGGTGGGGATTGCGCAGGCCGGGTGCGGGAAACTGCCAGTACCTGCCGCTATGGCTGAAGGTGTCCTCGTGCAGTGCCTTGAGCACTACCTCCACGAATTCGGCGAAGTACTCGCGGTTGGCTTCGTCGGCGGCGCTTCCCTTGTTCCAGGGGCCCACGGCGGTCAACTCGGGGCGGATCTTGAAATGCTCCACCCAGCGGGCCTGGTAGCCGCGCACCAGGCCCACTCCGAGGCGGCCGCCCAGCATGCAGTCCAGGGTGGCGATTTTTTCCGCGGTGACCAGCGGGTTGTGGGCGGTGGCCACGAAGCCGCAGGGGATGATGCGCAGGCGTTCGCTGTGCTGGCCCAGCCACATCGCCATCAGGCAGGGGTCGTTGGCGGCCTCGAAGCCCTCGATCTGGAGATGGTGTTCCGGGTGGCCGATGCCGAAGTAGCCCGAGTCGTCGGCCAGCTGCGCGAGCTCGGCGATTTCGCCGAGCATGCGTCTGTAGCGCTGGGCATCCTTGCCCGCCATGCCGGCCGCCAATTCGTTGCGACGGCCGACCGTGGCGTAGATGAACAGGTTGAATTTCATGGCGCCGTTCCCGCTGTGGGTAGAGAGCGCATCGCCTTCAGGCGTTGACGTCGATGACCACCCGTCCCTTGATCTGACCGGCGAGAATGGCCTTGGCCAGCTCCGGCACCCGGCTCAGGGGTTCCACCCGGTAGATTTCCCGCAGCAGGTCCAGATCCACCAGCCTCGCCAGTTCGTCCCAGGCCTGCTGGCGGCGTTCCTGGGCCGCCATCACCGAGTCGATGCCGCGCAGGGTCACGCCGCGCAGGATGAAGGGCATGACCGTGGTCGGCAGGCCGACGCCGCCGGCCAGGCCGCAGGCGGTGACGATGCCCTCGTAGCGGGTCTGGGCGAGCAGGCTGGCGAGGGTGTTGGCGCCCACGGTATCCACTGCGGCGGCCCAACGCTCGGCCTCCAGCGGCGCCGGATCCCGGGCCAGTTCGTCGCGGGGAAGGATTTCGCTGGCGCCGAGTTGTTCGAGCAGCGTCCGGGCTTCCTCGACGCGGCCGGTCACCGCGCACACCTGGTAGCCCAGCTTGGCCAGCAGCATGATGGCGACGGTGCCTACGCCACCGGCCGCGCCGGTGACCGCCACCGGGCCGGCCTCGGATTTCACGCCGCGGTCGCGGATCGCCTGGACACAGAGCATGGCGGTGTAACCCGCGGTGCCGAGCGCCATGGCCTCCTCCAGACTGAACGCCTCCGGTACCCGCACCAGCCATTCCGGCTTGAGGCGCTGGCGCTGCGCATAGCCGCCCCAGTGGCGCTCGGAGAGGCCGTAACCGTTGACCAGGACCCTGTCACCGGGCTGGAAGCGGCTGTCGCGGGATTCGGCCACCACACCGGCGAGGTCGATGCCCGCCACCATGGGAAACTTGCGCGCGATCGGTGAGGCGCCGGTGACTGCGAGGCCATCCTTGTAGTTGAGGGTGGAGTAGGCGATATCCACCAGCACGTCTTCGTCGGGCAGGTCGCCGAGGTCCAGTGGGCGGATCTCGGCGCGGATGCTCTTGTCCTCGTTACGTTCCAGGAGCAGTGCTTTGAAAGTCGAACTCATTGGTATGCCCTCCCGGCGGCTACGTTGGTCAGACCACGATCTTGGCGTACTTGCCCTTGTAGAACCCGAGCGGCTCCTGGTCCTTAACGTCCATGTCGTGCACGCGGCCGACGACGATGATGTGGTCGCCACCCTCGTAGAGGTGCTCCGTGGTGCATTCGAAGCGCACGCTGTAGTCCTCGAGCAGGGGCGCGCCGCCGGCGTTGGGATGCCAGTTCAACTTGGCAAACTTATCGGCTTCCTTGGTGGCGAACAGGCGGCTGATGTCCTCCTGGCCCGAGTGGAGGATATGGATGGCGAAGTGCTTGGCCTCCATGAAGGCGTCGAAGCAGTTGGCGGTCTTGGCCACGCTCCAGAGCGCCAGGGGCGGATCCAGGGATACCGAGGAAAAACTGTTGGCCGTGGCGCCCACCGGGTTGCCGTCCCGGTCCGTCGCGGTAACCACGGTGATGCCCGTGGCGAAGGCGCCGAGCGCATCCCGGAATTGCCGTTGATCAAGGCTCATGATGCTGTCCCCTGTCAGCTGAGGTATGTGAGGTATGGTTGACTTCTGCTGTCCCGGCGCGCCCGAGCGCCCCCCGGCAGGCTCGGGACCGGCCAGGGGCGGCGCCTTTCCAGTCGCGGTCAATCCGAAGGCGACGGGCGCAGAAGTATCATTATCAGCGCCGCAATGTAGCACAGGCCTCCGGCGCCGCGCACCCGGACCTCAGCTATTGGCCTGCACCGCGGGCCGTGCCGCCATGCGGTCGTACCAGGCCTTCAGGTTGGTGCATTCGGCGGGGATCTCGGCCTTGATCCACTTGGCGAAATCACAGGCTGCCAGGGTGGTGATGTCGGCCACAGAATAGAAGTTACCGGCGACATATTCGTGGCTGGCCAGGTGTTGGTCGAAATCCTTGAAGAAGTTCGCTACCCGGGCCCGGCCGCGTTCGGCGAGCTCTGCGGATTGCGGATAGGCGTGGGGGCCGACCTGGGCGCGGTTGGCGAAGCCCTTGGCGGTGTTGCGGAATACTTCGGCCACGGCGAGCAGGCCGTTCATGAACGCCAGGTGGTCCCACATCTCGCACAGCGCCTTTTCGGTCGGCGTGCTGCCCAGCATCGGGGGCTGCGGATGGATCTCCTCGAAATAGCGGCAGATGGCGCGAATCTGGCTGATACAGGTGCCGTCATCCAGTTCCAACATGGGTACGTCGCACGCCGGATTCTTGGCGCGGTAGGCCGGCTCCAGCTGCTCGCCCTTGGTGAGGTCGATCGAGACCCGCTCGACATCAATGCCTTTTTCGGCCAGAAAAATGTTGATGCGGCGGGGGTTGGGGGCCTGCGGGTAGTCGTAGAGTTTCATTGGTGTTTATCCTCTTGGCTGAACGCTGGCTACAATGGAAGGAAGAGAGTACGTCGGCGAACCCGGTCCACCGCGCGGATGAGCGACTTTTGACCGCATGGTAGCAGCGGTGACTGAACTGAACCATGGATCCCAGAATGACCGATAGCCATTGTCGAGCGCAGGGTTTCCTGTTCCCTGCCTGTCCCGGCGGGCCGCAGCCGTGAGCCGCGTCGCGCCCCTGTCGCTGGCGGCCGCCAAGGCGCGGATGCTGGATGGCCTCCACCCGGTCGCCGGGGTCGAGTCGGTGCCGCTGGCGGAGCTGGCCGGCCGTATCCTCGCCGCAGCCCTGCGCGCGCCCCGGGATATTCCGGGGGCGGACTGTTCGGCAATGGACGGCTACGCGGTGCGCCACGCAGACCTGAGCCCGGGACGGCCGTTGCGCCTGGTGGCCTCAGCGCTGGCGGGGAGTCCGGCGGCGCTGCCGGTCGGCGCCGGCGAGTGCGCGCGCATCACCACCGGTGGCCAATTGCCCGGGGGCGCCGATACCGTGGTGATCCAGGAGGAGGTGGCGCGCGACGCCGAGCTCGTCCGCTTGACCGGCGCGCCGCCGAGCCCTGGCGCCAATGTGCGCCGCGCCGGTGAGGACATGGCCCGGGGCGAACCGGTGCTGCCGGCGGGCCGCCGTCTCGGCGCCATCGAGATCGGCCTGATCGCTGCGCTCGGTCTGGCCGAGGTGCGGGTGCGCCGCCGGCTGCGGGTGGCGCTGCTGGCCAGCGGCGACGAGTTGCGACCGCCGGGCGCAGCCCTGGCCCCCGGCCAGATTCATGACAGCAACCGCTACCTGTTGACCGCGATGCTCGCGCGCCTGGGCGCCCAGGTGCTCGACCTGGGCATAGTGCCGGACCGGCCGGAGGCGGTGCGCGAGGCCTTTCGGCGCGCTGCCGAGGATGCTGACCTGGTGGTCAGCTGTGGCGGCGCCTCGGTAGGGGATGCCGACCACACCCGGGCAGTGCTGGAGGAACTCGGTGAGCTCACCTTCTGGAAGGTCGCCATCAAGCCCGGCAAGCCCTTCCTTTATGGTCGCCTGGGCGCGGCCCTGGTCTGCGGACTGCCCGGCAACCCGGTATCGGCACTGGTGACCTTCCACCAGCTCGTGGTGCCGGTGATCCGCCGGTTGCAGGGCGCCGCCGACCCTGAGCCGCCGATATTGAATGCCCGGACCACTGTGCCGCTGCGCCGCAACCGCACCCGGCTGGAGTTCGTGCGCGCCCGAGTCGAGAGCGACGGCGCTGGCGGCCTGGTAGCCACTCCGGATCGGCAGCAGAGTTCGGCGGCCCTGGGCTCCCTGGCGCGCTGCAACGCCTTCTTGCTGGTCGATGCCGGCGCCGACGAGATCCCGGCCGGCGAGCCGGTGCCGGCGTTATTGTTCGACGCGCTGTTCTGAGTCACGCATCGTTCCTGCAACTGCTTGATTTCGGTGCCGGTCTGGCATCAACTTAAGGGATCCCGATTCATGATTCCTATTCATTGCAGGGAGTTTTCATCATGCGTACCCCAGTTGTTTCGGCCGACTCCCACATTGTCGAGCCGCCCGAGTGTTACCGGGATTACATCGATCCGGCCTATCGCGATCGCGCCCCGTACCTGACCGATGACGGCAAGGGCGGCGATGCCTATGTCATCGAGGGCTACAAGCGGCCGCTCGAGATCGGTCTGATGTCGGCTGCCGGCATTCCCGACGAGGTGATGCCCAAGGTCGCACCGCACCGCAGGTTCCACGCCATGCACCGCAGTGGCTGGGATCCGACCACCCGGGTCGCTGATCAGCGCCGAGACGGCGTCGATGCCGAGATCATCTACGCTTCTGTCGGCATGGTGCTCTGTAATCTCAAGGATCCGCTCTACAAGGACGCCTGCTTCAAGGCCTACAACCGTTGGCTGCAAGGCTATTGTGAGGCCGCGCCCAAAAACCTGTTCGGTCTGGGCCAGACCGCAGTGCTGTCGGTGGATTCCGCCATCGAGGATTTCCGCCGCATCAAGGAAGCGGGCTTCGTCGGCGTGATGATGCCGGGCCGGCCGATTCACGAGGACTACGATCACCCCGATTACGACGCGCTCTGGGAGTGCGCCACCGATCTCGATCTGCCGCTGTGCTTCCACATCCTGACCTCGCGGGAGAGCGCCGCCGTGCTCACCGAGTACCGCGGCCACAAGCTCAACAGTTTCATGAAGCTGATTCGCGGTATTCAGGACATGATCGGCCTGTTCGTGCTGGGGGGCGTGTTCGAGCGCCACCCCAAACTCAAGCTCGTCGGCGCCGAGGGCGATGCTGGCTGGCTGCCCCACTTCATGCACCGCATGAACCGGGCCGCCGACCGCCACGGCCACGGCAAGCGCGGCCCGGTGCTGCCCCGCCCGCCCAGCGAATACATCCGCGAGAACGTCTGGCTGACCTTCCAGGACGACTGGGAGGCCTTCGCCTGCGCCCACCGCATGAATTCCAAGCGCCTGCTGTGGGCCAACGACTTTCCACACAGTGACTCGACCTGGCCCTGGTCGCAGGAGATGCTCGAACGCTACACCCAGGGGGTGCCGCAGGAGGTTCGCGATCAGGCCATGGGCCTCAATTGCATCGAGCTGTTCAACCTGCCGATTCCGGTGTCCCAGACCCATTGACCGGTCGAAATCGGCGTCTACACATCTGTAAGAGGGGTCGCGTATGAAATTCGGCTACTTCACGGAACGCCCCTATCGGCATATCGACGAGAACGTCGTGCTGAACAACAAGGCGTTCTTCGGTGTGTCCAACAGCCACTTCGATCGCCGGAAGGCCGCTCATGACTACAATCATTTCATCGACGAGTACTGCCTCGCCGAGGAGGTGGGTTTCGACGGCCTGGCGCTCAACGAGCACCACGGCAATCCCTATTGCATGGGCAGTGTGATCAATATCGAAGCCGCGGTGTTGGCGCGCGCGACGCGCAAGGCCAAGATCATCCTGGTGGGCAACCCGCTGCCGGTGATCAAGCACCCGCTGCGTATCGCCGAGGAGCTGGCGGAGATCGACCTCATCTCCGGCGGCCGTCTGGTGGCCGGCTGGGTGCGGGGCGCCGGTTCCGAGCAGTTCTTCAACAACGCCAACCCGGCGTACAACCGCGAGCTGTTCAACGAGGCGCACGATTTCATCATCCAGGCCTGGACCCGGCCCGGCCCCTGGCGCTACGAGGGCAAGCACTTCCACTACCGCCATGTGAACCCCTGGGCACTGCCCCTGCAGGAGCCCTATCCGCAGCAGTGGATTCCGGGCGTGCTGTCGCCCGAGACCGTGCTCTGGTGCGCCGAGAAGCGCTACCCCTATGTGGGTCTGGGTTCCGCGCTGGGCCCGACCTGCGATCTGTGGGACATGTACGCCGACAAGGCCGCCGAGCTCGGCTATCAGGCCGGGCCGGAGAATTTCGGTTACCTGTTGCCGGTGTTCGTGTCCGACGACGAAGAGGAGGCCCAGCAGGTCGGCCGCGGCTATGCGTTCGGCGGTGGCCAGAACGGCTTCAGCCGTCCGGAGCACACCCTGCCGCCGGGCTACAATTCCAAGGCCGCGATCCGCATGCTCGCCAAGGCGCCCGGCGGATCCTGGCTCGGGGTGAGCAAGGACAAGCTGGCCGCGGCGCGCAGCGGCAAGTGGCAGGAGGAGCCGGATTTCGACCTGATCAAGGAGAAGCTCTGGAACTCCTACCAGCGCGCCCAGGAAAACCTGCAGATCGTGGTGGGCACCCCGAAACAGGTGATCCCCAAGATCAAGGCGATTCTCGAGGTCATCCGCCCCGGATCCTTCACCTTCTTCAACGTCCAGGGGGTGGCGACGGACCAGCAGCGCAACCGCTCCATCGAACTGATCGGCCGGGAGGTGCTGCCCGAGCTGCGCGACTACGCTCAGCAGATCGGTTTGGTGGATTCCTTCGAGCGCGAGCCGGGCTCGGTGAAGCTCGCTCCTGGCAGCAAGCGGGCGCCGGTGTGCGATCGCGAGGGTATGGCCAGGCTGGGCCTGCGCGTAGCCTGATCCCGGGATCGAATTCGACCGGAAAGGGTGGGTTGACCCCGCCCTTTCTGTTTGCCCGCGCCGGGGGTATGGTGCGCCCTTTCGTGTCCCGCGCCGCAGCCCATGGACCTGATCGATTTCATCCTGCACGTCGATCGCCATCTGATCGAGTTATTGAGCCAGCATGGCCCCTGGCTGTACGGCATCCTGTTCGCGATCGTATTCGTCGAGACCGGCCTGGTGGTCATGCCGTTTCTGCCCGGCGACAGCCTGCTGTTCGCCGCCGGGACCCTGGCCGGGGTCGGTGGCCTGGATCCCTGGGTGCTGGGCGTCAGCCTGTTCGTGGCGGCGGTGCTGGGCGACAGTTGCAACTATTACGTAGGCAGTCGGTTCGGGGCCGCGGCCTATGCTCGGGAGTGGCGCTGGATCCGCCGCGACCACCTGGATCGTGCTCGGGCATTCTTCGAGCGCCACGGCGGCAAGTCCATCGTGCTCGCCCGGTTTGCGCCCTTCCTGCGGACTTTCGTGCCCTTTGTCGCCGGCGCCGGGCGCATGGACTACCGCCGTTTCCTGTTCTTCAATGTGGTCGGTGCCCTGGCCTGGGTCTGTAGTTTCGTCAGTCTGGGGTATTTTTTTGGCAACCTGCCTGGGGTCAAGCGCCATTTTACGTGGGTACTGCTCGGCATCATTGTGGCCAGTCTGTTACCTGCTGCCATAGCCTGGTGGCGCGGGCGGCGTTCGGCCGAGGCGGTGCCGCGCCGTTGAAAGAGCGCTAGAATCCGAAGCCATCGTGTGGACTGGAGGTGACCATGTCTTTGCCATTGGCAGATGCCATGCGCTACGGCTGGATGACATCCATGGGCGATGCCGACGAAGTGCGCGAGGTGGTGGCGCTCGCCGAGCGCAGCCGCCTGGATTCGCTCTGGGTTGGCGACCATATCGCGTTCACCGTGCCCATTCTGGACCCCCTGCTGCAGCTCGCGCAGGCCGCAGTGTTGAGCGAGCGGCTGTTGTTGGGCACCTCGGTCTATCTGCTCCCGTTGCGCCATCCGGTACCGGTTGCCAAGCAGGTGGCGACCCTGGATCTGCTCAGCGGTGGGCGCCTGCTGTTCGGCGTCGGGGTGGGCGGCGAGTTTCCCAACGAATATGCGGCCTGTGGCATTCCGCGCGGCGAGCGGGGCGCGCGCCTCACCGAGTCGATCCAGGTGCTGCGCGCCCTCTGGAGCGATGGCGAGGTGAGCCACGCCGGAAACTTCTTTCCCTTCGAGCGGGTGCGGATGCAGCCGGCGCCGCACCAGCCGGGCGGGCCGCCGATCTGGTGCGGCGGCCGTTCCCGCGCCGCGCTGGAGCGCGCGGGGCGGCTTGCCGACGGCTGGGTGTCCTATGTGGTCACTCCGGAGATGTACCGCGAATCCCTGCAGACCATTGCCGCTGCCGCCGAGGCCGCGGGGCGCGACCTGAGCCGCTTCGATACCGCGCACCTGCTGTTCTTCCGCATCGACGCGAACTTCGAGGCGGCCTGGGACGTGGCCACCGAGCAGCTGTCGCAGCGCTATGCCAGCGATTTCCGCGCGCCGGCCAGGAAGTATTGCGCGCTGGGCAGGCCGGCCGATATCGCCGCGCGCATCGACGACTTCCGGGCCGCCGGCGTCCGCCACCTGATCCTGGACGCGGTGAGCCCCGCGGCCGAGCGCCACGCGCAGGTTCAGTGGTTCGCAGCCGAGGTATTGCCGCTGCTGGGATGAGCGCCGGTTGCTGCCGAATTGCGACAATTGCTTTACTATTCAGCAAAATTCAGAAGATCCACTGAGGAGCACACCATGATTGGCGTAATCGCTACCCTGAAGGTGCAGGACGGCAAGCAGCAGGGCTTCGAGGCCCTGATGAAGGAACTGAGCGCCGCGGTACGGGCCAATGAGCCGGCCTGCACCCTGTACCAACTGCACAAGACCGAAGACCCCACCACCTATGTGATGCTCGAGCAGTACCAGAGTCAGGACGATCTCGCCAAGCATCGCGAGGCGCCTCATTTCAAGACCCTGGGGGGCAAGCTCGGCGAGTTTCTCGCCGCCGCGCCCGGCATTCAGATTCTGCCGGCGGTGGAGTAAAGCGGGCTTCGGGCTCCCCGCGAGTCCGGTCGTCGATCATCCTGGCGCCGCTCGGCGCGGCCGGCCCCTGCGCCGGCTGGCCCCTGCGCCGGCTGGCAAGTCATCGGGAGTTTTCATGGCTGAATTGCTTACCCCAGAGATCAAGGCGCGGATCGGTACCGCCAGCCCCGAGATTCGGGTCGAGGTCACCCGTCGCGACATCCAGAAGTACGCGGTATCCACCGGGCAGCGGGCCCGCAAGTACCTGGACGGTGACGAGGCGCCGCCGCTGTTTCATTTCGGCTACTCCATGGAGATCCTGCCGCCCGAGCAGCTGCGCAAAGACGGCATCGCCGAGGACAAGCTGATCCCGCCGCTGCCGCTGAAGCGGGTCATGGCGGGGAATTCGGACACCACCTACCACAGGGCCATCCGTCCCGGTGACCGGTTGGTGATCACCCGCAGGCTCAAGGATATCTACGAGAAGCAGGGCAAGAGCGGCCCGCTCATCTTTGTGGTTACCGAAACCCTGATCGAGACCGCCGCCGGCGAGCCCGTACTCAACGAAGTCACTTCCCTGATTGCGAGATAGCCATGCCCAAGTTCGAGGATATCCGCTCCGGCGACGCCCTTCCCAGCCGCGACCACACTGCCGGCATCGTGCAGCTGTTCATGTACAACGCAGCGATCTGGAATCCCCACCGCATTCACTTCGATCACGCCTATGCCACCGAGGAAGAGGGTTATCCGGGCATCGTGCTGGACGGGCCGTTGCAGGGGGACTGGGTCGCCCAGGTGGTGACCGACTGGATCGGTGACGACGCCACCCTGGTCTCCTTCGGCTACGCCAACCGGCAGGCCGCCTTCCTCGGCGAAACCATGACCGCGGGCGGGGTGGTGGAAGCCAAGGATGATGCCAGCCGCGAGGTGCGGCTCAAGCTGTTTCTGCAGAATGCCCGGGGGGAGACCACCATTCCGGGCCACGCGGTGGTACGCTTCCCCTGAGCATAGGCCACGGGGCGGCGCATGACGTATTGTCTCGGGATTAGCGTTCAGGACGGACTGGTACTGGCTTCCGACAGCCGCACCAGTGCCGGCGTCGACTACACCTCTGTGTACAGCAAAATGCACCTGTTCGAGCCGGCCGGGGACCGCCAGCTGGTACTGCTCAGCGCCGGCAATCTCGCGCTCAGCCAGCAGCTGGTCCGCTACCTGGAACGCGACCTGGCCCGCCCCGGGCCGGCCGGCAACCTGGCCGAGGCCCGCTATCTGTTCGAGATCGCCGAATACATCGGCGCCGTCAACCTGCGGATCCAGCAGCAACATGGCCCGGCGCTGCGCGCCGCCGGGCAGTCTCCCGAAGTGACCCTGATCCTGGGCGGCCAGATCGCTTCGGAGCCCCCCGGGTTGTACATCATCTACCCTCAGGGCAACTATCTGGCGGCGTCGGTGGAGACGCCCTATCTGCAGATCGGTGAAATCAAGTACGGCAAGCCCATGCTCGACCGGGTCACGGATTTCGACATGGCGCTCGAAGATGCCGCTCAGCTGTCCCTGGTCAGTCTGGATGCGACGGCGCGTTCCAACCTGTCGGTGGGATCGCCCTACGAGGTCGCGGTCTATCGGCGCGACAGCCTTGCGGTGCCGCACAGATTCCATTTCGCCGGCGATGACCCCTTCCTATCGGAGCTTACTGCCACCTGGCACCTCGGGGTGTGCGAGGCTTTCGCGCGGCTACCCCGCTTTCAGTGGTGTTGATGTTCTCCGGCTGAAAGACGCGTGGTTTGCGGTGGCAGCGGTTCATCGGGGTGTCATCGCAGGGCGCTACAATCGACAGTTGCGCAAGCGTAGCTGGTAAACCGCAAATCGCGGAGGTCGTCGATGTCGCCGCTGGAAAGTTTTCTGCACGAACCCCGAGTCGCCTATTTCTCCATGGAGATCGCCCTCGAAAGCGCGATTCCCACCTATGCCGGCGGCCTGGGGGTGCTGGCCGGGGATACCCTGCGCGCCGCCGCGGACCTGGAGCTGCCCATGGTGGCGGTGAGCCTGGTATCGCGCGGCGGCCATTTTCGCCAGCGCATCGATGCCGACGGCCGCCAGGTGGAGGAGCCCTCGCCCTGGGAGCCCCACGACCATGCCGTACCGCTCGCCGCCAAGGTGGCCCTGACCCTGGAGGAGCGGACAGTCTGGGTGACCGGCTGGCTCTATGTGCTGCAGAGCCACCTGGGCGGCAGCCAGCCGGTGCTGTTGCTGGATACCGACCTGGAGGAAAACTGTGCCGAGGACCGGCGCATCACCCATCAGTTGTATGGCGACGATGGTCCGAACCGGCTCAAGCAGGAGGCGGTGCTGGGCATCGGTGGCGTTCGCCTGCTGCAGGCCCTGGGTTTCGAGATCCGCCAGTACCACATGAACGAGGGCCATTCGGCGCTGCTCGGGTTGGAGTTGCTGCGCCGCCATGCCCATCGGGCCGAGGAGCTGCGCTCCGGTGAATCCCCTTACGACCTGCCCCTGGTGCGCGGGCTGTGCTGCTTCACCACCCACACTCCGGTCGAGGCCGGCCACGACCGCTTCGACCACGGGCTGGTACAGCGCGTGCTGGACGATTTCATTCCGCTCGCCATGGTCAAACAACTGGGCGGCGAGGACGCGCTCAACATGACCCTGCTGGCGCTGAATCTCAGCGAATACGTCAATGGGGTCGCCCAGCGCCATGCCGAGGTGTCGCGGCGCATGTTCCCCGGTTACCGGGTGCATGCGGTGACCAATGGCGTCCATCCCCATACCTGGACGGCGCCGCCGCTGCGCGCGCTCTACGACCGCTATCTGCCGGGCTGGTGCCACGAGCCCGAACTGTTGGTCCGCGCCGACTGCTGCATTCCGCCGGCGGCCCTGCTGGAGGCCCACGCCCAAGCCAAGCAGGCGCTGATCGAGCGGGTGAAGCAGCGCACCGGCACCCAGCTGCACCCGCGGGTACCGATTCTCGGTTTTGCCCGGCGCATGACCGCCTACAAGCGTCCGGATCTGTTGTTTGCCGATCTGGCGCGGCTCAAGGCCATCTCCGCCGAGCGCAGCTTCCAGGTGGTGCTGGCCGGCAAGGCCCATCCGCGCGACAGCGGCGGCAAGCGCCTGATCGAGCAGCTGCATCGGCATATTCGCGAGCTGTCCGGCACGGTGGCCCTGGCATTCATTCCGGACTACGACATGGAGATCGCACTGGAACTGGTTTCCGGCAGCGATCTCTGGCTGAACACCCCGCTGCCGCCCATGGAGGCGTCGGGGACCAGCGGCATGAAGGCCGCGTTCAACGGTGTGCCCTCACTGTCGGTGCTGGACGGCTGGTGGGTCGAAGGCTGTATCGAAGGGGTGACCGGCTGGGCCGTGGGCTCCGCCACCGAAACCGGCCACGAAGCCGACGCCACAGTGCTCTACGACAAGCTGGAGCAGACCGTGTTGCCCCTCTACTACGGCTACGAAACCACCCCTGGCGGCTGGGTGAAGGTGATGCAGGGCGCGATCGCCAAGAACGCCTCTTTCTTCAACAGCCACCGGATGATGCGCCGTTATGCCACCGAGGCCTATATCGGCTGAAGCTTCGGTCGACCGTCCCGGACGCCGCGCTGCGCAATGCGGGCCAAGGCGGGCGGCCGCGGGCGCTCTATCTCTTGACCAGGGCGAGGAGTTCGACCAGTTCCTCGAACTTGTCGCGCTGCTCGTCCGGGGTTCCGCTGCGAATGGCCTCCTCCACGCAAGTGGCGGCGTGGACCTTGAGTACCTGATCCTCGACCTTGCCCAGCGCCGCCCGTACCGCGCTGAGCTGGTGGAGGATGTCCAGGCAGTAGCGGTCCTGCTCGATCATGCCGATCAGGCCCCGCACCTGCCCCTCGATGCGGCGCAGGCGCCTGATGGTCCGCTCCTTCTCGGCGTTCATTGCGCTATACCCCCCACGGGTATATGGTAGTGATCCGATGGCCACTGTAATCAAGCGCCCGGACGTGAACAAGCATCGCCTGCACCGGATTCTCGTCGCCACGCTCGCCGTGCTGATCGGTAGCGGCGCGCTGTGGTCCGGCTGTCTGCAGGCCGGTGTCGGGGCGGCAAGCCATGCCGTGCAGGCGCTTCCCAGCCATTGCGAGGGCATGGAGGCGCATCACGCCGGGGAGGGGCATTCGTCGGCGGACTGTGCCAGCGCATGCCCGGAGTGTGCCCGCGGTCCGGTGTTGGACGAAGCCCTGGTCAAGGCGGAAAAACCGCTGCCCGACTTGCCGCCGCTTGCTGCGGCCGGCCATCACCCCCATCCCCTGGCGGGCGTTGCGACAATCCCTGGGCGCAGATGGTCCTCGGGTGCAGCGCCGCCGGTCCTCCCTGTCACTCTGGTCCAACTGCGGGTGCTGCTGCTGGATTGAGACCGTACTTTCCGTGAGCCCGCGCCGCTTGGCGCGTACCGGCCGGTTCCGGCCTTCACATTCGAACGGAAAGGACAGCTCATGTATTGCCTCAATCTGGGACATGGTCCCGCGGTCATGTCGACCCAAATCATCGCCAACGGGCCGCAGTTGCTGCCCGCCCCGCCGGGCGCCGTTGCTTCGCGGGAGTGCCCAGGCCACGGCTCCGGCCACTACCGCTCCGGGGTCGGTCGACTCGGGGTCTGTGCGCACCGCCGGAGGGATCTGAGATGACGACCCGACGCGCGTTTCTGCGCACCGCCGGGCTGCTGGGTGCGGGCCTGGGTGCGCACGCGCTGCTGCCCGGCTGGGCGCGCGCCGCCACAGTCCCGGGGACAGGGGCGCCGCCGGCGCTGACCGGCACCGAGTTCGATCTCACCATTGCGCGCGGTCCGCTGGCGATCGACGGCAGACCCGGCCGGGGGGTGACCATCAACGGCACGGTGCCCGGGCCCCTGCTGCGTTGGCGCGAGGGCGACACCCTGACCCTGAAGGTCAATAATCAGCTCGACGAGGCCACCTCCATCCACTGGCACGGCATCCTGCTGCCCTTTCGGATGGACGGCGTGCCCGGCGTGTCCTTTCCCGGCATCGCTCCCGGAGAAACCTTCACCTACCGCTTCCCGGTGCGCCAATCCGGCACCTATTGGTATCACAGCCATTCCGGACTGCAGGAGCAGATCGGCCATTACGGACCCTTGATCATCGATCCCGCCGGCCCCGACCCGGTGGCGTACGACCGCGAATACGTGGTGGTGCTTTCGGACTGGATTTTCGGCGATCCCCACCACCTGTTCGCCAGACTCAAGAAGATGAGCGACAGCCTGAACTTCCAGAAGCGCACCGCGGGGGATTTCTTCCGCGATGCCGACGTGGCCGGTCTCGGCGCGACGCTCGAGGACCGACTGATGTGGGGGGCGATGCGCATGAGCCCCACGGACATCGCCGACGTCACTGGGGCGACCTACAGCTATCTGGTCAACGGGCACGGGCCGGCCGACAACTGGACCGGACTGTTCGAGCCTGGCCAGCGGGTGCGGCTGCGCATCATCAACGCCTCGGCGATGTCGTTCTTCAACGTCCGGATTCCGGGCCTGCCGATGACGGTCGTGCAGGCCGACGGCCTCAATGTGCAGTCGGTGGAGACCGACGAATTCCAGCTCGGGCCGGCGGAAACCTACGATGTCCTGGTGCAGCCCGAACAGGCGCGCGCCTACACCCTGATGTGCGAGTCCAGCGACCGTAGCGGCTACGCCCGCGGCACCCTGGCGCCGCGGCAAGGCATGAGCGCGCCGGTGCCGCCGCTGCGCGAGCGCCCGCTGCTGACCATGAAGGACATGGGCATGGCGCATCAGGGCGGCATGGATCACGGTCAAAGGGACCATGCCGCCATGGGTCACGGCGAGATGCCGGGCGGCTCGACTTCGATGGGCGACACGACGATGCAGGCGCACGATCACCAAGAGGGGCCGGGTGTGGCAAACCTTGCGAGCAATCCTGTCGGCCGCCTGCGCGAGCCCGGGGTCGGGCTGGAGAATGTCCCGCATCGCACCCTGACCTATGCCGACCTGAAAAGCCTGCGCCCCAATCCGGACCACCGCGCTCCGGGCCGCGAGCTGGAACTGCACCTCACCGGCAACATGGAACGCTACATGTGGTCGTTCGACGGCCGCAAGTTCTCCGAGGTGGTCGAGCCCATCCTGTTTCACGAGGGCGAGCGGCTGCGCCTGACCCTGGTGAACGACACCATGATGCCGCACCCGATTCATCTGCACGGGATGTTCTTCCAGTTGGTGAACGGGGAGACCGACCACAAGCCGAACAAGCATACGATCGTCGTCAAGCCCGGCGAGAAACTTTCCATCGACATCACGGCGGACGCCGTCGGCGACTGGGCCTTCCACTGCCATCTGCTGTATCACATGCATGCCGGCATGTTTCAGGTGGTGTCGGTGCGGTCACGGGCCGGGGAGGCGAAGACATGACGAGCTTTTTGAGACGCACCCTGGCCGGGGGGCTGATGACCCTGGCAGGCACGGTTTGCGCCCAGGATGCGGTGCATCGCCATTATGGGGAAGAAGCCATGGTCGCCGCGCGCGAGCAGGCGCACCGGGATATGGGCGGCCAGACCCTGGCCATGGCGCTGGTCGACCGCCTCGAGTACCAGACCAATGAAGGCGATGGCCTGTGGCTCTGGGATGCCCAGGGCTGGTATGGCGGCGACCTCCACAAGCTGTGGCTCAAGACCGAGGGCGAGTACCTGGCCGAGGGTGGAGAGCTCGAGGAAGCCGAGCTGCAAGCCCTCTACAGCCGCGCCATCTCGCCCTTTTTCGATCTGCAACTGGGTTATCGCATCGATCTGGAGCCCGACCCCGAACGCCATTTCGCGGTGCTGGGCATCCAGGGCCTCGCGCCCCAGTGGTTCGAAATCGACGCCGCCGCCTTCGTCAGCGACGACGGCGATCTGTCGGCGCGTCTGGAAGCCGAATACGATTTTTTTCTGACCCAGCGCCTGATCTTGCAACCGCGCGCCGAGATGAATCTTGCAGCGCAGGACGTGTCCAGTCATAGCGTCGGGTCCGGTGTGAGCACGGTGGAGGCGGGCCTGCGGTTGCGTTACGAGGTCCGCCGCCAATTCGCCCCCTATGTGGGCATCTCCTGGCGGCGTAAGCTGGGCGACACTGCGGATTTCGCCCGTGAAGCGGGCGAGGATGTCGGCGTCCTGTCCCTGGTCGCCGGTGTCCGGCTGTGGTTCTAGCAGGCCGTGATGGCCGCCGCTCGCTTACCTGGGTTCCGTGCCAGAGGGCCATCCGCCGCTTGATCCAGATCAACCGGCGCTGGGGGTGGGTGCCTAAGATCGATGGAATTGGCGTTTCCGGTAGGGGCAGAAGAGCAGTCGCCCCGGCGCCACGCAACGACGCGGACAGGTACCGGATCCCGCCCGCGGTCTCGCAGAGGGGTATGAACCCCGAGGAGTGCAGGTCATGAAAATGGGTAATCGAGTGATGGTGTCGGTAACCATGCTGGCGCTGTCCGGCGCCGCGCTGGCGCAGGGTGGCATGGGGATGAAAGGTGGCATGGGCATGATGGGGGACGGTGACGCCAAGGTCACCAAGGAGCAGTTCCTCAAGCACGCCGAGGCGCGTTTCGCGCACATGGATGCCAACCAGAACGGCGTCATCGACGCCAGCGACCGTGCCGCCATGCGCCAGCGCATGCAGGAGTGCATGCAGATGATGAACGGCATGGGCATGATGGGGGGTAATGGCAAGGGAATGATGGGCGGCGGCATGGGCGCCGGCGCCAACACCGAGGAACACAAGTCGCACCATCCCAAGCCGTGACTGGGCGGGGCCGCGCCTTCTGGCGCGGCCCTTTGCCGGCCGGCACGCAGCGCATGAAGTGGGGGATTGCCCACGGGCGAACTCAGGGTCTGGGCATTCGGGGGCACCGCGGTGCTCACCACGGCGGTGGTCTACGGCGTTTGCGGTCCGGGCGGCGCGACGGTGACGGCTGTCGTCGCCGGGAAATCGCTCGCTTTCTTGTACAACCGGCTGGCGGGTTGCGCCCGAGACAGCCGCACGTAACGACTATTCGACACGGAGGCAGACATGGCGAAAGACCCGGTATGTGGCATGCAGGTGGCGGAGGACCGGGCGGCAGCCACCGTGCAGCACGATGGCGCGACGTTTTATTTCTGCTCCAGCCGTTGTCATGACCGCTTCGTCGCCGATCCGGCGGCGTTTGTGACCACTGGCGCCGGCGACCAGGGCCACGATACGGCCCGGGCCGCGCCGCCGGCCCCACCGGGGGCGATGTACACCTGCCCCATGCACCCCGAGGTGCGCCAGGACCATCCGGGCGACTGCCCGATCTGCGGCATGGCGCTGGAGCCGGTGACGGTCAGCGCCGAGCCGGAGGACAACCCGGAGCTGCGCGACATGACCCACCGGCTGTGGCTGGCGGCGGCGTTCACGCTGCCGGTGCTGGTGCTGGCCATGGGGCCCATGGTGCCGGGCGTTGCCGGCCTGCTGCCGCACGGCGCCATCGGGCGCTGGCTGGAGCTGGCGCTCGCCACTCCCGTGGTGCTGTGGAGCGGCTGGCCATTTTTCGTGCGCGGCTATCGCTCGGTACGGACCTGGCATCTGAACATGTTCACGCTGATCGGGCTGGGCGTCGGCGTGGCCTATGTCTATAGCCTGGTCGCCACGCTGGCGCCGGCTCTCTTTCCGGACGCATTCCGCGACGCGGACGGCCGGGTTGCGGTGTACTTCGAAGCAGCGGCAGCCATCGTCACCCTGGTGTTGATCGGCCAGGTCATGGAGCTGCGCGCGCGCAGTTCGACCAACGCCGCCATCAAGGCGCTGCTGGGTCTGGCGCCCAAGACCGCCCGGCGCATCGAGACCGACGGCAGCGAGCGCGACGTGCCGCTCGAAGAAGTGCAGATCGGTGACCGGCTGCGCGTGCGGCCGGGCGAGAAGGTACCGGTGGACGGCGAGGTCCAGGAAGGACGCAGCGCCGTCGACGAGTCCATGATCTCCGGCGAGCCGATCCCGATCGAGAAGACGGCGGGTGACAGCGTGATCGGTGCCACCGTCAACGGCACCGGTTCGCTGGTGATCGAAGCCCGGCGGGTGGGCAGCGATACCCTGCTCGCGCAGATCGTGCAGATGGTGGCCGAGGCCAGCCGCAGCCGCGCGCCCATCCAGAACCTGGTGGACGTGGTGGCGGCGTACTTCGTCCAGGCTGTGGTCGGCATCGCCATCCTCACCTTCATCATCTGGAGCGTCTGGGGGCCGCAGCCCGCCATGGCCTATGCGCTCATCAATGCGGTGGCCGTGCTGATCATCGCCTGTCCCTGCGCGCTGGGGCTGGCCACGCCCATGTCGATCATGGTGGCCAGCGGCAAGGGTGCCTCGCTGGGGGTGCTGTTCAAGAGCGCCGAGGCCATCCAGACCCTGCGCGACGTCGACACCCTGGTGGTCGACAAGACCGGTACCCTCACCGAGGGCCGGCCACGGTTGCAGGACGTGGTGGTCGCCCAGGGCTTCGACGAAAGCGAGGTCCTGCGCCTGGCCGCGACGCTGGAACGCGGCAGCGAGCACCCATTGGCGGCAGCCATCGTCGCCGGCGCCGAGGAACGCGGCGTCGAGCCGGGCCGCTATGAGGATTTCGATTCGGTGACCGGTCAGGGCGTGCGCGGGCGCGTTCAGGACCGGGATGTGGCGCTCGGCAACCGCGCGCTGATGGATGCGCTGGGCGTCGAGATCGGCCCGCTGGCCGAGCGCGCCGAGACCCTGCGCGGCGAGGGCAAGACCGCCATGTTCCTGGCCGTGGACGGTCGCGCCGCCGGGCTGGTGGCGGTCGCCGATCCGATCAAAGAAACCACGCCCGCCGCCATCCGCGCGCTGCACGAGGAGGGCATCCGCATCGTCATGCTCACCGGCGACAGCGCCACCACGGCGCGGGCGGTGGCCGGGAAGCTCGGCATCGACGAGGTGATGGCCGAGGTGCAGCCGGACCAGAAGGCACAGAAAATCAAGGAACTGCAGGCCCAGGGCCGCTTCGTCGCCATGGCCGGCGACGGCATCAACGACGCCCCGGCGCTGGCCCAGGCCCAGGTCGGCATCGCCATGGGCACCGGCACCGACGTGGCCATGGAAAGCGCCGGCGTGACCCTGGTGAAGGGCGATCTGACCGGCATCGTGCGTGCCATCCGCCTGTCCCGCGCCACTATGCGCAACATCCGCCAGAACCTCTGGTTCGCCTTCGGCTACAACAGCCTGGGCCTGCCCATCGCCGCCGGCGTGCTGTATCCGTTCTTCGGCATTCTGCTGTCGCCGATGATCGCCGCAGCGGCCATGTCCTTCAGCTCGGTGTCGGTGATCGGCAATGCGCTGCGCTTGAACCGGGTGCAGGCATGAGCGGCCGATCGCGGTCGGCGCCTAGCAGATGAGCGCCATGCGGCGTCTGCTGTCGTCGCTGGTCCTGGCCGCATGGCCGGGCTTGGCCTCGCCGGCACGCACTGCCGCCTCGAGCCGATGGCCATCGCCGGCACCGAGACCTACGGCGGTTATTTCAAGCTCGACGGCGAGGGTCCGTTCTGCATCGCGCTCGACATCCGCCGCCCGGGCGCACAGCGGACGACCCGTGCCGAGTTCGAGTGCCCCCTCTGGGTAGTCCGTTGACGGAGGTCATGCCATGGCGACACACGCAGAGCACCGCGAAGCCCCGCATAGAGGCAGGCGCGGGCGGTGGGTTTTTCTCGGCTTCGCTGCCATCGCGGCATTGTTGTTTTTCAGCGAACACCGCGCCCATGCGCTGGGCCTGCTGCCCTGGCTGCTGCTCGCCGCCTGTCCGCTGCTGCACCTGTTCATGCACGGCGGGCATGGCCATGGTCACGGCGGCGCCGGAAGCGAGCAAAGTGACCGGGAGCGGCGGCCGTGAACGCCGCGACACCGTCCTACGGTCTGTGGGGCGTCGCGGTCATCAATATCCTGGTGTTCACGCTGTTCGCCTTCAGCTTCGCCCGCCCCCGCACGGCGCGCGACTGGCGCTCCTTCGGGGCCTTCAGCGCCTTCCTGGTGGCTTATTTCACTGAGATGTACGGCTTTCCGCTGACGATCTATCTGCTCTCGGGTTGGCTGTCGAGCCGCTTTCCCGGTGTGGACTGGTTCGCGCACGACTCCGGGCATCTGCTGGAGATGCTCTTTGGCTGGCAGGGGAATCCCCACTTGGGGCCGTTTCACCTGCTGAGCGCGGTCTTCATCGGTGGCGGTTTCTGGCTGCTGGCGGCGGCGTGGCGGGTGCTCTACGAGGCCCAGCGCAGCAGCACGCTCGCCACCACCGGCCCCTACGCGCGGCTGCGCCACCCGCAGTACGCCGGCTTCGTGCTGATCATGTTCGGTTTCCTGCTGCAATGGCCGACGCTGCTCACGCTCGCCATGTTTCCGGTGCTGGTGCTGATGTACGCGCACCTGGCACGGCGCGAGGAGCGCGAGGTGGCGGCCGCTTTCGGCGCCGAATATGCAGCCTACGCCGCACGCACGCCGGCTTTCTTTCCGCGCCTTCGGGCGCCGCGCGCCGCCTGAACGGCGCTGACCTTGATCATGGCCTTGGTGGTGCGCGCGACGTTGAAGAAGCTGGCGCCGAAGCCGGTATCGACATCCACCAGCAGCGGCGTGTCGCAGACATCGGTGATGCGACGGACGTCGATCAGCACGTTCTCCAGGCCCGAGATCCCCAGATCCGGCAGGCCAAGACTGCCCGCGGCGGCGCCGCCGCCGGAGAGGTGTAGATGGCGCGCGACGATCTTAAGCGGCGTTTCTTCCTGCAAAGCGGCGCGAAAGTGCGCTCCGGCGGATGGGATCATGGGAAAAGAGGCCTCTTGGGTGCGGCGCGGACGCAGCGCTACCGGACGATGAATTGAATCCGGATTCTAAACAATCCCGCCTGCGGCAACCGCCCGGCTTTCGCTGGGGCGGTGTTCCCGGGCAGCGGCGCTTGCGGCGAAGCGCGGCAGTAAGGCTCGCGCGCGCTCAGTGACCGCTTGCTTACGAACATCGGCAATGCTGTCTACGTCGTGCGTGGCTTCCGGAAGAAGCGGCTTAGCGGGCCAGCAGCGATAGCAGCACCAGAACCAGCCCGCCGAGCAGCAAGGAAACGCCCTGCCAGAAGCGCACCGGATTGCGCGCGATCAGTGGCGCCTGTGCCTCGGCGAGGAAGGCGCGGCGCGGATGGCGAAGGTCGTAAGCGAATTCGGCCACCTCCTGGTAGCGCTTTTCCGGATCGATATGCACGGCCTTGCGCAGGGCGCCGTCCATCCACGCCGGCGTATCGCGGTGCCAGCGCAGCGCCGTGCCGTACTTGAGTCGGCGCTGCGCCGCGCGCGTGCGCGACGATGGCACGCGGGTGCCATAGGGCAGCTCGCCGGTCAGCATCTCGTAGGCGATCACCCCCAGGGAATAGATATCCGAGCGCGTGCTGCCACCCTCGCCCAGGAAATACTCCGGCGCGGCGTACTGTTCGGTGCCGAGGACGCCGCCGGCTTCGCTGGCGCTTTCCATGATGCCGCCCACCGCGGCTGCGCCGAAGTCGATGAGCTTGACGGTGCCGGCCGTGTCGATCAGCACATTCTCCGGGCGCAGGTCCTGATGGATCATTTCCTGACGGTGGAAAGCGAGCATGCCCTTGGCGATCTGCTCGACAATGGTGCGTACGGACTCCAGATCGGGCTCGGGGTGGTCGCGCATCCATTGGCGCAGCGACGGGCCTTCGATGTATTCGGTGACGACGTAGAGATACTGCTGCGGCTGCTCGCGCGCAATCGCCTGCACCACATGCGGGCTGTCGATGCGGCGCGCGATCCATTCCTCCAGCAGGAAACGTTCGAGCAGCTCCGGATCCTGGCGCAGATCGCTGCCCGGCAGCTTGAGGGCCACCTGGCGCCCGCTGGCCGTGTCGACGGCAAGGAAGACCTGGCTGCGACTGCTGACGTGCAGTTCGCGCAGGATTTCGAAGCCGTCGAATTGCTGTCTCGGGCTCAGCGCGGGGGGCAAGGGCAGCTCCAGCGCAGCTTGCGTGGGCCGCGCTTCGCCTACCTCCGGCAGCTGCTCGACGCGCGCGATCTGGACGCTGCGGTCGTCATCGCTGCCGGCGGCTGCTGCCTCCGCAACCAGTGCGTGGGCGGCCGCATCGGCATCTTCGGGATTGGCGCGCAGGATCTCGGCGATCCGCGCATCAGTGACGAATTCGTGGACGCCGTCGGTGACCGCAATGAAGACATCGCCACGCGCAAGCGGCAGGCGGCGGTAGTCGATCTCGACATGGTCGGCTATGCCCAGCGCCCGGCTGAGATAGTGCTCCTGGCGCGACAGCCAGTAGCGGTGATCCTCGCTGAGCTGTTCCAGCACACCGTCGCGCAGGCGGTAAATGCGCGCATCGCCGACATGGAACAGATGCGCCTCGCGCTGCTTGAAGACCAGCGCGCTGAAGGTGCAGACATAGCCGCGGTCCTGATCGAAACGGTAGGGGCTGCGGTGGGTCTGGCCGTAGAGCCAGCTGTTGGCCGCGGCGATCACGCGCTGGGCGGAACGCTTGACCGACCAGGCATCGGAGGTGCAGTAGTAGTCCGCCAGAAACGTACTGACCGCCGTTTCCGCGGCGATATGGCTGACTTCGCTGCTGCCGATACCGTCGGCAATCGCCAGCGCCACGCCCTTGCTGCGAAGCTGGCCCGTTGTCGGATGACAGCTGCCGTGGAAGTCCTGATTGCGCTGCTTGTCCGCTGTGCCCTTTTCCGAGTGCTGACCGAAGCGGATTTGCAGCTTCGGGACGGATGCAGAGGGCTGCGTCGCTGGCGGACCATCCATCGGCATGCCTCGGCTGGCTATGGACCGGGAGGAGGCTGCCCGCCGTCCTCCCGGCCTGTCCGCGTTGGGTCGATGTCGAAGCCCGTAACCACGAACTCAGCTCGTGGACGTTCCCGGGGCCGGCTTGACCGGAAACTGGCGCCTGGCCTGGGTGCGCACATGGGTGGTGTAGAGCGTCAACCCGGTCAGGGTGAGACCACCGACGATGTTACCCAGCACGGTGGGCAGCTCGTTCCAGAAGATGTAGTCGCCGATGGAGAAGTTGCCACCGAGCATCAGGCCCAGCGGGAAAAGGAACATGTTGACCACGGAGTGCTCGAAGCCGAGATAGAAGAAGACCATGATCGGCATCCACATGGCAATCACCTTGCCCGGCACGCTGGTGGCGATCATCGCGCCCACCACGCCCATCGATACCATCCAGTTGCACAGGCAGCCGCGGATGAACAGCGTCAGCCAGCCGCCGAAACCGTGCTCGGCGTAGCCCACGGTGCGTTTCTCGCCAATGGTGGCGACGGTCTTGCCGACCTCGCTGATCTCGTCGGTGAAGCCGTAGGTGAAATTGATGGCCATGAGGATAGCCACTGTCATAGCACCGCAGAAATTGCCGATGAAGACCTTGCCCCAGTTCTCCAGGATGCGTGGCCAGGTCACGCCCGGTCGCTTGTCGAGCCAGGCCAGCGGGGTCAGCACGAAGACGCCGGTAAGCAGGTCGAAGCCCATCAGGTAGAGCATGGAGAAGCCGACCGGGAACATCGCCGCGCCGACGATGGGATTGCCGGTCTGTACGTTGATGGTGACGGAGAAGACTACGGCCAGCGCCAGGATGGCGCCGGCCATGTACGCGCGGATGATGGTGTCGCGCGTGCCCATGTAGATCTTGGACTCGCCGGCGTCGACCATCTTGGTGACGAATTCGGAAGGCTGGAGATAGGACATGAGATCCCTCGGCTTGATGGTTCGGTTGATGGTTGTGTCGGCGCCAGCGGGGATTGCTCGCACCACTGCGGATGGGCTGCGCTACCAGCGCGCGTAGGGCAGGAACTTGCCGCTCATCACGACCTTGACGCGGTCGCCCTTGGGGTTTTCCTCGCGCGCGATGTCGAGGCGGAAATCGATGGCGCTCATGATCCCGTCGCCGAATTCCTCGTGGATGACTTCCTTGATGGAGGTGCCGTACACCGCCATGATTTCGTAGAAGCGATAGATCAGCGGGTCGGTAGGTACCTGCCCGTCGACGGAATTGCCCTTCATCGGACACTCCTGCAGCGCCTCGGCCACCTCGTCACTCAAGTCCAGCACCGCGCACAGTTTGTGGGCGATGGATTCGGTCGCCGAGTTCTCGCCCAGCGCGGTGGAGGCGGTCCACACCGGGGACATGCTGACCTCGCCGGCAATCGCCGCCCAGCTCAGCCCCTTGCTTTTCTTGGCCTGGAGAATCCGTCGCGTCATCTCGGTTTTTTCCATCGCTCTGCCTGCCTCCTCTGTCGGTTCAACATCGTTTCGTACCCCGCCTTAAGCTGTAAGCAGGCTTTGTGCCCAATTGGGGGCAGCCGGACTGGTGCGTCGACGTGCCGCTATGGCGCGGATTTTCGGCAGCACAAGGCTGCGGCGTCCCGAGGTTGCACGCGAGACGGGTGGACGGAGGCCACCGGAGACTGTGTGCCTTGCACAAGAACGCCACGACGACGCCTGCCATACGCCGAGCGATTCGCAGTTCCAGCGAGCCGGTGACGGTGTTGGCAAAGCGCTATGGGATTGCGCCGAGGACGGTGCGCCGGTGGCGCGAGCGGGAATGTGGCGAAGACCGCAGCCACACCATCGCCTGCAGAAGACCCTGGGCGGCCAACGGCATGGCTGAAGGCTTCAACGGCCGCATCGCCGAGGTGCTGCGAAGCCATCACACTCCCACAGCGGCGCCGATCAAGCGGCGAAATGCGCTGCTTTTTCCGGAGGTGGCCTGTCTCGGCACGAGCGGCACCGGAGTAAGGAAGAACAAACGCCCTTTCCCGAGTAGTCGATCAGAATTCGTTGCAGGCTTTAGGGTTATGTGGGCCGTTATCTGGCCATTTACCGTGCCGGCCGGCGCGCAACAGGCGCGCGATGTGATCGGAATACAACCCTGAGCGTCGCTGGAAGGCCGCATCCAGAACGTCGGTGCGAACTTGCCCCTGCCGTGGTGTAAGTCAACGGCGCCGATGCGTCAATGCAGGGTCGGAACAAGCTGTGGGCTTGGTGGCGCGCGCGCCACCCGGCGGTGGTAGGCCAGTGGCAGGGCGCCCTGTCGATCCAGATGGTCGAGTATCTTTTTGATCACCGCGGGATCCCCAATCGCGGCAATGATCCGGATGGCGCCGCCGCACGCTTGACAGGTCTGCATGTCGATATCAAAGACGCGTTTGAGCCGCTGCGCCCAGGTCATGGCAGCATGCCGCTGGCTTGGGGTTTTTCTTCCGATTCGGCGGCCCTTACCCCGCCTCGCCGGCGTCACCTGCGCCCGCCACTGGCTGTTCGGGGCAAACACGCCGTGGAACCGCGATCTGATCCTTCAGCGCTGCCGTCGGCTCCCGGTCACCCGAACTCGCGGCGGAACACCGCCCAGGCCGCCGCGTAGAGCGCAGTGCCGATGGCGAGCAGGGCGAGCCCCTGCGGCCACAGCTCGGCCAGGCCGGCGCCCTTGAGGAAGATCCCCAGGATCACGTCCATGTAGTGGCGCAGCGGACTCAGCACCGAGGCGCGCTGCAGGAACGCGGGCATGCTCTCCACCGGCGCCAGGGTGCCGGACAGGAACATCAGCGGGAACAGGCCGAAGAAGGCCAGCAGCAGGGCCTGCTGGAGGGTGCGGGCGATGGCCGCGACCAGCACGCCGAGGCCGATGGCGGAGCCGAGGAACACTGCGGTGTAGGCCAGGAACAGCCCCAGGCTGCCGGCCAGCGGCACGTCGAACAGGCGCGCGATCAGCAGGCTCGGAAACACCGCCAGCAGACCCATGAGCAGGGTGGGCAGGGTCTTGGCGATGAACAGCTCGGCGGTGCCGATGGGGGTGACGCGCAGCTGTTCGAGGGTGCCGATCTCGCGCTCGCGGACGATGGAGGCCGCCGGGTGGATGACGCCCACCATCAGCGCCGCCAGCGCGATCATGGACAGCACGGTGAAGCGCTCGAGGTCGGCGGCCGGGTTGTACCAGCTGCGCAGCGCGACCCCGAGGGGCGGCCTTGCCGCGGGCCCGCCCAGGCGATAGGCCTGATCCCGGGCATGGTCCTCGACGATCTCCAGCGCGTAGGCGCGGGCCTGGGCGGCCACTGTGCTGTTGCTGCCGTCGACCAGGAGCTGCACCTCGGCCGGCTCGCCGCGGGCCAGCCGGCGGGTGAAATGCTCGGGGATGATCAGCGCCGCGCGCGCCGCCCCCGCCTGCAATGCCGCCGTGGCGTCGGTTTCGCGGGCCGGGCGCGCCGTCACGCGAAAGGCGTCGCCGGCCGCGAAGGCCGTGGCAAGGGCACGGCTGGCGGGGCTGTGGTCGAGGTCCACCAGCGCCAGCGGCAGGTCGTGCACGGCAAACGACAGCGCCACCGTGCAGATCACCACCTCGACGGTATAGAGCCACAGGATCAGCACCAGCATCACCCGGTCGCGGAAGAACTGGATCATCTCCTTGGCCAGCAGCCCGGCGAGGCGCACAGCCATCACGCCACCTTCTTGCGAAAGCGCCAGACGGCCAGGGCGAACACCGCCGCGGTATAGGCGATGAGGAGCAGCAGGTTCAGCCACAGATCGCCGAGCGCCGCGCCCTTGAGCACCACGCCGCGCGACAGATCGATGAAGTAGCGCGCCGGAAAAATCGCGGTGTAAAGCTGCAGGGCGTAGGGCATGGTGAAGATCGGGAACAAGAAGCCCGAGAACAGGAACGACGGCATCAGGGTGATGATCAGCGCCAGCAGCATGGCGATGAGCTGGCTCCCGGTCAGCGTCGAGACCAGGAGCCCGAGGCCGACCGTGCACAGCACATACACCCCGCCAGCGGCGAGCAGCAGGCTCAGGCTGCCGGCCATGGGCACCTGGAACCACAGGAAGCCAACCGCCATCACCATGGCGATCTGCAGGAAGGCGATCAAACCGTAGGGCAGCAGCTTGCCGATCAGGAACTCGGGGCCCGACAGCGGCGAGACGAATACCTGCTGGATGGAGCCGGATTCCTTCTCGCGCACGATGGCCAGGGCGGTGAGCAGCGGCGGGAAGGCCATGAGGATGACGCCGAACAGCCCCGGCACCACGTCGTTGATGCTGCGCAGCGACGGGTTGTACCAGACCCGCGTGCGCACCTCGATGGCCGGCGGCGCCGGGTCGGCGGCGGCGACGATGGCGCGGGCATAGCCGCCCAGCAGGTTGGCGGTGGCCGAGTAGGTGCCGTCGAGCAGTATCTGCATCTGCGGGGCCTCGCGGCGCTGTCGCTCGCGGGCCAGGCCGCGGGGGATGACCAGCGCCAGCTTTACGGAGCCGCGGCGCAGCGCCTCTTCCACCCCGCCCAGATCGGTATAGGTCTCGGCGAGGGCGAAGTATTCGGTGTCGGTGAACTGGCGCACGAGCTGGCGGCTGAGCGGACTGCGGTCGAGATCCAGCACCCCGAGCGGCGCCTCGCGCACGTCCAGCGAGATCGCGTAGCCGAACAGCAGCAGCATGATCAGCGGCATGGCCAGCGCCACCCCCAGGGTGATGGGGTCGCGCAGGATCTCGCGGCTCTCCTTGCCGAGCATGGCGGCGATGCGGCGCGCGTTCATGCGGCCCGCCCCAGATGGGCGAGGAAGATCGCCTCGACACCGGCGTCCGCGGCGAGCTCGGCCTGCGTCCGCAGTGCCGCCAGGGTGCCGCTGGCGATCAGCCGCCCGCGCTGCATCAGGCCGAGGCGCTGGCAGAAGGCGGCCTCTTCCAGGTAATGGGTGGTGACCACCACGGTCATGCCGGCCGCCGCCAGGTTGCGGATCAGCGCCCAGAAGCGATGGCGCGACAGCGGATCGACCCCCGAGGTGGGTTCGTCCAGGAACAGTACCCGGGGTCGGTGCAGCACCGCGCAGGCCAGTGCAAGGCGCTGGCGCAGCGCACCCGAGAGCGCTCCGGCCATGCGCGGGTCGCCGGCGTCGAGCCCGGACTCGGCGGCCGCGGCGGCGATCGCGGCCCGCGCCCGGCGACCGGCGAGTCCCTGGGCGCTGGCGAAGAAGCGCAGGTTCTCCGCCACGCTGAGGTCCGGGTAGAGGGAAAAGCGCTGGGACATATAACCCACCGCCCGGTGCAGCGCGCCGCGCGCGCCATCCACGGCGATGCCGGCGACCCTGGCGCTGCCGGCGCTGGGCCGCTCGAGTCCGCACAGCAGCTTGATGAGCGTGGTCTTGCCGGCGCCGTTGGCCCCCAGCAGGCCGAAGATCTCGCCCGGCGGGATGTCGAGCGAGACCGCGTCCACCGCGCTGAAGGCGCCGTAGCGGCGGGTCAGTTCCTGGGTGCTGATGCCTCCGCCGCCCGGACCTGCCGCGATCGGATGCGCCGGCCGGGCCGCGGTCGCGGCATCCTCCCCCGGCGGCGCCAGCAGGGTGAAAACGTCTTCCAGATCGGCTTCGACGGCCTGAACCGTCCCCAGGGGGGCGAGCAGGCGCTGCGCCTCGGCGCCGTTCCGGCCGCTGTCCAGTTGGACCCGCAGCCGGTCGGGCAGGTGCTTGATGCTGCGCACGCCGGGCAGGGCTGCCGGCAGCGGCGGCGCATCGGCCGCTCGCGTGACCGCGAAGGTCGTGCCCGCCGCGCGTGCGCGCAGCGCCGCCGGGGTGTCCAGCGCGAGCAGTCGGCCACGGTCGAGAAAGGCCACCCGGTCGCAGCGCTCGGCCTCGTCCATGTAGGAGGTGGCGAGCACCACGGTGACGTCCTGCGCGCGCAGGTCATCCAGCATCTGCCACAGCTCGCGGCGCGACAGCGGGTCCACGCCCAGGCCGGGTTCGTCGAGCAGCAGCAGCGGCGGGCGATGGATGAGGTTGGTGCACAGCGCCAGCTTCTTGCGCATGCCGCCGGACAGCTCGCGCTCGCGCCGCTCGGTGAAGGGCATGAGCCCGGCCATCGCCAGCAGTGCCGCGCGGCGTTCCCGGTAGGTGTCACCGGTGACGCCGCGCACCCCGGCGGAGAAGGCGAGGTTCTCGTCCACGGACAGGCGCTCGTAGAGGGTGAAACCCTGGGCCATATAGCCGATCCGCGCCTGTATCTGCGCCGCCTCGCGCACCGTATCGAAGCCCAGTACCCGGCAGCGGCCGGCGCTGGGATCGAGCAGCGCGGCCAGCGATTGCAGCAGTGTGCTCTTGCCGGCACCGTCGGGCCCCACCAGTCCCAGCCGCTCGCCGGTGGCGACGCTCAGATCGATGCCGGCCAGCGCCGCAACTTTGCCGAAGCGCCGCGCCAGCGCGCTGGCGACGACCGGCGGCTCCGCTTGGCTCAGCGCGGAATCCACAGCGTCTGCGGCCAGGATGCGTCCGGGTCCCAACGGATCCAGGCATCGGCCGGCATGCCCGGCTTGAGCGCGCCCTCGGGGTTGGCGATGGCGAGCGTCACCCCGAACACCATGCGCACGCGCTCTTCCGGCATGTGCACCTCGCGCGGCGTGAACTGGGCGCGCTGGTCGATGCGCTTGATGCGCGCCCTGAAGTCACGCTCGGGATAGGCGTCCACCCGCACCCGCGCCGGCGCACCGAGCTGCAGCTTGCCGATCTCCACCTCCGGCAGATAGACGGTGAGTTCCAGCTCGGTCAGATCCACCAGCACCGCGAGGGTCTGTCCCGGCTGCACCACCTCGCCGGGCTCCACGGCCTTCACCAGCACCGTGGCGGCCAGCGGCGCGCGCACCACCGTCTTGGCCAGCTGCGACTCGGCCAGTGCCAGGCGCTGGGCAGCGGCCTCCTGGTGCGCACGGTTGGCTTCCAGCTGCGCCTCCAGCGTCCTGACCCGGCCCAGGGCCTCGCGCTGGCGGTTCTCGGCGTCGTCGATCTGCTGGCGGCTGGCGAGATCGCGCGCACCCAGCTTGCCGTAACGTTCCAGCTGGCGTTTGGCGGTCTGGAGATGGTGCCGCCAGGTGCCCAGTTGGTCTTCCAGGGCGACGGCATCGGCCTGCACGGCGCCGAGGTCTGCGCGGGCCTGCCTGACGGCGATTTCATGATCGGCGGCATCGATGCGCACCAGCGCCGCGCCCGCTGCCACCGGCTCGCCTTCGACCAGCGCGCTGTCCGTCACCCGCCCGCCGACCTCGGCGGCCACACGCACCTCGGTGCCCTCCACATGGCCATTGCCGTACAGCACGCCGGGCGGCAACGGCCGGGGCTCGAGCTGGCGGTACAGGGCGTAAGAGCCGGCTGCCAGCAGCAACACGGCCAGGGCACCCCACAGCCAGCCGCGGCTCATCGCTTGCCGGCTTCGGGCAGCCCCGGCCAGCGCGAGAAGGCGACGATGTACAGCACCACCAGGTTCACGACCGGCACCAGGATCAGCAACGACAGCCAGGGCGAGAAGCCGGCCTTGGTGAAGATCTTCCAGAACGGCGGCAGGATCACGGCGATCCAGGCCAGCAGCCACAGCCAGTGGTCGAAATAGAATTCGTGCATCACCTGAGGTTCTCCTCGGCGCCAAGGTGGTCCGATGCTAGTGTACCCCGCCACTCATTTTGTAACATTCAGCGAGTCGGAAAGCGCTTAGCCGCAAGGCTTGTCTCGCAAGGAATGGCAGCGCCATTTTCAAGAGACGTAACGCAGCGGATGAGCGCTTTCCGGCTCGCCCTTCGGGAGCGTGCCTGAGTCGACATTGCGGCGTTGCGATCCTTGTAAAGGGCGCTGCCATTCACTGCGGATCGCGCCTTGCACTGTCGACTCAGTCACGCTCTGAAAGTTACAAAATGAGTGGCGGGGTACACTAACATCCCCAGGTCTTGGTTGCCGCTGCCGCTCCCTGTCAGGCAGGGTTGTCACATGCCTTGCTGTGCGAGGGTGATGGCAGCTCGGCGCTGGTTCGGGTCCAGGTCGGCATCGCCATGGGGATTGGCACCGACGTGGCAATGGGGTAGAACTCCAATGCAGTTTTGCCTGTCAGGGGGGGCCAATGTCCGATCAGTCGAGCGTTGCGCTGGCGCAGCGCTGCGCGGCCGCCATTCTCGGCGCCGACCCCACCGTTGAGCGGCTGGGGATCGTGCTCGAGGAGGTGGCGCCGGGTTTCGCCAGGCTGGCCCTGACCGTGCGTCCCGAGATGCTCAACTCCCTCGGTCATTGTCACGGTGGCACCAGTTTCACGCTGGCCGACGTGGCCTTCGCGGTGGCCAGCGTCTCGACCAACAGGGCCGGGGTTGGCGCACACTGCGCGATCGACTACCTGCGGCCGGCCGGCGCCGGCGATCGCTTGACCGCGACCGCGGTGGTGACCCACCAGGGCGGTTCCGCCAGCCTGGTGGACATCGAGGTCACCGATCAGCGCGGCCGGCGCATCGCCCAGATGCGTGGCCGTTCGCACAACTTTGGGCGGCCTTTTCTGGAGGACGCGGGCGAACATCCCCCGCAATCCCGCGAGGCGCGGCCGTGAAATTGCTGTGGAGCCCGTCGGCAGATTTTCGCCGGACAACCAACCTTGCCGATTACCTGGCATGGCTGGATCGCGAGCGCGGCCTGCGGTTCGACGGCTATGCCGAGCTGCACCAGTGGTCGGTCCGTGAACTCGAGGCTTTCTGGCAGAGCATCTGGGATTACTACGGCGTGATTTCCGCGACGCCCCCGACCCGGGTGCTGTCGACCCGGGAGATGCCGGGAGCGCATTGGTTTGCCGGCGCCCGGCTCAACTTTGCCGAACACATTTTTCGAGCCGCGACCGAGGCGCACCCGGCGCTGCTCGCGGCCGACGAATGCGGGGGCATGCGGGAAATCGGTTGGCGCGAACTCTCCGACCAGGTGGCGCGGCTGGCTGCCTGGCTGCGCGGCCGGGGCGTAGTGCCGGGCGACCGGGTGGTCGCCTACCTGGCCAATGTTCCCGAGGCGGTGGTCGCTTTTCTGGCCGCTGCCGCAGTGGGCGCGGTGTGGTCGAGCTGTTCGCCGGATTTTGGCACCAATAGCGTCGTCGACCGCTTTCGTCAGATCGAACCCAAGGTGCTGATCGCGACCAGCGGCTATACCTATAACGGCAGACCCATGACCCGCACGCGCGAACTCGCGCAGCTGCGGGAAGCGCTGCCGAGCCTGGAACAGCTGTTGCTCGTCGGTGCTGGCGATGGCATCGCCGGAATTACGCGTTGGGATGAGGTCCAGGCCGGAGCCGTGCCGGAATTGCACTTCACGCAGGTCGATTTCGACCATCCGCTCTGGATACTGTACTCGTCCGGCACCACCGGAATTCCCAAGGCGATCACCCAGGGCCACGGCGGCGTCCTGCTCGAACAGCTCAAGCACCTGGGCCTGCACTGCGATGTGCGGGCCGGGGACCGTTTTTTCTGGTATTCCACCACCGGCTGGGTGATGTGGAATATCGGCTTGTCGGCCCTGTTGCTGGGCGCTACGCCGGTGCTCTATGACGGCAATCCGGGCTATCCCGATCAGCACCGGCTGTGGGCCCTGGCCGAGCAGGCGCGGTTGACCCATTTCGGCGCCGGTGCCGCCTATCTGATCGCCTGCATGAAGGCGGGCCTCAAGCCCGGCGAGGACCATGATCTGGGTCCGCTGCGCATGCTCGGCTCCACCGGTTCACCGCTGCCCGAGGAGGCCTTCGAATGGGTCTATGAGGCCGTCAAGCGGGATCTGTGGCTGTTGTCGATGAGTGGCGGTACGGATATCGCCTCGGCGTTCGTCGGCGGTTGCCCGCTGCTGCCGGTGCATGCCGGCGAGATCCAGTGTGCGCTGTTGGGTGTGGACGTCCAGGCGCTGGATCCCGAGGGCCGGGCGCTGCTCGGCGAAGTGGGCGAGATGGTCGTGCTGGCGCCGATGCCGTCGATGCCCGTCTACTTCTGGAACGACCCCGGAGATGTCCGTTACCGGGAGAGTTATTTCGAGGAGTATCCCGGCCGCTGGCGCCACGGCGACTGGATGCGGGTCTCCGAGGCCGGCACGGTGCAGATTCTCGGGCGTTCGGATTCCACCCTGAATCGCGGCGGGGTGCGGATCGGCACCGCCGAGATCTACCGTGGCGTCGAGCGGGTGGCGGCGGTGGCCGACAGTCTTGCGGTCAGCATCGAGCTGGCCGACGGCGGACACTATCTGCCGCTGTTTGTCCGGCTGCAGCCCGGCCTTTCCCTGAACGACGAGATTCGCGCTGCCATTCGCGCGTCGCTGCGCGAGCACTTCACCCCGCGTCATGTCCCCGACGAGATCCTGCAGGTTGACGAGATCCCCTATACCCTCACCGGCAAGAAGATGGAGACCCCCGTCAAGAAGCTGCTGATGGGCTTTCCACCGGAGCGGGCTGCCAATCGCGACGCCATGAGCAATCCCGGCAGTCTCGACTACTTCGTCGCCTTCGCCGCCCGGCTGCGCGACCGTTTCCAGCTGCGCCTGCTGCGCTGATCCCCGGCCGCCGGCCGTCCTTCGCTCAGACCACGGTTCCGCGCGGCGGCGCTGTCCGCCCGGAATTTTCGCGACCGCAGTCGAACTTTGTTGGCCTGAGTATTGCCTGAATATAGATGCAGAGTGCACCTGCGACCGGTGCAGGTCGCAGGGTCGCAATGTTCGCCGGACGCGCTCGCCGGGAGATGTCGCGGCGGATGGAATCCGTTGGCAGACTGAGCGGTGACCGTTTGACAAAGGGGTGTCAGTCTATAGGCTGAACACAGCGAGTTGCAGCGAACTCTAATGTACAGGGTGGCGCAATTTCCAACGGCGACGGCGCCACCGATCGAAACTGTCCACTTGAGTGGGAGGTTTACATATGGTGAGCAGCACGGATCGCGAAAAATTCCTCGAGTCTCTCTCCGCTTTCACGCGCGAGCATCAGGCCAAGCAGTGGCGGGGCACCTTCGCCGAGTACCTGACCGAGGTGGTCGGCAAGCAGCCGCACCTGGCCGCGCGCAGCAGCCATCAGTATGTCTGGGACATGCTGAGCTGGATGCAGCGCCGCGAGTGCGAGGCCGCGGGGGACGATGGCTTCCGGCTGTTCTCCCACGAGCTGTTTGGCATCGACAGGCCACTGCAGCAGGTTTTCGACTACTTCAAGGCGGCCAGCGCCGGCTCCGAGGTCGGGCGGCGGTTGCTGTTGTTGCTCGGCCCCCCGTCCGGCGGCAAGTCCAGTCTGGTCATCCTGCTCAAGCGCGGCATCGAGGAGTACAGCCTGACCGAGGAGGGAGCCATCTACGGCCTGCAGGGATCGCCGCTCCACGAAAACCCCCTCAATCTGGTTCCCTACACCCTCCGTGCCGAGTTTCGCGAGACCTACGGGGTCGACATCCAGGGTGACCTGTCCCCCTATGCGCAGTCGATCCTCGAACACGAATACGAAGGGGATTTCATGCGCTATCCGGTGGAGCGGGTGTTTCTCTCGGAAGCCAAGCGCTCCGGCGTGGGGACCTATGCGCCCCATGATCCCACCACCGCCGACATCGCCGACCTGATCGGCTCGGTGGATCTGTCCAAGGTGTCCGAATACGGCGACGAAGGGGATCCGCGGGCGTGGTCCTGGTCCGGGGCGGTCTACTCGGCGAGCCGCGGGCTGCTGGAGATGATCGAGATCCTCAAAGTGAAGCGGGAATTCCTGTATTTGCTGCTGACCCTGACCCAGGAAAAGAACGTCAAGGTGTCGCGGTTTCCGCTGATCCATGTCGACGAGACCATCGTCGCCCACACCAACCTGGCGGAGTTCCGCAAGTTCCTCCAGGAAAAGGAGAACGAGGCGCTGCTCGACCGCATGGTGATCGTCCAGGTGCCCTATGCGCTGAGTTACCTGGACGAGGCGAAGATCTACGGCAAGCTGATCGCCCAGGCGCCGACCTTCCGCGAGGTGCACCTCGACCCCCACACCCTCAGGGTGGCGGCGGTCTTCGCCATCCTGTCGCGGGTCAAGCCTTCCGAGCGCGAGGATCTCGATCTTTCCAAGAAGGTGCGCCTCTACGCCGGTGAGGATGTCGACGGCATCGCGCGCAGCGAGTTGCAGCGCATCAGTCACGAACAGGAGGAGGAAGGGCTCTCCGGGGTATCGCCGCGTTTCGTGGTCAACGCCCTGTCCAATGCCATCTCCCGTTCGGAGACCAAGAGCCTGACCAGCATGGAGGTGCTGGTGACGCTCAAGGAAGCCATCGAGAACGATGCCCGCATCGAGGCCAAGCAGCGCCGCCAGTGGGTCGATTTTCTGGTCGCGGCGCGCAAGGATTTCTACAACCACTGGGTCAAGGAGGACGTCCACAAGGCGCTGTTCGTCTCCTTCGAGGAGGAGAGCGAGAGCCTGCTCGGCAAGTATCTCGACGAGGTGGAGGCCGCGCTCGACAACCGCGAGGTGAGCGACCCCATCACCGGCGAGACCCGGGCGCCGGATGAGCGCTTCCTGCGCGCGGTGGAGGAAAAGATCAACGTTTCCGATGCTGGAAAACAGACTTTCCGCCAGGAGGTGGTGCGCAAGGCCATGGTGGCCTTCAAGAAGGGCGAGAGTTTCTCCCTGGATTCCCATTCCCGGCTCAAGGAGGCGATGGAGAAGTATCTGTTCGAGGAGCGCCGCGACGTGCTGCGGCTGGTGACCTCGGTCGCCCGTCCCGATGAGGACGCACGGGAGAAGATCGCGGCGGTCGAGGAGCGCTTGATCAGCGACTACGGCTACGACAGGCACAGCGCGCGCGAGGCGCTGAATTACGTCACCACGCTACTGTCTCAGGAGTGAGCCTGAGAAGGGGCTTTTCTTATGATGTCATTCACGGATGGCGATGCCCGCAACGGATCTGGGCGTTGGTACGAGCTGTTCTCGAGAGGCACAAGGGACTGGCTCCGCCACAACGAGAAGGTCCGCCAGGCGGTCCGCGACCATCTGCCGGAACTGGTGGCCGGCTCCGACGTGCTCAGCGATGCCCGCGACCGCACCGTCAAGGTGCCGGTGCGCTTCATGGAGCACTATCGGTTCCGCCTCCGCGACCCGGACGAGCAGCAGGGCGCCGGCCAGGGCGATGCCAAGCCGGGTGACGTGCTGCGTCCGGCGCGCCCGGTATCCGGGTCCGATCCCGCCGGCGGTGAGGGTGAGGGCCAGGTGAGCTTTGTCCTGGAGTTCCAGATCGACGATATCCTCGACTGGCTCTGGGAGGACCTGCAGCTGCCCAACCTGCAACCGCGCGAGGGCAGCAGCGTCGAGGAGGATGCCTATGTGCGCGAGGGCTGGGACAAGCGCGGTGCGCGCTCCCGCCTGGATCGACGGCGCACCATGCGGGAAGCGGTCAAGCGCCGCGGCGCGCAGCCCGACAGCCAGGTGCCCATCGGCAACGACGACCTGCGCTTCCGGCAGCTGGCCCGGCGCCGCAAGCCCACCACCAACGCGGTGGTGTTCTTCGTGCTCGATGTCTCCTCGAGCATGGACGAACATTGCCGCAAGCTGGCCAAGACTTTTTTCTTCTGGGCGCTGCAGGGTATCCGCCGTCAGTACACCAGTGTCGAGACGGTATTCGTCGCCCATACGGTGGGCGCCTGGGAGTTCGACGAGGAGCAGTTTTTCCAGGTGCGCGGGGAAGGCGGCACCAAGAGTTCCACCGGCTTTGCCAAGGCGCGCGAGATCCTCGACGAACGCTATGACCCAGCGCAGTACAACTGCTATCTGTTCTACGCCACCGACGGACACAATTTCAGCGAGGATCGTGCCGCGGCCACCGAGACGGTACGCCGCCTGCTGCCGGACATGAATTTCGCTGGTTATGCCGAAGTGTCCCAGCAGGCGCACCGGCACATGGATACCGAGGTGGCGGCCATCTGGCAGCGGCTGGCGGCCGATGACTTCCCGGTGGGCAGCTACACCCTGACCAGCGACAGCGATATCTGGCCGGCCATCAAGGCCTTTTTCACCGATCAAGCGGAACGCAGCGGGGTGGCCTGACATGAATCGACTCGCCGACCATATCCCCAGGATCGAGGCCCTGGCGCGAGACCAGGGGCTGGATTTCTTTCCGGTGGATTTCGAGCTGGTGCCCGCCAGCTTCATGATGGAAGTGGCGGTTTACGGGCTGCCGGTGCGTATGCCCCACTGGTCGTTCGGGGTGCGCTGGGTCTACCAGATGATCCAGCATCGCATGGGGCATTCGCGGATCTTCGAGGTGGTGTTTCCGGGCAATCCCAATCACGCCTACCTGGTGGATACCAACAGCCTCGAAGAAAATACCCTGGTGGTGGCCCATGTGCTCGGGCACGCGGACTTTTCCCGCAACAACCTCACTTTTGCCCGCAGCCAGGAGCAGGTCGGCTACCATATCGTCGAGCAGGCGGCCGCGCACGCGCACCGGATCGCGGAGGCCATCGAGCGGCACGGCGCGGCTCGGGTCGAACGGGTGCTGGACGTGGCCCTTGCCCTCGAGCCCCATATCGATTCGGATCAACCCTTCAACCGGGTGCCCTATCGAGCCCACGCCAGACAACCGGACGAGCGGCCGGCGGACGAGTTCGGCGAACGCTACGCGCGCCTGCCCGGGACCGCTGCGCCGGAGCTGGAGGATGCCGACAAGCCCCTGCACATCCCGCCCCACCCGGAGCGCGATCTGCTCTGGTTCATCGCCCAGTATGCGCCGGAAATGGCGGACTGGGAGCGCGATATCTTTCTCGCGGTGCGCAAGGAGTCCTGGTACTTCCAGCCGGTTTTCAACTGCCAGATCATGAACGAGGGCTGGGCCAGCTACTGGCATTCGCGGCTGCTGCGCGAAGCCGATTTTCTGCCCTCGCAGTTTTATGTCGACTGCATGAAGACGCATTCCGACGTGGTCAGTCCCCACGCCAGCGACCACCAGGTGGCCTTGCGTATCAACCCCTATCACCTCGGCTATGTGATGTGGGAGCGGCTGATCGAGGCGCGCGGGCTGGCGGAGGCCCGCGAATTGATGCGCACCGAGGACGACTTCGGCTTCATCCGCAACTACCTGACCCCGGAGATCGCCGAGGATCTGGATCTGTTCGTCTACTCGGCTTCCCGAGAGGGCGCGGTGCGGGTCACCGATGCCAACATCGACGAATTGCGCGAAACCATTCTGGCGCCCAAATTCAATTTCGGCGCCCCCCGGGTGGTGGTCGAGGATCTGGCCGCGGATGGCAGCCTGACCTTGCGCCATCAGCACCGCGAGGACGGTCGGGGCTTGGATGCGGAGCGCGCCCGTTACGTGCTCGAATACATCGACCGCATCTGGCGTCGTCCGGTGCGGCTCATCACCGTCGATGGTCGGGGCGCGGAGACCAGTCTGACGACCGCGGCGGCGTAGCTGCGGGGCGGCGATTTCAGCCCGCGGCAGCTGTCCGCTTCGCTCGCCGCCGCCCGCCCAGCAAGGGTTTCAGAAAGCACCCGGTGTGGGACTGGCGGGCCGCGGCGATCTCTTCCGGGGTCCCCGCGGCGAGCAGCCGGCCGCCGCCGTTGCCGCCCTCCGGACCCAGGTCGAGAATCCAGTCGGCGGTCTTGATGACATCGAGATTGTGCTCGATGACGATCACGGTGTTGCCGTGGTCGCGCAAGCGGTGGAGCACCACCAGCAGCTGGTTGATGTCCTGGAAGTGCAGCCCGGTGGTGGGCTCGTCGAGGATGTACAGGGTGCGCCCGGTGTCGCGCTTGGAAAGTTCCCGTGAGAGCTTGACGCGCTGCGCCTCGCCGCCGGAGAGCGTGGTCGCGGACTGGCCGAGGCGCACGTAGGACAGGCCGACGTCCATGAGCGTCTGCAGCTTGCCGGCAATGGCGGGGATGGCGTCGAAGAAGGCGCGCGCATCTTCTACCGTCATTTCCAGCACTTCGTGAATGCTCTTGCCCTTGTAGAGGATCTCCAGGGTTTCGCGGTTGTAGCGCTTGCCGCTACAGACTTCGCAGAGCACGTGGATATCGGGCAGAAAATGCATCTCGACCTTGGTGACGCCGTCGCCCTGGCAGGCCTCGCAGCGGCCGCCCTTGACGTTGAAGCTGAAGCGGCCGGGTGCATAGCCCCGCGACCGCGCCTCCGGCGTGGCCGCGAACAGCTCGCGGATGGGCGTGAAGATGCCGGTGTAGGTGGCCGGGTTGGAGCGCGGTGTGCGGCCGATGGGGCTCTGGTCGATGTCCACGCACTTGTCGAGGTGCTCCAATCCCTCGATGCCCCGGTGTGGTGCCGGGTGCAGGCTGCTGGCCCGGTTCAGGGCGGTGGCCGCGGCCGGAAACAGGGTCTCGTTGATCAGCGTGGACTTGCCGGAACCCGAGACGCCGGTCACACAGGTGAACAGTCCGATGGGAATCTCGACGTCGAGGTCGCGCAGGTTGTTGCCGGAGGCGCCCAGGATGCGCAACCAGCGCTCGGCTTCCGGCGGCGTACGCCGCGCGGGAATTTCGATGCGGCGCCGGCCGGCGAGATAGTCTCCGGTGAGAGACTCGGGCGCCGCGGTGATGTCCGCGACCTTGCCCTGCGCCACCACCCGGCCGCCGTGCACCCCGGCGCCCGGGCCGATGTCGAGGATGTGGTCGGCATTGCGGATCGCCTCTTCGTCGTGCTCCACCACGATCACGGTGTTGCCCAGGTCGCGCAGGCGCAGCAGGGTATTGAGCAGGCGTGCGTTGTCCCGCTGGTGCAGGCCGATCGAAGGCTCGTCGAGGATGTACATGACGCCCACCAGGCCGGCGCCGATCTGGCTGGCCAGACGGATGCGTTGCGCCTCGCCGCCCGACAGGGTATCGGCGCTGCGGTCCAGGGTCAGATAATTGAGCCCGACATCCACCAGAAAGTGCAGCCGGTCGTGGATTTCCTTGAGGATCTTGGCGGCGATCTCGCCACGCTGCCCGGGTAGCCGGAAGCCCGCGTAATAGTCGAGCAGTTCGCCGGTGGTGCGGCTGGTCAACTCCGGCAACGAGCAATCGTCGATGAACACGTGGCGCGCCGCCCGGTTGAGCCGCTGACCCGCGCACTCCGGGCAGCGCTGGGTGCTGAGGTAGCGAGCCAGCTCCTCGCGCACGCTGTTGGAATCGGTCTCCCGGTAGCGCCGCTCCATGTTGGGAATGATGCCTTCGAAGCGGTGGGTGCGCTTGAACACCGTACCGCGCTCGTTCACATAGTTGAAGGTGATGGGCTCCTCGCCGCTGCCGAACAGAATCAGCTGCTGGTGCCTGGGGTCGAGATCCGCATAGGAGCAGTCGATGCTGAAGCCGTAATGGTCGGCGAGGGAGGTGAGCATGTTGAAATAGAACAGGTTGCGACGATCCCAGCCGCGGATCGCCCCCTCGGAAATACTGGCTTCGGGGTGCTGGATCACCCGGTCGAGATCGAAGAACTGGCGTACCCCCAGGCCGTCACAGGCCGGGCAGGCCCCCGAAGGGTTGTTGAAGGAAAACAGCCGCGGCTCCAGCTCATCGATACTGTAGTTGCAGATCGAGCAGGCGAAGCGGGCCGACAGCAGGCGCTCCGGCTGGCCGCCGTCCATGAAGGCGATGATGGCCAGACCGTCGGCGAGACGCAGCGCGGTTTCGAAGGATTCGCTCAGCCGCAGGCGCAACTCCGGCTTCACCCGCAGTCGGTCGATCACCACCTCGATGCTGTGTTTGCGGTTCTTGGTCAGGCGCGGGATTTCGTCCAGCTCGTAGATGGTGCCGTCGACCCGCACCCGAACGAACCCCTGGGCGCGCAGCTGCTCGAACAGTTGCTGGTATTCGCCCTTGCGCTCCCGGACCAGGGGGGCGAGCAGCAGCAGGCGGCTGTCCTCGGGCAGCGCCAGCACCTGGTCGACCATCTCGGTGACCGTCTGGGCGGCCAGGGGCAGATCGTGGTCCGGACAGCGCGGCTCGCCGACCCGGGCGAACAGCAGGCGCAGATAGTCGTAGATCTCGGTGATGGTGCCCACCGTCGAGCGCGGGTTGTGGGAGGTGGACTTCTGTTCGATGGAGATCGCCGGAGACAGCCCTTCGATGTGGTCGACATCCGGCTTTTCCATTATCGACAGGAACTGGCGGGCATAGGCCGACAGCGATTCCACGTAGCGCCGCTGACCCTCGGCGTAGAGGGTATCGAAGGCCAGCGACGACTTCCCCGAGCCGGACAGCCCGGTGATGACGATCAGCTCATCGCGGGGCAGGCGGAGGTCGATATTCTTGAGATTGTGGGTGCGGGCGCCGCGGATCTCGATATGCTTCATAAAGCCGCCCGACGGGGTGGGGTAGCGGGACAAGCGGGCATTGTAATCGCCGTGCGGTGGACTGTCCGCCGGCAACGGGTAACATGAGCGCTGGGTGGAAGTAAAAGGAGAATCCTCGGTGAGCATCTTGCCCGTGGTCATGGCGGG